>NZ_BAAAPO010000009.1:27012-44497 GCF_039531185.1 Nostocoides veronense
CCGAACTCGACATGCCTTCTTGGGCGGGGCAGAGTTGGCGGCGGGGGGTCTACAGCAGGCGCGCGGCGACTCGACGGGCGGGGTCTACAGCAGGCGCGCGGCGACTCGACGGGCGGGGTCTACAGCAGGCGCGCGGCGACTCGGCGGACGGTGTCGGGCGACCCGGCATACGGCGGGCTCGTCCGCGGCCAGGTGCACACGACGTCGGTGAAGCCGAGGGCCGCCGCCCGGCCGACGGCATCTTCGAAGAGGTCGACGCCGCCGAAGGGATAAGTGGGCGCGGAGTCGAGCCCGAGGATGCGACGCAGCGGGCGCGAGCGACCGGCCGACGCGCGGGTCTGGTCCATGCGCTCGGCCGCTCCCGCCACCAGTTCCCACCATGCGGCATCGGTGCTGGCCTTGCCGCCATAGGTGATCCAGCCGTCGCCCTCGCGGGCCGCCAGTGCCAGCGCTTTGGGTCCATTGGCCGCCACGAGCAGGGGTATGCCGATCCGCCCCTCCGCGTTCGGCGGACCGGGCAAGCTGTCCGCCCGCTCGAAGCGGTAGTGGGTGCCGTCGAAGCCCACGCCATCGCTCCGCAGCAACTCCCCCACGATCGCGGTGAACTCGCGGAAGCGTGCGGAGCGCTCGCCAATCGTCGCGCCCGGCCAGGCGACGCTTGCGTCGGTGTCGCCGCCCGCGCCGATACCGAGCAGGAATCGGCCCTCGCTGAGATCGTGCAGGCTTAAGGCCTCCCGGACCAGTTGTGCCGGATGGTGGGTGTTCGGCGAGGACACGAAGGTGCCCAGGCCGATGCGCGAGGTCACGCCCGCCGCTGCGGCCAGTGTCGGGAAGGCGGCAAACCAGGCGTGGTCGGGCAGGCCCGACCAGGTCAGGTGGTCGTAGGTCCACGCATGACCGAAGCCGAGATCCTCAGCGGCACGCCAAGTGTCCACAACCTCCGACCACGGCGCATCCGGCAGGATGCAGACCCCGATCCCGATCCGATCACTCACTCCGGCTCCGATTCACGAGCCAACCGCGAGGGCCACCAGATCCGCGAGCCCACGTCATACGACAACGCAGGCACCAGCAGCGACCGGACGATCAAGGTGTCGAGCAGGACCCCGAAGGCGACGATGAAGCCGATCTGCACCAGGAAGATCAGCGGCAGCACGGCGAGCGAGGAGAAGGTCGCGGCGAGCACGATCCCGGCCGAGGTGATGACCCCGCCGGTGACGGCGAGCCCGACGAGGATCCCCCGTCGGGTGCCGCGGCGGACGGATTCTTCGCGCACCCGGGTCATCAGGAAGATCGAATAGTCGATGCCGAGCGCGACGAGGAAGACAAAGCCGTACAGCGGAGTCGCTGGATCGGAGTTCGGGAAGTCGAAGAGGTGATTGAAGACCAGGGCCGCCACCCCGATCGTTGTGGCGAACGAGATGACGTTCGCGATCACCAGCAGCAAGGGCGCCACGATCGCCCGCAGCAGCAAGGCCAAGACGAGGAAGATCACGATCAGGATCGCGGGGATGATGACCTTGAGGTCCCGTTCGGTGGCGTTAAGCACATCGAGGCTGACCGCGGTGTTGCCGCCGACGATCGCCTCCGGGCTGACGGCGTCGAGGTCGCTGCGCAGCCGTTCGACGATCTTGGTCGCCTGCGGCGAGTCCGAGGCGACGGTGAGCGTCGCCTGCACCAGCACCTGACCGTCGACCGGCACCACCGGGGTGCCGGGCGCCAGCCCGATCATCGGTTCGGCGAGCCCCTCTTCGGTCCGCAGCCGCTCGACCACCGCATCGGCCTTGCCCTGCGGGACGACGACCTGCACCGGTGCCCCCGATCCAGCCGGGAAGTGTCGGGCCAGGGCCGCATTGCCGGCGACAGACGGGGTATCGGTCAGGAAGAGCTCATCCGCGGACACGCCGTCGGCCTTGAAGGTCGGCAGGAAGGCAGCAAATGCCAACAGACCAGCCAAGGTGAGAACCCAGGTCCGGCGCGGATGCTCACCGACCATCCGGGCCACCCGCCCCCAGATGCCGCGACGGTCGATCGCGTCTTCGAGGTGGGCGTGGTCGAGTTTCGGGACGGCCGGCCAAAAGACTCGGCGACCGATGAGCAGGAGGATCGCCGGCAGGAAGGTCAGGGTCGCCAGCATGGCGCCGGCGATGCCTAGGGCTCCGACCGGGCCGAGGCCGGCCGTGCTGCCGAGATCGGAGAGCATTAGGCAGAGCAAACCGAGGATGACTGTTGCCCCGCTGGCGAGGATCGGTTCGACGGCACCGCGCCATGCCGATCGCAACGCGACCCACGCCGAATCCGTGTCGTGCAGCGCCTCGCGATATCGGCTGACCAGCAGCAGGGCATAGTCGGTTGCCGCGCCGACCACGAGGATGAACATGATCCCCTGCGACTGGCCGGACAGATCGATCGCGCCTGCCTTGGCCAGTGGGAAGACCGCAAGAGCGGCGACCGACAAGCCAAAGAGTGCGCTGAGCAGCACAGCAAAAGGCAGGATCGGACTGCGATAGACGATCAACAAAATGACCAGGACGACCACGAGCGCGACGCCGAGCAGGACCCCGTCGATGCCCTCGAACGCGGTCACGAAGTCCGCGAGAAGCCCGCCCGGGCCGGCGAGATATCCGGTCATACCCGATGCGGCGAGTCGCTCCTCCAGAACCGAGCGGATCTCCAGGGCCGCTTCATACATCGGCGTCGTCCCGGCGATCGTGTCGTCGGCCTTGGCGCTGTCGAGATTGAGGATGATGAGGGCGGCCTTGCCGTCAGCGCTCGGAATCGGCCCGGCACCAGGGCTTCCGACAAACTCCCCAATCGTGCGGCCCGCACCCAGGGCGGCCAGCGGCAGGCTCGGCAACTCCTCCTTCAGCTGGGCCGCGACGCCAAGCTGCGCCTCGGAGAGCTTCTGAGGCGCCTCGAGGACGATCAGATAGGGCAAGTCATTGGTGTCGCTGGCTTTCGCCAGGAAGTTCGCGACCTTGGTCGACTCAGCATTGGCCGGCACGAAGGAGGCATTGTCGTTCTTCTGGACCTCAGCCAACCGTCCGACGAGCGGACCACCGACGCCGGCTAGCACGAGCCAGACCAGCGCCACGAGCGCGGCTAGCCATCGGGGCCGGGCACTGCGTCGAGGCGTGGGTGGGGCCTCGGGTGCGGGGCTGCTCATACGGAATCCCTTTCCATCGAGGCAACGAAAAAGTCCAGGACGTCCGGCAACTGGTCGTCCCACAACTGCCAGGCATGGTCGCCGGCCCGGAAATCGGCGGTCACCGTCGCTCCGGCGGCGCGCGCCTGCTCAACGAACGTCCGATTGCTCTCGATCAGCAGATCCTCGGTGCCGCAACCGATCCACAAAGGAGGCAGTGTCGCCGGGTCGGCCGCGGCCAGCAGCTGCACGGGATCCTCGTCGGGTACCACGGCGCCGTCGAAGACCCGCCGAACAATCTCCGCACGTTCTGGGCGGGCCAGCAGGGTGCGGATGTCGGCCACCCCGGACAGCGAGGCCGCCGCGGCATACCTTCTCGGGTGCGTCAGCGCCAGCCGCAGGGTGCCATAACCACCCATCGACAGGCCGGCCACAAAGGTGCGCGCGGGATCATCACTGACCCGGAAAAAGGTCTGTACCAGCCGCGGGAGCTCTTCGCTGACAAAGGTCCAGTAGGGATGCCCGAGACGCTCGTCGGCATAGAAACTGCGCCCGACGGCCGGCATCACGACCGCGATGCCGCGCTCCGCGGCATACCTCTCGATGCTGGTGTAACGCATCCACGCCGAGTGATCGTCGGACAGGCCGTGCAAGAGATAGAGGAGAGGCGGGTCGCCGGCCGGCGCCGCAGAATCGAGGCTATCCACGCCAATCTGCTCGCGCGTCGCCTGGGGCAACACGACATTGAGCGTGATGCCGACTTCGAGTACATCAGAGAAGCAGTTGAGAGTCGCGAAGGCCACGCCATATCCCCCTGCCGGGCTTGCGGAATCGGTGGGGCAACCCTAACCGGCGCCTCCGGCGAGACGGCATACGGTGGCTTCATGCGCTTCGAGCATCTCGGGTTCGACCCGGACTTCGTCGACTACGAGAAGGCCTGGGCTCACCAACGAGAGGTCCATGCCCAGGTCGTCGCCGGCAGACTCCCCGACACCACGCTGCTGCTGGAGCACGCCGCCGTCTACACCGCGGGTAAGCGCACCCTCCCCCTAGAGCGGCCGGTGGACGGCACTCCGGTCATCGACGTCGATCGCGGCGGCAAGATCACCTGGCACGGGCCGGGGCAGCTCGTCGGCTATCCGATCCTCACCCTGCCCACGCCGGTCGACGTCGTCGCCCACGTTCGGCGGCTGGAGGAGGCGATGATCGGCATGTGCGCCGAGTTCGATGTCGCCGTCACCCGGGTCGAGGGGCGCAGCGGGGTATGGCGTCTCGCCGACGACCGCGGGCCCGACCGCAAACTCGGCGCGATCGGGGTGCGGGTGAGCCAGAACGTCACCATGCACGGCTTCGCGTTGAACGCCGACCCGGACCTGTCATGGGCGCAGGTGATCATCCCGTGCGGCATCGCCGATGCCGGCGTCTCCTCCCTCAGCCAGGAGGCCGGGCGCCGGATCGCCGTCGCCGACCTGCTGCCGTATGCCGAGAAGCACCTGAGCGCCGTCCTGGGCTGAGTTTCGTGGTTGCGCCCTCTGGAAAGCCGTCGAGGTCGTCAGGTTCGGCGCCGGATCGTCACGTCAAACTGACGATCCGGGCCGAACCTGACGACCTCGCGGCGCCTTATCGCGGGCGCCCGTGGCGGGTCAGGCGCTCGTCGTTGCGGAGCTTGTGGCCGTGTTGGGGTCGAGGGTGCCGCCCGTGGGCGCGCCCGGCCCAGCCGGACCGCCCTGGCCCACTTGGCCGGGTGCCTGGCCGTCCTGGTGTCCACCCGGACCGCCCATCGGGCCGCCGGTGTTCTCGGTGACGGTGCTCAGATCGGCGCTGACCTCGTAGAAGACGGGCGCGCCATCCGTGGTGCCGAGCGCGTCATACGACCCGTCGGGATCCTTGCGCACCTCGGTGATCGAGGCGGTTGCGTCCTTGGCCTTGACGGCTGCGATGACCTTGTCGGCTTCATCGCCGGTCACCGGGGTGTCCTGTGAGCCACCCATCGGGCCACCCTGACCCTGCTGCCCGGACTGACCGACGGCGCGACCTTGGGTCTGCGTCGAACTGCCCTGCTGCACGGTGGGCGCCGTCGCAGACGACGACGTGGCGGTGGCGGCTGGCGAATTCTCGGCGGCATTCGCCGACAGAACGGCGCCGCCCGCGAGGACGAGGCCGGCGGCCGCGCCGACGGCGCTGGTGATGAGGGTGCTCTTGCGTGCCATGAGGTGTCTCCTTCTGAGTTGGCGTCCGGCGAGGATTCGCCGGTCCCATCACGATGCGGACGCGACCTGATGGCGAAGTAGGCGCGGCATATGTCTGCGTTGTCGGTTCGACATCCCCCTGGCAGGAGCCTGTGGCTGGGCGCGCCCCGCCGCCCGACGTACGCTGGGTGGGTGACGATCGCCCCCGAAGGCCGCAAGCTGCTGCGCGTCGAGGCCCGCAACGCCGAGACGCCCATCGAGCGCAAGCCGTCGTGGATCCGGACCACGGCCAAGATGGGGCCGCAGTTCACGCAGATCCACTCGATGGTCAAGTCCGAAGGCCTGCATACGGTCTGCCAAGAGGCCGGCTGCCCCAACATCTTTGAGTGCTGGGAGGACCGCGAGGCGACCTTCCTCATCGGCGGCGACACGTGCACCCGGCGCTGCGACTTCTGCGATATCGCGACCGGCAAGCCCGCGCCACTGGACCGCGACGAGCCGCGGCGGGTGGCCGAGTCCGTGGCGACCATGGGTTTGCGCTACTCCACGGTGACTGGCGTCGCCCGCGACGACCAGCCCGATGGCGCGGCCTGGCTGTATGCCGAGACCATCCGCCAGATCCACGCGCTCAACCCGAACACCGGCGTCGAGATCTTGCCGCCCGACTTCGGCGCCGTGCCCGAACTGGTCGGACAGGTCTTCGATGCGCGTCCTGAGGTCTTCGCCCACAACCTCGAGACGGTGCCTCGCATCTTCAAACGGATCCGGCCGGCCTTCACCTACGACAAATCGCTGCGGGTCCTGACGATGGCGCGCGATGCCGAATTGGTCACGAAGTCCAATCTCATCCTCGGCATGGGCGAACAGGAAGACGAGATCGCGGCGGCGATCCGTGACCTGCACGACGCCGGCTGCGACATCCTGACGATCACGCAATATCTGCGCCCCTCCCCCCTGCACCACCCGATCGACCGGTGGGTCAAGCCGGAAGAGTTCGTTCACTGGAGCTCGTATGCCGAGGGGCTCGGCTTCAAGGGCGTGATGGCCGGCCCGCTGGTCCGCTCGTCCTACCGCGCGGGGCGGCTGTGGGCGAGCGCCATGCGGCGCTGGGGCCGCGACATACCCCCGCATTTGGCGCATTTGGGCGAGCAGAGCGAGCCGGCCCGGCAGGAGGCCGCCACGCTGGTCGCGAACGGGCGCACCGGGGACTGATCGCCCCCGTATCCTTGGGGGCTATGGCCACGAAGGACGCCGCGGCAGCCAAGCCGAAGCGCAGCAACCCGTTCAAGCAGATCAAGACCGTCTTCACCGCGGTCCGGGCCATGGACCCGAGCATCACGTGGTGGTTGCTCGGCGTCTTCTTCGGGGTGCTCGCGCTCTTCGTGATCATCGGCTTCGTGATCGACCACCCGATCTATATGGCCTTCGTCGGCGCCCCGTTCGCGCTGCTCGCCACCATGATCACGCTCTCGAGGCGGGGCGAGCGAGCGGCCTTCGGGTCGATGGCGGGCAAGGCCGGCCAGACCGTCGGCGCCCTGTCGATGCTGCGCCGTGGCTGGTATTACGACCAGGAGCCGGTCTCGGCCGATGTCGCCCGGCCGCAGGAAATCGCCAATGCTGCCATGGTTTTTCGCGCACTCGGGCGACCCGGCGTGGTCCTGATCGGTGAGGGCCCGCTGCCGCGCGCCAAGAAGCTGATGGAAAAGGAAGTCAAGAAGGTCGCCCGCGTCGCCCCCGGCGTCCCGATCCACCAGCTGTATGTCGGCGACGGCGCCGAGCAGATCGAAGCCCGCAAGCTGCCCCGCCACCTGAGCCGCCTCAAGGGCAGCCTGACCAAGGACGAGATGTCCGCCGTCAACAAGCGCCTGAAGTCCATCCCCGGCATCCGTCAAGGCGTCCCCGCCGGCATCGACCCCAACCGGGTCCGCATGGACCGCCGCCAACTCCGCGGCCGGTAATTACTCTGGGTCCGGCTCCTCCTCGCCTCGCCGGGTCAGCTCGTCCCTCGCCACCCCGACTCACCGCATCGTCGACCGAACCGAACTCTGGGTCCGGCACCTCCTCGGCTCGCCGGGTCAGCTCGTCCCTCGCCACCCCGACTCACCGCATCGTCGACCGAACCGAACTCTGGGTTCAGCTCCTCCTCGCCTCGCCGGGTCAGCTCGTCCCTCGCCACCCCGACTCACCGCATCGTCGACCGAACCGAACTCTGGGTTCAGCTCCTCCTCGCCTCGCCGGGTCAGCTCGTCCCTCGCCACGAGCGGAGCGGGTCTTCTGCGTGGGAGCGGGGATATAGGGCCGCTCGCGTTCACAAGACCCGCTCGGCTCGGCGAGAACCCCGCTCGCGTGCAACAACCCCGCTCGGCATACGGGGCGGCCGAGGTAAGAGATCCCGGAGGTGCGCGGCCTCAGCCGGCGCCCGGCATACGAGCGCCCCGTATCGACAGATGAGACGGGGGCGGGCGTAACACGCCGGAAACACGCGGGTGAAATTCGGTTAATCGGGCCGTCCTAGGGTGCTCCCGACGCACGGGCGCGGCGACACGCGCCCATCCACCCTCATCAGGAGGTTCCCCCTTGTTCAGCTCTGCTGACGACGTTCTTGCCTACATCAAGGATGAGGACGTCAAGTTCGTCGACATCCGCTTCTGCGACCTGCCCGGCATCATGCAGCACTTCAATGTGCCGGCCGAGTCCCTGGACGAGGACTTCTTCACGGTCGGTCAGGCCTTCGACGGCTCCTCGATCCGCGGCTTCCAGGCGATCCACGAGTCGGACATGAAGCTGCTGCCGGACGTGGCCACGGCCTATATCGACCCCTTCCGCGTCGAGAAGACGCTCATCATGAACTTCTCGATCGTCGACCCGTTCACCGACGAGCCTTACAGCCGGGACCCGCGCAATATCGCGGCGAAGGCCGAGGCCTATCTGAAGTCGACCGGGATCGCCGACACGGCATACTTCGGCGCCGAGGCGGAGTTCTTCCTCTTCGACGACGTGCGCTTCAAGACCTCGGCCAATGAGTCGTTCTATTACCTCGACTCCAAGGCCGCCGTGTGGAACACCGGCAAGGTCGAGGAGGGCGGCAACCTCGGCTACAAGCCGCGCATGAAGGGTGGCTACTTCCCAGTGTCGCCTGTCGACCACTTCGCCGACATCCGCGACGAGATCTGCCTGCTCATGAAGGACGTCGGGCTCGTCGTCGAACGCAGCCACCACGAGGTCGCCTCCGGTGGCCAGCAGGAGATCAACTACCGCTTCAACACCCTGCTGCACTCCGGCGACGACATGATGAAGTTCAAGTACGTCGTCAAGAACGCCGCGTGGCGCAACAACAAGGCTGCGACCTTCATGCCGAAGCCGATCTTCGGCGACAACGGCTCGGGCATGCACACCCACCAGTCGTTGTGGAAGAACGGCGAGCCGCTCTTCTATGACGAGAAGGGCTATGGCGGTCTGTCCGACCTCGCTCGCTGGTACATCGGCGGCCTGCTCAAGCACGCGCCCGCGCTGCTCGCGTTCACCAACCCGACCGTCAACTCCTACCACCGTCTGGTGCCGGGCTATGAAGCGCCGGTCAACCTGGTCTACTCCGCCCGCAACCGCTCGGCGTGCATCCGCATCCCCATTGCCGGCGCCTCCCCGAAGGCCAAGCGCATCGAGTTCCGGATCCCGGACCCGTCGTGTAACCCCTACCTCGCCTTCGCGGCCCAGTTGATGGCGGGACTCGACGGCATCAAGAACCGCATCGAGCCGCCGGAGCCGGTGGACAAGGACCTCTACGAGCTGCCCCCGGAGGAGCACGCGGAGATCAAGCAGGTCCCCGGCTCGCTGCCCGAGGTGCTGGACGCGCTGGAGGAGGACTACGAGTTCCTGCTTGAAGGGGACGTCTTCACCCAGGACGTGATCGAGACCTGGATCGAGTACAAGCGCAAGAACGAGGTGGACCCGATCCGCTTCCGCCCGCACCCGCACGAATTCGAGATGTACTTCGACATCTGATCCGGGGGTTTTCACCCTCTGTCAGTAGTTGCCGAAAACGGCGGCTGACCTGCGGAAACGTCTTTCGACGTCTTCCAGCGTCAGCCGCCGTTTTTCGTTGGTGTGTCACCAGTGTGTCAACGGAACCGGCCGACGTCGCCGGATCAAGGAGCTCACCTAGGAGGTATGAGACTCCCCATTCACTCCCCCGACTCGACTCGACACATCGACATCGACACCGCGCTCATGGTGTGGGCGAACGACTCCGACTGGCACGACTACTACCTGGGTGCGTCCGGCCCTCAGCCCAAGCGGCACGCGAATACGTCGCTGCCGAGATGACCCTGACCGGCCGCCCGCGGCCCGCCGCCAGCCGCGAGGCGTTGGCGTCATCGCTGGTCGGTGACCGGGAGCCCGTCGCGGAGCTGTTACCCGAGGTTCGGGAAGCCGCCGAGACAAGGACGCCACGCGCCGAGGCCAAGTGGGCCGTTGGGCGGCTCCAGAAGTTCCACGCCGACGCTCGGCCGTTGTCTGATCGCGACGCAGCTCGCCTGCTCGTCGCCGTCGAAACGATCCCGATTCGTGACCGACTGTGGGACGACATGACCACCAGCAACGCGGACTCGCACGTCGCGCTGTGGACCAACCTGACCCGGAGGGCTCCCGACGAGGTGCGCCTGCCACCCTGCCCATCGGTGGATCGAGGCTAAGAGTCGGGAGACCTTCCCATCGCATGGAGCAGGCTGGTCATGTTGTGGGCACAAGACCCGTCACCCCTGATAGCTGACAGTTCCTTCCGCAGGGTGGGTGATGAGTTCAAGGAAAGCCTTCAGGTAGGCGACGACGTCGATCTCGTCGGGCTGCAGTAGCCACTGCAGCTGGATCCCGTCCCACAACGCGGTGATACAGCCTGCCGCGAGCCGGGGATCGACGCCTGATCGCAGGCGTCCTGCGTCTCGGAGCTTCTCGAACTCCTCCTGGAATCCCCGCCGGACCGTGGTGAATCGCTCAGTGAAGTAGTCGCGTCCCGGATGACCGTCTGTGATGGAGTCTGCCGACAGCACCGTGTACAGCGCGATCAACTCGGGGATGGTCTGGTTCCACCGCGCTTGGGAAAGCACATCGGCGATGAGGTCGCCGGTGCCGGTGCGCTGCCCGGGGCTGTCGGCGTCCCGTCTTTCAAGGAGTGCCAGCAGCAGGTCTTCCTTGCTGTTGAAGTGGTGCATGAGAGTGGAAAGCTGAATGTTCGCGACCCTGGCCACCTCCCGCATCGAGCCGGCTTGATAGCCGCGCGACGCGAACACTTGGAGGGCAGCGTCAAGAATTTGCTGACGGCGCTCAGCCGTCTTGGCGTAAGGCCCCCGCCGTACCTCTGACATTTCGATTCCGTTCTGCGCGTCAAATTAGGTCATCTGCACGGTTTATGGTACTGTGCGTGTGCTGCGATGTCCCAATGGTGAGGCAACGGGCTCGATGCTCGCGGTCCGCACCCGACTTGGAGGTGTTGTGCCGTGTCGTCTCGACCGAACAGTCTCGATCCTGGATCACCCGTGGGCCCCACGTTCCTGACCCACTGCCCCCCCGTTGGCACGACAGCGGTGAGCGCCGATCGTGTGCTCCGGCCGATCGCCCGACATTCACGGACTGACTCACAGCGGCCCCTTCCTCACGCATTGGGCGACGCGGACTCGATGCGCGAAGCCAATGATTCGTCAAACCCTCACCAGTCAGGGCGACCCACGTGAAGAGCGAACGGGGGAACAGAATTGTTGGCACCGGGATTCGACCTGGGCGCCTGAGAGCAGTTGGCACCGCGCTCGTCCTATCCTTGGCAGTAGCCGGGTGCAGCGGAGCGGGCCCTCAAGCGGCTTCGACGGCGTGCGAACCCTCCACGGGGGCCGTGAAACTGTCATTCTGGTCCTGGGTTCCAGGCATCGATGACGCCGTCGACCTCTGGAACGCGCAGCACCCGAAGGTCCAGGTTGAGCTGAATACCGTGCCCGGCGGCAACCAGGGCACATACCAGAACCTGTCGAACGCACTGAAGGCCGGGAACGAACCCGACTTGGCCCAGATTGAGTACGACACCCTGCCCAGTTTCCGCTTGCAACAGGGGCTGCGCGACATCTCGCACTGCCTGAAGACGGACACCGGCGACCAGTTCTTCGACTTCGCCTGGAAGCAGGTGACCTTCGGAAACACAGGCGTCTACGCCATCCCCCAGGACACCGGTCCGATGGCGATGTTCTACCGCAAGGATCTGTTCGAGAAGTACGGCGTCGAAGTACCCAAGACCTGGGCGCAGTTCGCAGCCGTCGCCGAGGCAGTACACAAACAGGATCCCACGGTCCAGATCACCCATTTTCCGCAGCGCGACACCGGCTGGTTCGCTGGCCTAGCATCCCAGAACGGCGCGCGGTGGGCACAAATCGACGGAGACAAGTGGCTAGTCAACATCGATGACGCGCCGACGGAGGAGGTCGCGAAATACTGGCAGAACCTGATCGATCGCGGCCTGGTGGCCAACATGCAGGGCTTCTCCCAGCAGTGGAACAAGGCACTCGCCGACGGCAAGTTGCTCACGTGGGTCAGCGCGGTCTGGGGGAATGCCACCCTGGCCAGCAACGTCCCCACGACCTCAGGCAAGTGGGCGCTGGCGCCGATGCCGACCTGGAAGGACGGCGAGCACACGGCAGCCAACTGGGGAGGCTCAAGCACGGCAGTTCTGCGTGGCAGCGACCACCCATACGAGGCGGCCCAATTTGCCCTCTGGCTGAACACCGACCCCGATTCGCTGAAATTGCTCAACCAGAACGGCGGGCTATACCCAGCGACCAGGGCCGGGCTCGACCTGCCGTTCCTGAAACAGCCTTCGCAGTTCTACGGAGGTCAGCACATCTTCGATGTCTTCGCACAAGCCGCCGATAACGTTGACCCCGATTTCATCTGGAGTCCGACGATGACCCAGACCTACGCGTCGCTCGCCGACGGTTTCGGCGCTGCTCTCGGCGGGGACTCCACCCTGTCTGAGGCCCTGGTTGGGGCGCAGGAGGACACCATCACAGCGATGCGCCTACAAGCACTGGAGGTGGAGCCCAAATGAGCCTCGACACGACCGAGAGCGGCAGCAACCACGCCAGCGGCCCGTCCGGTCGCCCTGCCCGCAGTGAAAACCCTTCTAGGAGGGCCGAGCGGCGAGCGATCGTCGGGCTCCTCTCTCCGTTCGCAATCCTCTTCCTGCTGTTCTACATCGTGCCGATCTGCTACGCGTTCGTGCGCAGCTTCTTCGTGACCACGCGTAAGGGTGCGTTCGGTCCCGCCGAAGACGCATGGGGTGGACTGTCGAACTATGGTCAGGCACTCCAGGACCCCGCCTTGATCGCGAGCGTGGGGCGAGTGCTGCTGTTCGGGTTCATCCAGGTGCCGGCGATGCTGGTCATTGCGCTGACCTTCGCCCTCCTGCTCGACTCTAGAACCGCACGCTTCAAGCGCTTCTTCCGACTCACCTACTTCGTCCCGTACGCCGTCCCAGTAGTGATCGGTGCCATCGTGTGGGGCTTCCTGTTCACACCTGGCCTCGGCCCGGTCGCCGACCTGATTCCCATCGACTTCCTCGGGAACACATGGGTGCTGTGGTCCATCGCTATCATCGTGACCTGGACGTACGCCGGATACAACATGCTGATCATGTATTCCAACCTCCAAGCGATCGACCAGGACATCTACGAAGCCGCACGCATCGACGGCGCCAACGCGTGGCAGACCGCCCTGCGGATCAAGATCCCGCTGATCCGCGACTCGGTCATCCTGACCGGGGTCTTCTCCATCATCGGAACCTTGCAGCTGTTCGCGGAACCGCAGGTGCTGCGCAGCATCTCGACGAGCATCTCCAGCACCTACACACCTAACCTCCTGGCCTTCACGGCCGCGTCGGGCAACGCCTACAACTACGCCGCGGCCGTGTCGTTCTTGCTCGCCATGGCCACGGCTGTGCTGTCGTTCGTCTTCCTCAGGCTCACCCAACGATGGGAGAACTCATGAGCACCTCCGTGGGGAGCGCCCCCCAGCCGACGCAGAAGTGGAAACGAGGCCCGCTCGAATCGGTGCTGCCGGTCGCGGTCATGTTCACGGCCATGGCGTGTTTCATGCTGCCCCTCTGGTACCTCTTCGTCGCCTCATCCAAGAACCGCGGCGACCTGACAACCACTCCCGGTCTGTGGTTCTCCCACTTCCAGCTCGGTACGAATGTCTCAGACACCGTGAACCGCGACGGCGGCATCTTCTGGAGGTGGCTGCTCAACAGCGTGCTGTACGCCGGGGTGGGCGCCGCCATCGGGACGGTCATCGCCGCAATGGCCGGCTATGCACTGGCCAAATATGAGTTCCGTGGCCGTGAGGCCACCTTCAACACAATCCTCGCCGGAGTGCTGGTGCCGGCAACCGCCCTTGCCCTGCCGCTGTTCTTGATCTTCGCGGCGGTCGGGCTGACGAATACCTACTGGTCGGTGCTGCTGCCCAGCCTCGTGAGCCCGTTCGGCGTCTACCTGTCCCGGATCTACGCATCGGCCTCCGTGCCCGATGCCCTGATCGAGGCCGCGCGCCTGGACGGTGTGGGCGAGTTCCGGATCTTCCTCATGATGGCGACTGCGCTGATGAGGCCGGCGCTGGTGACGATCTTCCTGTTCCAGTTCGTCGTCATCTGGAACAACTTCTTCCTGCCGCTCATCATGCTGGTCGACCGAAAGCTGTTCCCGATGACGCTGGGCCTGTATTCCTGGAATTCTCAGACCCAGCAGGACCCCACGCTCGCAACAGCAGTGCTCACCGGGGCACTGCTGTCGGTCGTGCCCATCATCGCCGCCTTCTTGATGCTGCAGCGATACTGGCGAGGCGGACTGGGTGCTGGTGGCGTCAAGGGATGATCCGCACCGGCAAACCTGGCCTCTCGAAACCCGCGACGGCGTAGTGGAACCGAACCGAGGCACGCGTGATCCTCGCGCCTGGTTCGCCTCCGACGCACCACAGCTGTCGTTGGCCGGTCAGTGGGCATTCCGGTTTTCGGAGCGGATCGGCTCCTCCCTGGACTTTGTGGCCCCGACGTACGACGACACCCGCTGGGACCGGTTACCGGTGCCATCACACTGGCAACTCCACGGCTACGGCGCCCCGGCTTACACCAATGTGAGGTATCCGTTCCCCGTCGAGCCACCCCACGTGCCGGATGAGAACCCGACCGGCGACTACCGGCGCACCTTCGCTGTCCCAGACGAGTGGGCCGGTCTCGACGCGATACTGAGATTCGGCGGGGTCGACTCCTGCCTGCGGGCCTGGCTCAACGGCGAGGAAATCGGCTCCGCCCAGGGCAGTCGACTCCCGAGCGAGTTCGACGTGGGCGCACTGCTACGACCCGGTGCCGAGAACGTGCTCGCCGTACGCGTGCACCAATGGTCCGCCGGCTCGTATCTAGAAGATCAGGACATGTGGTGGCTCTCGGGTATCTTCCGCGACGTCGCGTTGCTGGCCAGGCCGACAGCCTCACTGGATGACTTCTTCGTGCATACCGGGTACGACCACGTCACTGGGCAGGGTTCGTTGCGTATCGAGGCCAGCGCGCCCGCCAGGCTGGTCGTCCCCGAACTGGCACTCGATATCGCGACCGGTGACACGGCGCGCATCGACCGGGTTGAGCCGTGGAGCGCCGAGGTGCCGCGGCTCTACCACGGGACGCTGGCGACCCATGGCGAACGGGTGCCAGTCCGAATCGGATTCCGCACCGTGGTGGTCGAAAACGGGCTGCTGAAGGTCAACGGAAGCCCAATCCTGCTACGCGGGGTCAACCGGCACGAATTCGATACCGACCACGGCAGAACGGTCTCCGAGAAGCTAATGCGCCGCGACGTGACAATGATGAAAGCGCACAATCTGAACGCGGTGCGCACCAGTCACTACCCGCCGCACCCGCATTTCCTAGACCTGTGCGACGAACTCGGCCTCTACGTTATCGACGAGTGTGACCTGGAGACCCACGGATTCGAACGGGTCGGGTGGCGGGGCAACCCCGCCGACGACCCGCGATGGGAAGACGCGCTCGTGGACCGGATGCGCCGGATGGTCGAGCGCGACAAGAACCATCCCAGCATCATCATGTGGTCGCTGGGCAACGAGAGCGGCAGCGGACGGAACCTGGCAGCGATGGCTCAGTGGACCCGGCTTCGCGATCCATCCCGGCCGCTGCATTACGAGGGCGATCAGACCTGCGCCAATGTCGACGTCTACAGCCGCATGTACGCCGACCACGCGGAGGTCGAAGCGATCGGTCAAGGCACCGAAGAGCCTCTGAGCGATCCGGCACTTGACGCACGCCGCCGTACCCTGCCGTTCATCTTGTGCGAGTACGGCCACGCCATGGGAAACGGGCCGGGCGGCTTCTCGGAGTATCAGGAACTGTTCGAGCGCTACCCCCGCTGCCAGGGCGGCTTCGTGTGGGAATGGATCGACCACGGCCTGCGTCAGTACACCCCGGAAGGTAGGCCGTTCTTCGCTTACGGAGGGGACTTCGGCGAACCGGTCCACGACGGCAACTTCGTCGCCGACGGATTGATCTTCCCCGATCGCACCGCGTCGCCAGCGCTGCTCGAACTCAAGAAGGTCATCGAGCCGGTCCGCATTCGCGCAGACGCTTCAACAGGCACGCTGCTGATCGGGAATCGCTACGATTTCCGCACCCTGTCGCACCTGGCTTTCAACTGGACGCTGGAGACGGAGGGCGTTCCGCTGGCTGCTGGGCACCTCGACGTCCCGACGGTCCGTCCCGGCCGAGAGGTCGAACTCCCATTCCCGCAGTTGCCGTCAAGGACCGGCGAATCGTGGCTGACCGTACAGGCCGTGCTCGCGGCTGATACCGACTGGGCGCCCGCCGGCCACGAGGTGGCCTGGGGTCAGATCCCGGTGTCGCCCGGCCAGCCGCTCCCGCCGCCTCGCCGCCACGCATCGCCCGTGGTCGACGAGAACGGACTCAGGCTGGGCCCGGGCGCGTTCGACCCGATCAGTGGCCGGCTGCGTGCGCTGGGCTCCCTAGAGGTGGAGGGACCGAGGTTGGACGTCTGGCGCGCACCAACCGATAACGACCGCGGGGCTCCTGAGGATGGCGGCGGCCTGGCAGCGCAATGGCGCGACCTCGGACTGCACAGGATGCGTCATCGAGTGATCGAGGTCCTGACCGAGAATGATGCAGTGGTAGTCCACGCACGAGAGGCCCCGGCGGGAACCGATGTCGGGCTGCGGACGACCTACACCTGGACCGTTGCCGACCAGATGCTGGTCCTGTCGCTCGTCGTCATGCCAGAGGGCACCTGGCCCGTCCCACTGCCAAGACTCGGTCTCCGCCTTGCGGTGCCCGCCAGGCTTGGGAAGATCGAATGGTTCGGTCGCGGTCCCGGCGAAGCCTACCCAGACACCCGGCAGGCCGCGCGGGTCGGCCGGTTCACCAGCACCGTCGAGGACCTCCAGACCCCCTACGTCATGCCACAGGAGAACGGCAACCGAACCGAGGTCCGCTGGGCGGCCCTCACCGACAAGCACGGACACGGACTGAGGATCAATGGCCTCGCGTGCTTCGACTTCACCGCCCGGCGCTGGACCAGCGAGACCCTCGAGACCGCCCAGCATGCCAGCGATCTCCGCCCAAGCGACCGCATCTGGGTCAACCTCGACGCCGCCCACCATGGCATCGGCTCCGCCGCCTGCGGCCCCGGCGTCCTGCCGCGGTACCGGCTGGACGCCCGACCCACGAGATTCGCTGTCGCGTTCACCGAAGTCGACCAGTAGCGGCCCGCTGCGGCCACGCAGGTCGAACGACGGTAATACCCCGTCGCTGCGACCCGGCAGGGCAGTCGTTCGCCGGAACGCGATCCGCTCACGGAGACACGAGCAGCGGGCGGGGTGCGGTCCCGGTAGACGCAAAGGCAGCAGGGGCTGGTAGCACCGTTCTGCTACAGAGCAGCTGCTGGCACGTTGTGCATCATCTGGCGCAGGGCGAGGAGTAGATCGATCTCCAACCGAGCCGACAGGTGCCGACTGTCCTCGATACCCCAGATCAGCACTGATGGCGCTCAACTGAAAGTCCCCAGACCTGCTCACTGAAAGTCCCCACCCTGCGTGGCTCCACGGA
>NZ_BAAAPO010000010.1:0-42354 GCF_039531185.1 Nostocoides veronense
ATTCCGACGCCCCCACGACATCCCTCGCCCGCCCGACCACGAATCGCCCGTTGATCAGCGGTTCCTTAGCGGGTGACGGGATTGTCCGGAGCGCTCACATCGATGGTCTTGGGCTTCTGTGACAACAAGATCCCCACGAGTTGAGCCTTCAGCTCGGAGCGCTCGGAGGACCCCCAGACGACAGCCGTCGACCCCAGGCGGAAGGAGACCGAATCCGCCGCATCAAACTGCAGATTGGTGACCTTCGCGCGCGTCGCCTCCGGCAGCGCCGCCATGACGGCAAGAGCGGCGCGCACGCTCTCCTCATCGCCGACTCCCGAGCCGCCCTTGACGACCGGAACCCCGCTCGGCGCAGCCTTTACTGTCTGGGTGCGAACGCCCTCAATATCCAGAAGGTCTACTTGACCTTGAGACTTCTCGAGGCCGAGAACGGGCACCCGCGCGATGACCTCGATGACGAGGGAGCGCGGCATACCCCGGCGCACAGTGGCATCCGCGACCCGTGAATCGGCCTCGATCTGCGCCTCGACGGCGGAGGTGTCGAGCAGGACCATCGAGCGGCCCTTTTGCTCGGCTCCGACCCGCTCGGCAACGGTCCGGACGGCCGCCGACCCGCCACTCACCTCGATCGTGGAAACGGCGAGCAGCGGTGACCACAACAGGACCCATGCCAGAGCCAGCAGCGCACCGAGGCCGCCGACAACCCACCACACCTGAATCGACCGGCGGCGCTGCGCGGCCCCCGCACGGCGGGCCCATCCATCGGCGAACGACAGGACACCGCGGCCCGCCCGACCCCTCCCAGGTGTCTTCGCGCCGGCGGTGCCGGGCTCGTCGAAGAAGCTGTCATCGGCGGCCCGCGAACCCGCCGGGGTCTTTTGGCTCGGCTTCGCGGCGCTCTGCGGTGACCGCTTGGCAGGGTCAGCGGCCCGGGCGATCTCGGCCGCTCGCGCTGACAACCGGCCGCCCGCGGAGGAAGCAGCGGGCCGTGCCGCGCCCGTCGTCCGCGCGGCGGGACGTCCGGGGCCGCGACCGGCCCCGGCCGGTCGTCGTGGGGTCGCCATGGTCCCTCTCAGTCCTCCCGCAGCGCCGCGAGGATGCGCGGGCCAAGTCGCGTGATATCGCCGGCGCCGACGGTGACGATCAGATCACCGGGCTGCGCTGACGACACGAGTTCGTCGATCGCCGCCTCCGGCGAGGCGGCGAGATAGCTCTCCCGCCCCAGAGCGCTCAAGTGCTCGGTGATCAGATGGCTGTCGATGCCGTCCATCGGCTGCTCGCGGGCGCCATACACGGGCAGTAACACGATCTGGTCGGCGGGCGCGAGACCAGCCGCGAAGCCCTCCGCGAAGTCACGCGTGCGGCTATACAGGTGCGGCTGAAAAACGACGCGCAGCGCCGCCCCCGCCGGCAAAACGGCGCGTGCCGCGCCGACGAGCGCCGCCACCTTCGGCGCATTGTGGGCATAGTCGTCAACGACCGTGACGCCGCGCTCATCACCCTTGAACTCAAAGCGCCGCCGGGTGCCGGGGAAGGCGACCAAGCCGTCGACGAGCGCCTCAGGGTCGGCATCGAGACCGAGCCAGCCGGCCGCCAGGGCCGCCGTCGCATTGAGCAGGTTGTGCCGGCCAGGAGCCGCCACCTCCAGGCGCACCTGTCGCCCGGCGCTTTCGACGATGCCATGACCGCGCAGCCCGGCCATCTTGACCTCGGTGAGCCGGACTTCAGCCGCCGGCGACTCGCCATAGGTCACCACGTGCCCACCGGCCGCCCGGTGCGCCGCCGCCAAGTGCGCGGCGCCGGGATCGTCCGCGCAGGCGACGAGCAAGCCACCCTGGGGGATCGAGGCGGCGAAGGCGGCATACGCGGCCTGCACGTGGGCGAAGTCGCCATAGAAGTCGAGGTGGTCCGGCTGGACATTGGTCACAATGGCGATGTGGGGGTGATAGCTCGCGAACGAGCCATCCGACTCGTCGGCCTCCGCGACGAAGACCGGCCCGTCGCCGCGCAGCGCATTGCGCTCGATCCCGACCAGCTCGGAGCCGATGGCGAAGGAAGGATCGAGGCCGGCGGATCGCAGGGCCGAGGCGAGCATGGCCGAGGTCGTCGTCTTGCCATTCGCGCCAGCCACCGCGATCCGCGTGTCCTCCCCCATCGCCGAAGCCAGCGCCTGAGCCCGGTGCAGGATCCGCAGCCCGCGCGAACGCGCTTGCTGCAGTTCGGGATTCGACTCCGGGATGGCTGAGGAGACGACGACGGTGTCGATGCCCGTCAGGTGCTCGGGGCTATGCCCGATCGAGACCGCGATGCCCTCCGCGCGCAGCCGCTCAACGCTCGCCGAGTCGGCGCCATCGCAGCCGCTGACAGGAACTCCGAGATCGTGCAGGAAGGAGGCGATGCCCGACATACCGCTGCCGCCGATGGCGATGAAGTGCACGGCGCCGAGTGCGTGCGGCGCCGGGATGGGCGCCGAGAAGTCGAAGCGTTCGTTGACCCCGAAGGCCATATCAGCGCCTCGTGGTGCGCGAGGCGTATGCCGCCCCCACCAGATCGGCGAGCAACTGATCGCCGCCACGCTCCCCCACACGGGCGGCTGCCGCCGCCATCGCAGCGACCCGCTGCTCGTCGCGGGCCAGCGGGATCAACTGCTGCGTGACCCAGGTCGGGGTCAGGTCCGCGTCCTTGACCAACAACCCTCCGCCCGCCGCGACGGTGTCGGCGGCGTTGAGTTCCTGCTCCCCATTGCCGATCGGCAGCGGGACATAGACCGCCGGTAGCCCCACCGCGGTCAGCTCGCAGACCGTATTGGCGCCGGAGCGCGCGACGACGAGGTCGGCGGCGGCATACGCGAGCTCCATGGCGTCGACATACTCGGTCACGACATAGCGGGCGCCAGCCCCGGTGTCGGGTGCCGCGAAGAGTTTGCCGGCCCCGGTCGCGTGCAGCACCTGGATGCCGGCCTCCGACAACTCCAAAACACGGGCGCTGAAGGCGTCGTTGAGGCGCTTGGCGCCGAGCGAACCCCCGGTGACGAGCACGGTCGGGCGCGCATCAGCCAGCCCGAAATGCTCCAGCGCCTCGGCCCGGCGGGCGGCGCGGTCCAAGGTGGAGATTTCGGGACGCAGCGGCATACCCACCCGCCGCGCATGCGGCAGCTTGGTGCTGGCAAAAGTCGTCCCGACGAAGGGGGTCAGCCGCGCGCCGAGCCGGTTGGCGAGGCCGGGGCGGGCGTTCTGCTCGTGGATGACGATCGGCACCCCGCGGCGGCGGGCGGCGAGGTATGCCGGGGTGGAGACATAGCCGCCGAAGCCGACGACCACCTCAGCGCTCGTCTGGTCAATGGCCGACTCAACCGCCGCGACCGCCGAGCGCAACCGGCCGGGCACGCGCAGCAGGTCGGGACCGGGCTTGCGGGGCAGCGGAACCTTGGGGATGGTCACGAGGGGGTAGCCGCGCGCGGGCACCAGGCGCGCTTCGAGCCCGGTTTCAGTGCCGAGGGCAGTGATCGACATCTCCGGACGCAGGGCGCGCAGCCGGTCGGCCAGGGCGAGCAGCGGCGAGACGTGCCCCGCCGAGCCGCCGCCGGCCAGCAGGACCGAAGACGGCAACGACAACTCGGTCATGACCGCTTCCCCCGCGAGCGGCTCAGCACGGCCGCTCCGCCGCGCACGGACTTCGGCCGCAGCGACAGGGCCTCGGCGCAGCCCGGTTCGGCGCGCGCGAAGGCCAGCAGCACTCCGGCTCCGAGCATGGTGGTGATCAGCGAGGAGCCGCCGGAGGAGACGAATGGGAGCGGGACGCCGATGATCGGCAGGGCGCCGATGACGGCACCGATATTGACGATGGCCTGCACGAGGATCCACACCATCACACCCGAGGCGGCGATTCGAACGAAGAAGTCGTCGGTGCGCACCACGAGGCGGTAGGCGGCATACCCAAAGACGGCGAAAAGTCCGAGCACGATGAGCGCCCCGACCAGGCCGAGTTCCTCGCCGATGATGGCGAAGATGAAGTCATTGTGCGGCTCGGGCAGCCACTGCCACTTTTCCTTGGACGCGCCGAGGCCGATGCCGGTCAGGCCGCCCTCGGCGAGCGCGAAGCGGGCGTGCATGGGTTGGCGGCAGATGCCGAAGTAGAGGGTCTCGTCGGTGATCTTGCACTTGCTCGGATCCAGCCAGATGCTGATCCGCTGCATCCGGTTGTCGCTGGTCATCGTCGCGCCGGCGAGGGCGATCATGCCGAGGACGCCGCCGATGCCGAACCACTTCATCCGCACCCCGCCCGCGAAAAGCATGCCCGCGACGATGGCGGAGATCACGATGGCGGTTCCGAGGTCATGACCGAGCATGACGAGCAGGAGCACGACGATGGCCGCAGGGGCGACGAACGGCACGATCGCTTCCGTGATCGAGCCGAGGAAGCGCCGTTTCTGCGTCAGGACCCGCGCCCCGAACAGGATCAGGGCGATCTTGGCGATCTCGCTCGGCTGGACGGCGAAGCCCGGTAGGCGGATCTGGTTCCGGTTGCCCTGGACGGCCACCCCCAGCGGGGAAAAGACGAGCATCTGCAGCGCGACCGCCGCGACCAGGGCCACCCCACCGATGCGCTTCCAAAAGCCCAGGGGCATCCGCATCGCGACGAGCATGGCTGCAAACCCGATGGCGGCGAAGATGGCCTGGCCGGTGAACTCGCCATAGGGCGAACCATCATTCTTGATCGAGACGATCATCGACGCCGAAAGCACCATGACCAGGCCGATGAGCGTGAGCAGCACGGTGACCGACAGCAAGAGGTAGTAGGTCGCGACGGGGCTGTCGAGGAGGGTGCGCAGGCGCGCGAGGCGCCCACGGGCCCCCTCGCCACCGGCGAGCGATGACGCGGTGGTGCTGCTCACGGATCTACTCCCCGTCGACCTGCAGACGCTCGACCGCGGCCGCAAAGGCATCGCCGCGAGCGCCATAGTTGGCGAACATGTCCATGGACGCAGCCGCGGGGGCGAGCAGCACGACATCACCCGGCTGGGCAAGGGCGGCGGCAGCCGCCACGGCGCGATCCATCGCTCCAGTGTCCGTGTCCGGCAGGTCGACGACCGGGACCTTCGGCGCGTGTCGGGCGAGGGATTCGGCGATCTGGGCGCGATCGGCCCCGATCAGCACCACACCCCGCAGGCCGGGCCCGAAGCGCTCAACCAGGGGATCGATGTCAGCGCCCTTGAGCAGTCCGCCGGCGAGCCAGACGATCCCGTCGTATGCCGAGAGGGAGGCCGCCGCCGCGTGCGGGTTGGTGGCCTTGGAGTCATCGACAAAGCGCACCCCGGCGACCGTGCCGACCTCGGCGACCCGGTGCGGTTCGGGGACGAAGGCGCGTAGGCCGTCGCGGACCGCGCCGGTTGGGACGCCATACGCGCGGGCCAGCGCCGCGGCGGCGAGCGCATTGGCGACGACATGCGGCGGCGGGGGCGCATCGGTGCGGCTCAGATCGGCGAGGGTGCCCATTTCGGCGGCGCTCGTCGCGCGCTCGGCGACGAAGGCCCGGTCCGCGAGGATGTCCTCGACCAGCCCGACCATCGAGACGGCGGGGGTGTCGAGCGTGAAGCCGACCGCTCGGGCTCCCTCGACCACCTCGGCCTCTTCGACCATTCGGCGCGTCTGCTCATCGGCGACGTTGTAGATGCACGCGACCTGGGTGCGGGAATACACCTTGGCCTTGGCCTGCCAGTAGTCCTCGAAGGTGCCGTGCCAGTCGAGGTGGTCCGGCGCGATATTCAGGCAGGCGGAGGCGAGCGGGGAGATCGAATCCGACCAGTGCAACTGGAAGCTGGAGAGTTCGACGGCGATGACGTCATAGGGCTGCGGGTGCAGCACCGCCTCGAGGATGGGCGTGCCCACATTGCCGGCGCTGGTCGCGCGCAGCCCCGCCGCCCGCAAGATGCTTGTGAGCATTTGGACGGTCGTCGTCTTGCCATTGGTGCCGGTCAGTGTCAGCCACGGGGCCGCGCCTTCGGCGGGCCGCATCCGCCAGGCCAGTTCGACCTCGCCCCAGATGGGTATGCCGGCCGAGGCCGCCGCCGCGAGCAGCGGCTGGTCGGGGCGCCAGCCCGGCGAGGTGACCACGAGGTCGATCTGGTCGGGGGGCAGGGCGGTGCTCGCCTCCGGGCCGAGTCGGACGTCGACATCCAGGACGCGCAAAATGGTCGCCCGTTGCGCTAGCTCGCTGCCCTCGGCCGGCTCGGCGGCATCCACCAGCACGACCTGCGCGCCGCGCTCGGCCAGGGCGTCGGCCGCGGCGAAGCCACTGATCCCGAGTCCGGTGACCAGCACGCGCAGGCCGGCCCAGTCGGCGCCGCCGTGCGTGAGCGCGCCGAGATCGGTGCGCCGACTCACAGCGTCCCCACGACCCATTCGGCATAGAAGATGCCGAGTCCGAGGGCGACGAACAGGCCAGCGATGATCCAGAAGCGGATGACGATCGTGACCTCTTGCCAGCCCTTGAGCTCGAAGTGATGTTGCAGCGGGGCCATCCGGAAGACGCGTTTGCCGGTCGATTTGAAGGACGCGACCTGGATGATCACCGAGAGGGTGATGGTGACGAAGAGGCCACCGAGGATGACGATGAGCAGTTCGGTGCGCGAGACGATCGCCAGGCCAGCCAGCGCTCCGCCGAGGGCCAGGGAGCCGGTGTCGCCCATGAAGATCTTGGCCGGGGCGGCATTCCACCACAGGAAGCCGAAGCAGGCGCCCATCCCGCCAGCCGCCACGACGGCCAGATCGAGGGGATCGCGCACGTCATAGCACTTCAGGTTCAAGGCGTTGGTGCAGTTCTGGTTCGACTCCCAGATGCCGATCAGGACGTAGGCCGCGAAGACCATCGTGGAGGCGCCGGTCGCGAGGCCGTCGAGACCGTCGGTGAGGTTCACGCCATTGGAGGTGCCGGAGATCATGATGTTGGCCCAGATGACGAAGAGCGCCACGCCCACGGCTGGGACCCCGAACGAGAGGTCGAGCGGCGTGTCCCGCACGAACGAGACGGCCGTCGAGGCCGGGGTGTTGCCGAAGTCGTCGGGGAAACGCAGGGCGAGGACCGCGAAAATGATGGCGACAAGCGCTTGACCCGCCAACTTTTGCTTGCTGCGCAGCCCGAGTGAGCGCTGCCGGCTGATCTTGATGAAGTCGTCGAGGAAGCCGACCAGCCCGAGCCCGGCCATCAGGAAGAGCACCAGGAGTCCGGAGACGGTGGGGCTGGATCCGGTCGCGGCGTGGGCGGCGAGATAGCCGATGACCGTCGCCGCGATGATGACGGTGCCGCCCATGGTCGGGGTGCCGCGCTTGGTGTGGTGCGAGGTGGGACCGTCGTCCCGAATGAACTGTCCGTAGCCTCGCCGGACCAGGAATTTGATGTATGCGGGGGTGCCGAGAAGTCCGATCACCAGCGCGACGACGGCTGCCAAGAGCACGGCCAGCACGAGTTATGCCTCCTCACGGGACACGGGTGCATCCCGAAGCCGGTCCCCCAGGAAACGCAGACCCGCGCCATTGCTGGATTTCAGCAAGACGACATCCCCACGGGCGAGGATGTCGACAGCTTCAGCGTAGGCGGTGTCCACATCGGGCGCATATCGGATGGTCATCGGCGCGCCCCCGCGCGCTGCCCCGTCGCCGATCCCGCGAGCCGCCTCCCCAACGCAGAGCAGGATATGCACGCCCCGCGCCGCGGCGAGTTCGCCCACCGCCTCGTGGGCGGCCTGGCTCTCGTCGCCGAGTTCGAGCATGGCGCCGAGGATGGCGATGGTGCGCCGGCCGGCGCCCATCGTCGCCAGCGCGTCGAGGGCCGCGGCCATCGATTCGGGATTGGCGTTATAGGCGTCGTTGACGATCGTGACGCCATCGGCGCGTTCGCTGACTTCCATGCGATAGCGACTGACGGGCCCGGCGTGGGCGAGGCTGTCAACGATGTCCGAGAGCGCCAGTCCGCACTCGTGGGCGGCCGCGATCACTGCGAGGGCGTTGCCGACCTGGTGACGACCGGCAACAGCCAACTGCACATGCGCGGCCCCGGCGGGGCTGATCAGGTCGAAGGCCGCGCAGCCGTCCGATCCGAGCGTGATGGCCTCGGCGCGATAGTCGGCATCGGCGGCCTCTCCGACGAGCACGACGCGCGCCGTGGTCTGCTCGGCCATCGCGCGCACTAGCGGGTCGTCGGCATTGAGCACGGCCACCCCATCGGCCGGCAGGGCCTGCACCAGTTCGGCTTTGGCGGTGGCGATCGCCGCCCGCGAGCCGAACTCGCCGACATGGGCCGAGCCGATATTGAGCACGATCCCGATGCGTGGCGGGGCGATCTTGGTGAGGTAGGCGACATGCCCGATGCCCCGGGCACCCATCTCGATCACGAGATAGCGGGTGGCGTCGGTGATCCGGCATACGGTCAGTGGCACACCGACCTCGGAGTTGAAGGAGCCCACCGGGGCAATCGTCTCGGCGTCGGCGGCGAGGACCTGGCCGAGCAGATCCTTGGTCGAGGTCTTGCCGGAGGAGCCGGTGATGCCGACCACCTCCAGATCCGGACGGGAGTCGATCAGCTCCCGGGCGATCGCGACGAAGGCGGCCTGCTCGTCCGCGACGACGATGCGCGGGAGATCACCGGTATCGGCGGTGACCAGGGCGGCGACCGCGCCGCGCTGCGCCGCCCCAGCGATGAAGTCGTGGCCGTCGGCCGCGGCGCCGATGCGGGCGACATACAGGCTGCCGGGTCCGGCCTCCCGCGAATCGGTGACGACCGGGCCGTCGATGAGCAGGTGCTCGGCGGCCGCGACGTCGATCCCGGCGAGGTGGCCGCCGGTGATCTCGGCGAGGCGCGCCAGGCTGCGGGCGATCATGCGGACCCACCCGCTGCGTCGAGGGCGGCGGCCAGTTCAGTGCGGTCGTCGAAAGGATGGATGACGCCGGCGATGTCCTGGCCGCTCTCGTGGCCCTTGCCGACGACGGCGATCACCGATCCTGGGCCCGCGGCATAGGCCGCCTCGACGGCTGCGGCGATTGCCTCAGCCCGGTCGGGGACTTCCTCGATGCGACTCTCGGCACCCGCGGCACGGGCGCCGGACAGCACGGCAGCGCGGATCGTCGCCGGATCTTCGGAGCGGGGATTGTCGTCGGTGACGAAGACCTGATCGGCGCCGAGTGCGGCGGCCGCCCCCATCGCCTCGCGCTTGCTGCGGTCTCGATCGCCCCCGGCGCCGAGCACGACGATCAGTCCACCCGGTGCGGCCTCAGGCCGCAGCGCGGCGAGCGCGGCAGCGACCGCATCGGGGGTATGCGCATAGTCGACGACGGCGAGGGGTGCGGGCTCGCGCGGTGTGTTCGCCGTGACCTTTTCCATCCGGCCGGGCACGTGCGGGTCCGCGAGAACCGCCTCGCGGACCGCGTCGATGCCGTGCCCCGCAGCCAGCAAGGTGAGCGCCGCGAGCGCCGTGTTGACCCGATTGAAGTCGCCGGGCAGCGCCGAGCGCAGGTCGAGCCGCCCCGCGGGACCGGTCAGCGTGAACTCGCTCCCCTCCCCCGCGTCGAGACGCCAATCGGCGGGCTGACCAGTGCTGCTCAGCGTCGTGACCGGAATCGGGGCGTCCGCGGCCAGCCGTTGGCCCCAGGCATCATCGACGCAGATCACTCCCTGGCGGGCTCGCTGCGGCGTGAACAGGGCCGCCTTGGCGAGGAAGTAGTTGTCCATCGTGCGGTGGTGATCGAGATGGTCTTGCGAGAGATTGGTGAAGACCGCGACGTCATAGACCAGCCCGTCGACGCGGTGCAGCGACAGGGCATGGCTGGAAACCTCCATGACGCAGGTGTCGACGCCGCCCTCGCGCATCGCCGCGATCAGGCCGTGCACCTCGCTGGCCTCCGGGGTCGTGCGGACGCTCTTGATCCGTCGCTCCCCGATCCGCGTCTCGACCGTCCCGACCAGGCCGGTCCGTTGGCCCAGCGCTCGCAGCGCGGAGTCCAGGAGGTATGCCGTGGTGGTCTTGCCATTGGTGCCGGTGATCCCGATCAAGCTCAGGCCGGGATCGCGATTGGCGTAGATCAGGCTGGCCGCCTCCCCCAGTCGAGAGCGTGGGTCCTCGACGATCAGAAGCGGCAGTTGCACGTCTGCGGCGTGGGCGAGGTCGGCGCCCGCCGCATCTGTGAGTGCCGCGACGGCACCGGCCGCCGCGGCCCCGGCGATGAAGCGCCCGCCGTGCACATTGGCGCCGGGCAGGGCGGCATACAGATCCCCGGGCTGGACCGCGCGCGAGTCGAGGGTGACTCCGGTGATCAGGACGTCGACGCCCGGATTGGGCGCGCCGAGGGCCGTGGCCAGGTCAGCCAGGGCGACGGGACGGGTGGAGTCGGGCCGGAAGCCGGTCATCCGCGCGCCTTAGCGGGCGCCGCGATCACGCAGCACCGCGGGGTCGTCGGGATTGGGCGGGCTGTCGAGCTTCAGCGTGAGCTTGGGCGGGTCCGTGTCGCCCGGGGTCGGCGGGATGTCCAGGGATTGCAGCGCATAGGTCATCACATCGTGGAAGACCGGGGCCGCCACGACACCGCCATAGTGGCCGTTGACCGGCTTTTGGATGATGACCGAGACGACCAGTTCCGGGTCGGATGCGGGGGCATAGCCGATGAAGCTGGCGGTGTAGCCGGAATAGCCGCGGACCTTCTCGTCATACCGGTCGGCGGTGCCGGTCTTGCCGGCCACGCGGTAGCCCTCGATGACGGCGGCAGGCGCGGTGCCCTCGGCACCGACGACACCTTCGAGCATCTCGCTGACTTGCCCGGCAACCTTCGAGGAGATCACGCGAGTGCGCTGCGACTCTGCCGTCTTCTGCAAGGCGCCCTGGCTGTCGGCGACCGCGCCGATGAGTTTGGGCGCAATGTGCACCCCGCCATTGGCGATCGTCTGATAGACCCCGGTCGCCTGGATGGCGGTGATCGACAGACCCTGGCCGAAAAGCACGGTGTAGCGCTGCGAGCCGCTCCAGTCCTCGGCCTTGGCGAGCAGCCCGGCGCTTTCGCCGGGGAACTTCACGGGCGAGCGGGAGCCGAAGCCAAACTTGCGGAAGTAGGACTCCATGGTCGCCTTCGGCAAGGTTTCGCCCGCGATGATCAGACCGGTATTGCTCGACTGCGCCAACGCGCCGGCGAAGGTGAGGTATTCGGTGGGGTGGGTGTGGCTGTCGCTGAACTGGCGGTCGGCGCGGCGCACCGAGTAGGGCACGATCATCGCGGTGTCGGGTTTGACCGTGCCCTCCTCCAGGGCGGCCGCCGCCGTGATCACCTTGGCCGTCGAGCCGGGCTCAAAAACCTCCGTGAAGGCCGTGTTGACGAACGAGGCATCCCTGGTGATCTTGTTGGGATCGAAGGTCGGATAGGACGCAATCGCCAGCAGTTCACCGGTCTTGACGCTCTGGACCACGACCGTTCCGGAGGCGGCCCGCACCTCGCGCATCTTCTGCGCCAAAGCGTTCTGGGCGTACCACTGCAGGTCATTGCGGATCGTCAGCTGGACCTCGCGCCCGGGGACCGCAGGCTTCTCCTTGGAAAAGCCCATCGGGAGGCGGACGCCGTCCTGACCCACTTCATACGCGAGCTGGCCCGGGGCACCCTTGAGCGTCGAGTTCAGGTAGGTCTCGATCCCCCCGCCGCCGTCCTGGTTGTCGCCGCTGACGAAGCCGACCAGGCTCGCGGAGGTCGTGGACTGCGGGTAGCTGCGCACCGAGGTCCGCTTGCTGTAGATCCCCGGGATGCCGAGCTTGCTGATCGTGTTCCACGTCAGCGGCGAAATGGCCCGCTCGAGCAGGACATAGCGGGTCTTTGGCGTCGTGAGCGACTTCTCCAGATCGGGCACGGTCTGGCCGAGCAAGGGCGCCAGATCGAGTGCCGCGCCGGCGGCGCCGACGGTCGTGAGCTTGCCGTCGATCTTCTTCTTGTATGCCGCCACGGACTGCGGGTCCGCGCTCACCTCACGCTTTTCGATGCTCGCCGCGAGGACCGTGCCGGTGGCGTCGACGATCGTTCCGCGCATGGCGGGCGTGGTCTCGGTGACCACCCGCATCTGCATTCCGAGTTCGGCGGCGCTGTTCTCATCGAGCGCTTGGATGCGCACGAGTTGGGTCGCGAAGAGGCTGAGCACGACGAGCAGACCGACAAACATGGCCCGGGCGCGGACCCGGGGATTGCCGCCCGGTCGAGCCATCGGGCGTGGGGTGCGGGGCGGACGTGATCCGCCGCCACGGGGGGCCGCGCCACGGGGTGCAGCGTCTCGCGGATGTGCCCGGCGCGGATCGCTGCCCCGGGGCGCGCCCGACGCGGGCCCACCGGGCCGGGGCCGGGCCGGCTGCCGGACAGGTGGCGCTGAGCTTCGGGGCGTCACGGTGCGGGTCAGTCCTTGCTGTCGGCCGGCGTGCTGGACGTGGCGGGCGTGGCCTTCGACGGGGCGGTCTTGGTGGCCTTGGCGGTCTTGGTCGATCCCATCGTGGGCTCGGTAATCACCGTAAAGGGCGTCGTCCCAGTGGCCGCTTCCGCCACGCCGAGGACGGTCCCCTTGGACAGCGAGACGAAGGCCGGCGACTGGGCCGGAACCATCCCGAGGGCAAGGGCGCGCTGGGCGAGGGCGGCGGGCGCGCGCAACTGGCTCAACTCGGTGGTCAGCGACTCCTGCCGGTCGGCGAGCACGGTGGATTCCGTGACGAGCCGGCCGCGCTCGTAGCTGCCCTGCGCGAGAGCGGTGTTGATCATCAAGGTCGCGAGCAAGCTCAAGACCATGGTCGCGATGAGGGCGAGGATGAACCAGCCCTGACGCACGACCGCGGTCGCGGGCACGACCGACAGCGGCGCGCGCGGCGCCGGGCGGCCGCCGGTGGTGGGCAGGCCGGACAGCTTGACGGCTGGGGAGCTCATCGGGATCCCTTCGAGGGGGTGGGGGTGGGACGCAGACGTTCGGCGGCCCGCAAGCGGACCGAGGCAGAGCGGGAGTTGGCGGCCTGTTCGGCGGCGGAGGCTTCCTCGGCGCCGCGGGTGAGCAGCCGCAGGTAGGGCTGGTGCTCGGGAAGCTCGACGGGCAGACCGACGGGTGCGCTGCTGCGGGCTCCCGCGGCCAGGACGCTCTTGGTGATCCGGTCCTCGAGCGAGTGATAGGACAAGACGGCGATCCGCCCGCCGACGGCCAGAGCCTCGATCGCGGCGGGGAGGGCACGCTCCCACACTCGAAGTTCGTCGTTGACCTCGATGCGCAGCGCCTGGAAGGTGCGCTTGGCCGGGTGGCCACCGGTGCGCTTCGACGCCGCCGGGATGACCTCGGTGAGCAGGGCGACGAGTTCGGCGGAGGTGGTCAGCGGGCGCTGCGCGCGGCGGGCGACGATGGCGCGCGCAATCTTGGGGGCGAAGCGCTCCTCGCCATAGACCCGCAGCACCCGGGTCAGGTCCGGCACGTCATAGTCGCGCAGCACATCGGCCGCCGTCTGCCCGCTGCCCTGGTCCATCCGCATATCGAGCGGGCCGTCGAAGCGGTAGGCGAAGCCGCGCTCTTGGGCATCGAGTTGCAGCGAGGAGACACCGAGGTCGAACAGGATCGCGTCGGCCCGCTCGATCCCGAGGTCGGCGAGGACGGCGGGCAGGTCGTCATACACCGCCGCAGCGATCTGGACCCGATCGCCATATGACGCGAGCCGCTCCCCCGCGATCCGGCGAGCGTCGGCGTCGCGATCGATGCCGACCAGGCGGGCGGCGGGGCAGCGATCGAGCAGCGCCTGCGCGTGGCCACCGAGGCCGAGGGTGGCATCGACGACCACGGCTCCGGGCTCGCTCAGGGCCGGGGCGAGCAGGTCGAGGATCCGCTCGAGGAGGACAGGCACGTGACGGTGCGGCGCCACTGCTCCTGTGCTCATCGGGTGCCTTCGGATCGGTTCTGGTCGGGGGTTGGGGTATGCGGATGGGGCACCTGGTGCGGGCGATGGTTCCTGGTCCCCATCCGCCGCCCCGATCCGGGGGAAGTCGGGCCGGGAGGACGGCTGGAGGCCAGGAACCACCGCGCTAGAGCAGGACGACCCCCTCCTCGTCGAGATCGCCGAGGACGGCATCGGAGCCGTCCTCGTCATACGAGCCGGCGTCCCACACCTCGAGGTAGTGACCCTGGCCGATGACGATGCAGTCCTTGTCGAGCCCGGCGTACTGGCGCAGCACCGCGGGGATGGTCACGCGGCCCTGGCGGTCGGGGGTCTCGGTGGAGGCATGGCCGAGCAGGGCGCGGCGCAGCTGACGGACATTGCGCGAGGCCGTCGAGGCCATATTCAGCCGGTCGAGGATGCGCTCCTTGAAGACCTCGTGGGGATAGATCGTCAGGCAGCGATCCATCCCCTTGGTCACCACGACCTGCTCCCCGAGCCCGTCGCGAAAGCGCGCTGGCAAGGCGATCCGACCCTTGTCGTCCAGCCGCGGCTGGTGCTGGCCCATGAACTCGACATCGGTCACTGGCCACCTCCCGCGCTGCCCTCTAGGACCCTTTTCACCAGGTCACTCCGATTTCCCCCACTCTACCCCACCTATGTACCGATTTGGGCACGATTCCGGGCAGTTTTCCCCTAGAACTCAGCATCTTTGCCGGTCAGACGCGGTGGTGGAAAGTGGGGAGATTCCTGCGGATTTGCCGCCGTTCGGACCGAGGTTGCTCGAACAGGCCATAAAGTTGGCGGAACCGGCCCCGAACTAGTGCCCGGGTGGGGGACGATGGCCGGGACCGTGCGGGGAACGACGGGTTGTCAGCGCATCGTCCTAAGCTCGCAGGACCCCAGAACACGACGCGGTCGATCCACGTCGGGAAGGATGGCGACAGTGACCGAGCAGGGTCAGTTGACCGGCAGCGAACGGGCTCGGACGCTCGAGGAAGTCCTGGAGGTCACGACCTCGCTCGCGGCCGCCATGCGCACCGTGATCGAGGGTAAGCCCGAGGTCATCCAGACCGCCCTGACCGCCTTGCTCGCCGAGGGCCATCTGCTCTTGGAGGATGTGCCTGGCGTCGGCAAAACCATGCTCGCCAAGACCCTCGCGCGCTCGGTCGACTGCTCGGTGCGACGGATTCAGTTCACCCCGGACCTGCTGCCCAGCGATGTCACGGGCGTGAGCATGTTCAACCAGGACTTGCGCTCGTTCGAGTTCCGGCCCGGCGCGATCTTCGCCAATGTGGTCGTCGGGGACGAGATCAACCGGGCCTCCCCCAAGACCCAGTCGGCGATGCTCGAATGTATGGAGGAGGGTCAAGTCACCGTCGACGGGCGGACCTACACCCTGCCCCACCCCTTCATCGTCATGGCGACCCAGAACCCGCTGGAGATGGAGGGCACCTATCCCCTGCCCGAGGCGCAACGCGACCGATTCATGGCGCGCCTGTCACTGGGCTATCCCTCGGCGCGCAGCGAGATGGACATGCTCACCCACCACGGCGAGCGCGACCCGCTGCACGAATTGCGGCCCGTGACCGATGCCGCGACCGTCAGCCGGTTGATCGCTGGCGTGCGCAGCGTGCACACCTCCGACTCGATCCGTCAGTACATCGTCGACCTGGCCAGCGCGACCCGCGACAACTCCGCCATCCGGCTCGGGGTCTCGCCGCGAGCCACCCTGCACCTGCTGCGGGCGGCCCGAGCGGCGGCAGCCTTATCCGGTCGCGATTACGTCCTGCCCGATGACGTCCAGGCCCTCGTCGTGCCCGTCTGGGCCCACCGCCTGATCCTCACCGGCGAGGCCCTGCACTCCCGGCGCGGCCCTGCCGAGGTGCTGCGCTCGGTCACCGACCGCGTCCGGGTGCCGGCGCCCGGCTTCTGATGGCCCGCCGGACCCGCAGGCGCGGGCTGACCGACGCCCTCACCGTGCGGGGCCGGTGCTTCCTCGCGGCCGGGCTGGCTTTGATGGCGTGCGGCATCCTTATGGGCTTTCGCGACATCACCCGGATCGGTGTGCTCGTGGCCGGGCTGCCGATCTTCGTGCTGCTCATCGCCCGGCGCCAGCAGTTGAGCTTTGCGACCGATCGCACCGTCTCGCCGGCGATCGTGCCGATGGATCAGTGGAGCGCGGTCAGCCTGCATGTGCGCAATCCCGGCCCAGGGCGGACGCCGATCCTGATGGCCGAAGAACAGCTGGACTATGCCTTAGGCGACCGGCCGCGCTTCGTCATACCCAAGATGGCGCCCGGGGCGGCCCATGAGGTGTCCTATCGAGTGCGTTCCTCGGTGCGGGGGCGGCACCGGCTCGGACCGCTCGGACTGCGGATCAAGGATCCCTTCGAGTTGACCTTGCGCTTGGCCGTGGTGCGCGGCACCGGAGAGTTGATCGTGCTGCCCAAGATCGTTGATCTGAACTCCGGGCAGGTCAGCGGCGGGCTCGGCAATGAGGGCTCGATCCCCCACATGATCGCGCTGCATGGTGAAGATGACGTCTCGGTCCGTGAATACCGCGAGGGCGACGACCTGCGGCGCATTCACTGGCCGGCGACTGCACGGACCGGCGAGTTGATGGTGCGCCAGGAGGACCGTCCGGCGACTCGCCGGGTCGTGCTGCTGCTGGATGACCGGGCCGCGGCCGGGGCGGTCCCGCGCGCGTCGGGATCCTTCGAGTGGGCCATCACGGCGATGGCCTCGATTGCCGCCGTGGTGATCCAGGAAGGCACCAACTGTTTCCTCGTCGCCGGGGGGGAGTTGTATGCCGGACACGGCGGCGAGCACCTGCGGGTAGAGGCGGCCCTGACGGAATTGGCCGTTGCGGAACTTCAGGAACCGGCGTTGTTCACCACGAGCATCGAGAAGGCCGGCGAGGTCGCGGCCGCCGGCGCTTTGTGTATCGCGGTGCTTTCCGCGATGTCCGACCACGAGATCGACGCCTTGGCGCGCGTCCGGCCACCCGGTTCGGCCGGTCTCGCCATCGTCACCCCGATCTCCGATGCGGTCGGTCACGGACCGGAGGCCGAGGCCACTGCCGCCCGGCTGCGCGAGCGCGGCTGGAGCGCGGTGGCGGTCTCCTCGGGTATCTCGGTCGCACAGGCCTGGTCTTCGGTCGGCGCCAGCGCAGTGCGGGCGGGCCGATGAAGAGCCAGGGCCGACCGATCGAAGCGCTGATCGCCTTCGTCGCCGCGTGGCTGGCGCTGCTGCCCGTTCGCACCCTGCTCAGCGATGCCTCCTGGGTGGTGCCGGCACTGGTCATCTCCGGGATCGTGGTCGCGACCGGGATCTTCGTTCGCACCATGGTGCGTCATTGGTTGGCCGTGACCCTGGCCCAGGTCGTCGCGGGCCTTGAGGCGATCGCGCTCTGGCATGGACGAGGGCACACGACCTATGGCATGCCCACCTGGGACACCGTGCTCGCCCTCAACAACATTCTCATCGAGGCCCGAGAGACCGTGCTGAGGTATGCCGCCCCGGCTCCGACCAATCGCGGGATGATCGTCGCGATGTCCTTCATCGCGGTGGCCATCGTGATCATCGTCGACCTGCTCGCGGTGACGCTCAAAGCCCCGGCGGCCGCTGGGCTGGCGCTGCTGACGGCATTCCTCATCACCGCGGCGAACCGTGGCTCGGCCCTGCCCTTCGCCTATTTCGTGCTGCCGGCCGCCGCCTGGCTGGTGCTGCTCGGCCGGACCGGAACACAAGGCTTGCGGCGCTGGGCGACGCTGCTGCCCAAAACACCCGACGGGCAAGAGGCGCCCCGCGATCCGCGCACCGCCTTCACTCGCAGCGCGGGCCGGTTGGGCGTTGGTGTGCTCGCGCTGGCCGTCGTGCTGCCGATCGTGGTGCCGCACTTCCACACGCGCTACCTCACCGACGGCCTGGGCCGCTCGGCCGGTGCGGGCAATGGCACCTTCAGCCTGAGCACGACGCTGGATCTGCGGGCAAATCTGGAGTCGCAGTCGACCAGCCCGGCGTTGAAGTACCGCACCTCCGTGACCAGTCCGGGACCGCTGCGGGTGGCGATCCTCACGAACTATGTCAACGGGCAGTTCACACCGCGGCCGCTCTATCCCGCCAAGACGATCAAACCGACCATCCCGTTGCGCATGAATGAGGCGCTCACGTGGTGGCAGCCGCTGATGTCGAAACTTCCTGCCGGTGCGCGCAAGGATGGCACCTTCGAGGCCTACGACTCGGATCTGGCGAGCCCGCAGATCGCGATGCCTTATGGCGCGCGCTATCTGAGCATCGACGATGACATCGAGGCGCTGGAGTTCGCGGATAGTTCCGTGGAGGTCATCGATCGGGCGACGTCATATGCCGTTGACCTGACTGTGCTCAATCCGACGCCGGAAATCCTCAACGAGGCACCCGATGTGGACTCGCCGGGACGCGTGGACGGCGACAGCGTGACGGCGGACACCCTGAGCGTGGACCCACTGTCGGTGCCGATCATCAGTGAGATCAGCGAGCGCCTCCGCACGGACGCGAGGAACAACCTGGAGATGGCTGTCGCCATACAGGATTGGTTGCGTTCCGATGAGTTCACCTACAGCCTGGACCTCGCGCCGGTGCAGAGCGTGGAAGGCGTGCCCCTGGACCCGATCACCAACTTCCTGACCACCAAGCAGGGATATTGCCAACAATTCGCCTCGGCGATGATTCTCATGGCGCGCTACAACGGCATTCCGGCGCGGATGGCCATCGGCTTCCTGCCCGGCAGTCAGGAGCGCGGCGAATGGACGGTCAAGCGCAGCGACGCGCACGCCTGGCCCGAACTGTATTTCGCCAATGTCGGGTGGGTGCGCTTCGATCCCACGCCCGGGACGCGTTCCGGGACGGCGCCCGGCTACGCGCGGGTCCCGGTGGACACGACCGCCACGACAAGCAGCTCCAGCAGCACCTCGAAGGCCCCGACGACTCGCCCGACCCGCCCGCAGGACCAGCTCGACCCCACCCTCGGCGGCACGGGCACCCGCTCCCTCGGGCAGCGGATCGCCGCCCTGCCGACGACGGTCTGGGTCGGCCTCGGCCTGCTGGCCGGGGTGCTGGCGCTGCTCGTCCTGCCCGTCAGTTCGCTGCTGGCCCGGCGGCGCCGACTGGCGGAGGCCGACTCCGATGCAGAGGTGATCGAGGCGCGTTGGCAAGACCTGATTGCCCGCATCGCCGATCTGGGCATCGAGACGCCGCAAACGCTCACCCCGCGCCAGGTGCATTCGCATCTGACGCACACCGCGGTGCTTGATCGGGACACTTCCGCCGCCCTGAGCCGCGTCGTGGACGCGGTCGAGGTCGCTCGATATGCCGCCCCGGGCGGCACCGTGGGCGATCCGGCGGCCGATGTCGAGCGGGTCTTCGGGCACATTGACTCAAGCCGGTCGCGGAGGATCCGCGCGCGGGCGCGGCTGGTGCCGTATGCCGGTCGCCGGGCTGCCCGGTCCGCATACTCCCGGGTCGTGGGGTTGCCCGCCCGGCTGGTGGCCGAAATGCGAACGCGCCGGGAGGGCTAAAGGCCCGTCCCGGCGCGTCGCGGCGCTGGTGCGATCAGTCGAGATAGTCGCGCACTAGGAACGCCTGTGCGTTGTGCATGGTCCGTTTACAAGCGAGCAGATCGGCAGCGCTGTGGCGTGCAATATCTCCGACTGAAAGGCGAGGCACCATGACCCCAGCAAACCACCACGTCGAGCACGAGGCGACGGCAGGCTCCACGATGAGCAGCACCACCACCACGGCCGTTCAGCACATGCTCGGCACACTCCAAGTGGGTATCCAGCGCGCGGCAGACCAGAAGGGTATGACGCTCGGGGAGGTCGAGCAGCGGGCCGGCCTCGCGCCGGGCGCCCTGTCCGACCCCGAGCGGCTACCCGTCGATGACCTGGCGGTCGCGGCCCGCGTCCTGGGCACCACCGCCTCGGCACTCGTCAAGCTCGCGGAGACAGCCGCGACACGCGCGCAGCCGCGGCCGGACGCGCCGTGGGCCGACAGCGTCCACCCCTACGGCCCGCCCCTGTCGGACAGGTGGGGCGCGGTCGCCCAAAAGTCCTACCCGCTCTCCGGCAGCAACCGCGTGGTGGCCGTCGAGGTCGATTACGAGCGGCGCCCGGACGGGTCGTGGGTGATCGGCGGAGAGCACGCGTGCAGCAGCGCCCGCCCGGTCGTCTCGATCTTTCGGGCAACGACGGGCGAGGAGGGCGACCTGACCCCGGAGCAGGCCCGTGAGCTGGCGGCGGTCCTGGTCGAGGCGGCGGAGTTCGCTGCTCGAATCGAGGGCGGTGTGGCGTCGTGAGGTGGATGCTGCTGCCAGCCTGACAGGCGCAAAGACAGCAGCGGGAGACGGTGACCGTTAGGTCGCGTCTCCCGCTGCTGTCTTGCGAGGTCAGGCGCAGGCTCGGTGGCCGTGCGGGGGTCGCCTCCTAGATGCCCAGTAGGTACTCACTGGTATGCCACTTGGCTGTCGCGACGCTGCCATCGAAATAATTGGCATGGGTCAACTGGACGGTCTGGAGAGAGTCTGAGCCGACGAGAACGATGTCGATGTGAGGGTTGTCCCGATTGACGTGTTCGCACTCGGAGTACGCCTCAAGGGCCGCGTTCACGTCGTCTTCGAACTTATCCAACCTCACCAGACGCGAGGCCTCGTGGTCGAACACCAGCAAGAAATGCTTGATAGCACTCGTCATCTGGCTCACCTTCCCTGTCCTATGTAGGCCTCGATATCGAGCCTCAATCGGGCGATGGTATCGCGGAGAGGCCCAGGAGTGACGCCGCCCACCTCTTCAATCGCCTGCGCTCGGGAGACTTCCGCCATGAAGCGGTGCGCTAGCCGCGCGGCCGGCCCGGCGCTTGGAGTGAGCCGGTCGGCCTTCAACGTCTCGCCGAACACGTTACTCAGTCTCTCGACAGTGATAGCCCACTCATGCATCATCGGGGTCCTGAGCTGAACCTCGATGTGTCGCGGCGGGTCGCCGTACGTCACGACCACGTGAACACCCCTGTATCCGGACTCTCTCGGCTCAGAAATGTAGTCGCTGTACCCACCGGAGACGCCCCGAGCCTGCACCAGGCGCTGCTCGACCCGTCGAAGCTCGGGGATGGTTCCAATAACCGCTCGAACCCCGCCAATGTCCTGCATGGTCGGGAGGGAGAGGGTGGGCTCGCGTGTCAGTTTGTTGAGGATCGTCTGCATGCGCTTGAGCCTCTGCGAGACGTTTATTTCGCACCCCTCCGTGCGCAGCATGCTGCGCAGGCCATTGTTGGCACTTACCAGGGGTCCGGCATGGGAGGCCCGCCACGCCTCGATCACCCTCAAGGCTTCATTGAACGCCGCAAGGTCCACGCCGTCCGCCCCTCGGAAGAACCTTCGAACGGTGCTTCCTGCCTTCTTTACCTGGGAGTTCGTTGGAGTCTCGCCCACAGGCCGATGATGGCACGCCCGCTGTGGTCAGGAGGGCGTAGGCCTGCGCGCGCGGGCGCGGTCGAGACTGCTCACCTTGCCGCCCGGAACGCTCGGGAGTTGTACGCCCCGACCACCCCCGCGGCGCTGCGGACGCACGCCCTGCCCGTCCGGCAGGCGCAGCGCGGCCAGCAACTGCTTCATCAGGTTGGCCGTATCGTTTGCCCGCTGGAGCGCGTTGGTGATCCGCATCTCGTAGACCTGACCGTCACTCGCCGGGTCCGGCGACAGGCGCATCCACGTATCGGCGTCCCCGCACAGCACGGCGTCCAGCTTGTCCAGGCGATCCTTCGCCCGGCACGCCTCCGTCAACTGCACCAGTTGCATCGGGTCCAGTTCGTGCGCGGCGGTGATATCCGCCCACAATCTGCGCCCGCCGGCGCTCAGGCCGGCGGGCGGGTCAACAACGGCACCCATGCGGGCGCTCCTTCCCCGGCGTCATGCCGGAACTCCCATTGCCAACAATTCCTAGCCACTCCGGACTGCGAGGCACCTCACCTGCGGTTCGGAATGGCAGGGGTTTAACCCCGGCCCCCGGCTCCCAGGGGTCCGGCTAGGCCGGTGCCTTCTCGATGAGCCAGGGCATCGACTCCCGGAGTTCCTTCCCGCGGGCCTCGGCCTCGGCGACCTCTCGGGCGGTGGTGGCATCGTGGGCGCCGCGTGCGACCTGGGCGGCCTCGGCCCGCGTGTTCAGGCGCAGGGTGTAGCCACCGTGGGCCAGGTTGTGGAACGCATTGCCAGGCGCGGTGAACAGGCGGGCCGCGTTGTCGAGGGCGGCGGCGTCGGCGGCCTTGGCGATAAACCATGAGACGTGCTGCTCGGGTTGTCCGCTCAGGTCTCCGAGGATGACCCGTGCGTTGCGGATGCGGGCCAGCGTGTCCAGTGCGGCGTCGAGGTCGCGGTAGGCGGTGACGGCCTGGTCTCCGGCGTCGAGGACGGCGGACTTGCTGGCGCCGGGAGGGAAGTAGCGCCCGGCCGTGTGGACGACGGCGGCAGCGGTGTCGAACCGCGGGCGCATCGCGGTGATGAGGTCGTCGCCCGCGTCGCGCAGCCCGTCGAAGAATCGGCGCGCCAGCGGCTGCTCCAACGTCGTGAACGCGGTGGCAGCGTGGTCCTTGACGGTGAGGGCGGTGGCGAGCTCGGACAGTCGAGCGGCGGCATTCCTGGCAGTGATGCTGCCGGCGGCTGCCACGGCCTCGGCAGCCGGGTCAGCGTCTCGGGCAGCGGCGAGCGCGGTCAGCGCGTCGAGGGCGGCCTGGGATTCCTTGGGCAGGGTGAGGCCGGCGTCACGCAGGGATCGGGCGACGTTGCGGGGAATCGGGTTATACATGGGTGCTCCTTCTCAGAGGGTGGGGGTTGTCGAGCCACCGAGGGCGGCGGCCAGGGATTGCGTCAGCGCGTCGGAGTTGAGCGCGGGCGGTTCTGCTCGGGCGGCCTCGGACTCGGGCCGGTGAGCCGGGCAGGTCAGCGCGTCCTCGATGTGGGCGCGCAGCAGGGCGGCCACGTCTGTGGGACAGGTGCAGATGGGTTCAGTCATTGGGGCGTTCCTCCGTTGTTTCGGGGTCGGTCGAGCGGGCGGCGAGGCCGGGGGTGCCGGAAACTTTGAACCCTGCTTTTGTCCTGCGGGTCTCACCTGCGGTTCCGATCCGTGGGTGGTTAACCCCACCCCGCGGGTGGGTGCGACGGCCGGGCGCAGGCGCGTCATAGCGGTAGAAAGGGGAACGCGCTCGACGCCTTGGCTCCTGCCCAGGCTTGTCCAGTTCGGTGGCTTTCACGCCCGGCCGTCGCTGCTCGTGGACCGGTCTAGTTGACCCGCTGCTTGGTGAAGACGTTGCGCTCGGTGTCGAGCACGCTGCCGAACTGGCGCCCGTCGATCGGGTTGGTCGGGCGCCCCTCGGTCTCGGCGGTCGTCCAGCTGGTCCCGAGGATGTTGCCCTTGTCGTCGGTCTTGACCCACTCGCCGGCGCGGGGGTTGCGGTGCATGACGGTCGTGGCACCGTCCTCGGTGGTGTGGCGGGTCACGTCGAGGCGGATGCCGTTGCGCGCGAGCCAGGCCAGCGGGTTGGACTTGTCGAGGGGACTGCTGGCGATCGCCTCGGCCAGGGGGTCGCGCGGCGTTCCGTCGCTGACGGCGGCCAACTGCTCGACCTCGGCAGGCACGTCAGTCTCGTCTGCGGATGCGGCCAGGCGGTGCAGCATCTGGCCCAGCGGGTCGAACGAGACTTGACCGTCGATCATCGGCAGCACGCTCGCCGGTCCGGTGCTCGGTGAGACGGACTGCCCGGTGATCTCGCGGGCGTACTCCCCGCGGCGGGTGACGGCGTGCTGTGCGTTGACGGCGGCCTGCCAGTCGATGAGAGCCGCTACCCAGGGCTCGGCGGCGATGGTCTGCTCGAACGCGCGGCGGGCTGCGGTAACGTCCTTGCGGGCTTGTGCCTCGGCGGCCTGGTGGTCGCCGGACTGGAGGTAGTGGCGCGCCCATGCCTGGCGGCGGGTGGCGCGCCGGTGCTGCTCGGCCTCGGCCTCGGCGCCCGCCTGGCGCTCCAGTTCGGCCAGGCGGGCCCGGTCGGTCTCGGTGCTGCTGGCGGCCTTCTGCTCGGCGGCGTGGATCTTGGCGGATAGCTCGGTGATCTGCTCGGCGGTGGTGCTCATCGGTCGGTCTCCTTCATCGCGGCGTCGAGGGCTGCTGCTAGGTCGGTTGGCGGGTCGGTTGTGGCCTGGTCCTGGTCGCCGGCGTCGGCCTCAATGGCGGCGTCGAGCGCGGCTGCCAGGCGTGCGATTGCGTCGGTTCCGCGCGTTGGTTGGTTCCTATCCATGCGGTCGTTCCCTTCTCTTGTCGGGGTCTGCGGGGGTTGCGGCCAGGGCGGCCAGGTGGGGACAGTGCGGGTGGTTGTCGTTGCCGTGGTCGTCGCAGATCCATCGGATCGAGCGGCGCTGCCGGCGGATGCGGACCCGTGTGCCGTCCACGATTGCGAGGGCGTCGCGGTGGCTCCACGCCTTGACCACGACGCTCATGGGGTCGCCGCCTTGGCCGGTTGGGGCGAGCGGTCCTGTCCGCCCCACACTCCCCAGGTGCCGCGGCGCCCGTGCTGCTGGGCGATCTCGTCCCCGGCGTCGGCGCATAGCTCGATGAGCGTGCAGGGCCGGCAGGCGCGGGCGGCGCGGGCTCGGTCGTCGGGGTGCTCGGCGGTCCAGTCGTCCCGCCGGTCGGGGTCGAGGCAGGGCGTCCGGCGGTCGGCGTCGAGCAGTCCGTTTATGGCGTCGACCAGTCGCCCGTGAGCGGCCGCCGGCGGATCACTCGCTTTTGTGTTTCCGCAGGTCAGAGCGTCGGGTGACGGAAGGTGACGGTTTCCCGCAACTTTTCCTATATCCCTACGTGTAGGAAAGTTACGGGAAGCCGTCACCATGCGTCACCACCGCGGCCGTTGTCGTCCTCGGCGTAGGGCATCAGGCCCGGGCGGGTGGCACCCCTCTTGGTCCGGGAGGCGGGGTGTCCGAGCCGGTCCAGTTCCTTGCCGAAGGCGCGTTCGGTCAGGGTTTCGGCGCCGTCCCGGATCGCCCACCGCTGCCAGGCGGTGAACAGTTCCCGCGTGGTCGCGGATGCCACCGGGGAGACGTGGCACCCCTCGGTGATGAACCGCCGTACCGCGTCAGACTCGGCGCGATAGTCGTCCGTCGCGGCCAGCACGGTCGCCGGCTCCCGCATCCCGTTGGCCTTGTAATCGGCGTATCCGGCCACGGCCCAGGCCAGCACCGCGTCAGCGTGCAGCAGCAGCCGCTCAGGCAGGCCGGGGTCCCGCTGCGCGGGCGGGACCACCACGTCGAAGGGCAGCACGCGCACGCGGCGCCACACGGCCGGATCATTGCCGCGCACGACGGGCAGCGCGTTGGTGAGGTAGAGCAGCTGGTGAGACGGCATCCAGGTCACGGGCTCCCGGTAGAGGCGGCGCGCGGTCAGCGCGTCACCCCCGGTCAACCGCTTCATGGTCGGCTCATCGAGTTTGCGGCCTTCTTCGGTTTCCGAGCCGATCACCAGGCGGGCGCCGAGCAGTTGCATCATTTCCGGCCCTCCGCTGCCTCGGCCGCGGTCGTGGGCCATGAGCAGCGACGGGTCGATCACCGCGGCGTAGTCGCCCATTGCGCCGGAGACGGCGCCGGCGAACGTGGATTTGCCGTTGGCGCCGGTGCCGATGAGGACGGGCAACAGATGCTCGGTCACGCGCCCGTAGAGGGACTGCCCGACCACGCGCTGCAAATAGTCGCGCTCGTCGGCGTCGGGCAGCACGGCGTCGAGGAACGCCCGCCACTCGGCCTGGTCGGCGTCGGGCCGATAGGCGGCCGTCGTAACCTTGCTCAGCCGATCAGCCGGGTCGTGCTCCCGCAGTCGCATCGTCCGCAGATCGAGCGTGCCGGTCGCGGTGTTCAGCAGGTGCGGGTCGGCGTCGAGGTCGTCCACGGTGGCGGCGAACTCCACCAGGGCGGCGGACACCCCGAGCACCCCGGAGATCCCCGCGTCGGACTCGCACCGGGCTACGTCGGCCCGCAGTTGCTTATCGCCCACACTTTCGGCCAGTGCCTGCGCGAGCACGTCGAGGACCGCGCGGCGGGCGTATCCGCGGTCATCCTCACACCAGCGGGTGCCGTCGTAGTAGTGCCAGCCGATCCCGGCGACGTGCAACAGCCGGTCGATGTAGGCGGCGGCCAGCCGGTAGGCCATGCGGACCTGCCCGGAGTGCTGCTCGCCTCCGGTCGAGACGGGGCGCCCGAGGAGGTCGTAGGCGGCGGAGTCAGTGCTGTGCTTGATCACGCGCCCACCCCCGTCCGGGGACGGGGCGGCGGCGCCGGCCGCTCGGACAACTCCACCGGCTCGCCAGCGACCTCGGCCGCGGTCAGCAGGTCGGAGACGCGCTCGGAGCGGACCAGCCAGCCGCGTTGCACGTTGCACCACAAGGACCGAAAACCCATGTCTCGCAGGCGCATACCGAGAGGGCCACGCACCAGGGCGTGACGGGCTCCCGGCGGCGCGTAGACGTATGACGAGCGGCGCTGCATCAGGCGACCTCCCGCCCGACGGCAGCACGGAACCGCTCGATGCCGGCCCGTTCCCGCGCCTCGGCTCGCTGGCGCAGCTCGGCGCTGGTCGCGGTCAGGAGCGACGGGTCGCGCAGCGGCAACGTAAAGGCATTGCGCACGGCCTGGCACGCCTCGGCCCACACGGCGGCCTCAGCCTCGGCGTGGGCGCGCTCGGCGGCCTCCCGGCCGTGGGCCAGGCCAGTGGCGTATCCCGTGCAAAACACGTCCCACGCCTCGGGAGTGAGGGCCGCCAGGTCGAGCACGTCCTCGGCTCGGGTCGGCGTGGCCGTCATGCTGCACCCCCGGCCGCGCGCTCCTGCATCTCCTGCCGGCGGCAGATCGGGCCGATCTCGTGGGCTACCGATCGCTCGGCCACCAGGTGCGCGCCGCAGCGTCGACACCGACAGCCGAGGTCGATAGACTCGGCCTCAGAACGCCCGCCCGTGTTCACCTTCGTGATTGCCGCCTGGTTGCCCGCCGGGCGGCTTTCTCGTGTTGGCTGTGGACTCACGCGGTGCCGCCCAGGCTGGTCAGTTCGGCCTCGGCGGCGCGGGCGGACTCAATAGCCGATTTCGCGCGGCGTCGCGCCGCGGCGGACTTCAGGGCGAGACGCTGGTAATAGGCCTTCCGCAGGTGCTCGGCCCTGACGGGATCGCCTCCGGCCTCATTGAGAAAGCGCTGCTCCAGCGCCTGGCGTGCGGGGGCGGTTCGGGCGGCGCGGTCTTCGGTCCGTGCCCAACTCTCATGGGACGCGATGGACGCGATAAGGGATCGTTCGTTTGGACTCAAGGCAGACTTCTCCCAGGGAAGAAGTCCGACTAAGACTCCGCGCTCAGCGCAATACGAGCGGTGAAATGCGGCCTATCCGCTCGGGGCCGCCGCCCGTAGGCGGTGTGCCTAGCGTACATCAGGTCAGCGCTTGCGGCTCTTGTGCTTCCCGTCAGCGCGTCGCCCGGTCACCGAGATCCCATCGGCCACGCCCGCCGTCAGCGCGGCGGTGACCACTTGCAGCAAGTGGGTGGTCAGTACCGAGTCGCTCCAGCCACACGACGCCAGCGGGCAGATGAACCGCGTCTTCAAGTGGTCTACGACGATGGACTCTCGGCCGTGGGAATGCTCGTCGCAGTAGGCGACACCCCTTGCGGTGCGCCGGGGGCAACCATCCTGACCGCACACTCCCCCGAGATTGAAGAAAGTGCCGTCCTCGGTGACTCGGGACTTTCGACCCCCGTCATCAAAGGGGAGCACCCAGAACTCGTCTCCCTCCATCCCGTCGTCCAGCACGGCCGTGAACAGTCGGTGTCCGTAGGGGCAGGCCAGATCGAAGGTGGCGCGAGCGACCACGGCGCGTTGGACCGCGGGGGATGCGCCCATGACTTTCCATATGCGTCGGCGCTCCTGACCCTGGCGGGATTCCCATTCCCGGCGTTCGTCGAGGTTCACAGGTCCCCCAGGTTCAGCCGGGCCGCTTCCTCGGCGGCGCGAGCGCTGGCACGGGCGCGGGTGTAGCGCATCAGCATGTCGGGCCGGGTCCAACCGGCGACGGCCATAAGACCACCTTCCGACCCCCCAGCGGCGAGCCACCTGTGCGCGGCCGTGTGGCGCATGATGTGCGGGTGGAACCGGGCGATGCCGGCAGCACTGGCGCGGGCACCGAGGGTCTTGTGCAGCGCGTCGTAGGTGAAGCCCTTGCCGCGGTCCCCCAGCCATAGCGCCGGGCTGCTGGCGAGCCGGTGGCGGTTCCTGACGCGGGCATATCGGTCGATTGCCTTGGCGGTGTGGGGGCCGAATGGGACCGAGCGCCCCTTACCGCCCTTGCCGCGGCGGATGATGACGTTGCCGCCGGCAAGGTCGAGGTCTGCCAACTCGATCGCCACAATCTCCCCGGCTCGCGCGCCCGTCTCCAGCATCAGACGCAGGATCGCCTCGTCCCGTCGCCCGCGGAACAGGTCGTTGGGGTCGGCGTCCCGTCCGGGCTCGCACGCCTTCAGTAGGGCTCGCAGTTCTTCCTCGGTCAGCGGCTCGGTAACCGTCGAGTCGAGGCGCGGCGGCTTGATTCCGACGAACGGGTCTTCTGTGATCTCTCCCTCATCGAGCAGCCACGCGGCATACCGGCGCATTCCGAGCTGGCGCGCGCGGACGGTCGCGGGCGCCGCCCCACCGTCGAGCAGGCTGGTCGTCCACCGGCGAAGGCTGGTCCGGTCGAGCGGCGTCGCGCCCTCGGCCTCGCACCAGGAGATGTAGAGCCGGGCCGCGTCGCTGTAGGACTTGATCGTCTGCGGGGACTTGCGATCTGCCCGCAGGGAGAGCACCCAGGAGGGCAGGAGCACCGCGATATCGGGGGCGGGTGGTGACTTGGGCACGACACCGAGGGTAACCGATATCTGGACTAGGAGCGCTGTGCTCGGGTATGGTGTGGCCCGTCAGCGCTGAAACAGGCGGTTGACCTGCATCAATGCCAACGGGCCAAAGACAACCTCAGTCGAGGTAGTCGCGCAAGACCTGGGAGCGGCTGGGGTGCCGCAGCTTGCTCATCGTCTTGGACTCGATCTGGCGGATCCGCTCGCGCGTGACGCCATAGACCTTGCCGATCTCATCGAGCGTCTTGGGCTGGCCGTCGGTCAGGCCGAATCGCATGGCGACGACGCCGGCCTCGCGCTCGGAGAGGGTGTCCAAGACGCTGTGCAATTGCTCCTGCAGCAGCGTGAAGCTGACCGCGTCGGCGGGCACGACCGCCTCGGAGTCCTCGATGAGGTCACCGAATTCGGAGTCGCCGTCCTCGCCGAGCGGGGTATGCAGCGAGATGGGCTCACGGCCATACTTCTGCACCTCGACGACCTTTTCGGGGGTCATGTCGAGTTCGCGGGCCAGCTCTTCCGGGGTGGGTTCGCGGCCTAGGTCCTGCAACATCTGGCGCTGGACGCGGGCCAGCTTGTTGATGACCTCCACCATGTGCACGGGGATGCGGATGGTGCGGGCCTGGTCGGCCATGGCGCGGGTGATGGCCTGACGGATCCACCAGGTCGCATAGGTCGAGAACTTGTAGCCCTTGGTGTAGTCGAACTTCTCGACCGCGCGGATCAGACCGAGGTTGCCTTCCTGGATCAGGTCGAGGAAGAGCATGCCGCGGCCGGTGTAGCGCTTGGCCAGGCTGACCACCAGGCGCAAGTTGGCCTCGAGCAGGTGGTTCTTGGCCTTCTTGCCGTCCTGGGCGATCCAATGCAATTCGCGGCCGAGCTTGGTGAACTTATCGGAGCTGGACATCGCGGAGAGCTTTTCCTCCGCGAACAGGCCGGCCTCGATGCGCTTGGCGAGTTCGACCTCCTGCTCGGCGTTCAGCAGCGCGACCTTGCCGATCTGCTTGAGGTAGTCCTTAACCGGGTCGGCCGTGGCGCCTGCCGTGACGACCTGCTGGGCCGGCGCATCGTCCTCGTCGTCATCGCGGATGACGAAGCCGGCACTGTCGTCGGATTCCTCCTCCGCCTTGGGCTTGGCGTTGCCCTCCTCGTCCTCGCCGTCCTCAGAGTCCTCGGTCTCGCTGGCGTCATCGGGGGTGTCCGCGGCCTCCGGCTCAATGGCGACCGCCTCCTCCTCGATGTCCTCGGGGGCCTCGTCGACCTCGTCCTCGGTCGTCTCGTCCTGCGTGCCATCGGTGGCGCTCGCGGCCTTCTTGGCGGCCGACTTCTTGGCTGGGGTGGCCGCCTTGGCGGCGCTCTTGGCCGGTGCCTTCGCAGCAGCCGTGGCCGCCGTCTTGGCGGGCGCCTTGGCAGCAGCCTTCGTTGGCGCCTTTGCGGTGGCCGTGGCCGTCGTCTTGGCGGGAGCCTTGGCCGCGGCCTTCTTGGCGGCCGGCTGCGTGGTGGCCTCCGCGGGTGCGGGGTCGGCCGCCTTGGCCGGCGCCTTCGTGGCGCGCTTGGCCGTGGCTGACTTGGCGGTGGTGGTCTTGGCCGCGCTCGCGGGCGCAGCCTTTTTGATCGGCATCTCGACGACTACCTCAATTCCTTGCTCTTCGATGGCCCGCACGACGGCCTTGCGACGGGTCTCGGTGACCGTCGCGGCGACCATCGCCTCAACCAATTGCACGCCGGTGATGCGACCGGTTGTGGCGCCCTTGCGAACCAGCTCCTGCAGCGCTGGGTGGCCGAACTCACGGGGTAGGGCGGGGACGGCCTGGGACGAACGCGGCACGGACTGACGGCACCTTTCGCGGCGGTATGGCGGTGGTCACCGGCGCGGGCAGGGTGGACCAGACCGTTGACGGTGGAGTACGCGGGGATGTGCCGTTTCGTCCGATGCGTGGGCCGGGCGGTCTCAGGTTGAAGTTGCCGGTGGACGCGATCAGATCGACATCGACATCGCCATTATAAAACCCGAGATCGGAGGGTGGTATTCCGCCCGGTTCGTCGCGAGATTCAGTCCGCTTTGACCGCGAGGACGGGGCACGGCGCGTCGAGCAGGATGCGCTGGGCGTTGGAGCCGAGGATGAGCTTCCCGACGGGCGTGCGGCGTCGCAGGCCGATCACGATCAGATCGGCGTTGATGTCTTCGGCGATCGCGATCAGGTCCTCGGCTGGCTCGAGGCCACGCACCAGGGAGCGTAGGTCGACGTCGACGCCATCGGCGCGCATCTGGCTGACCAGATTCTCCAGCTCGGTCTGCTGGTCGGCCTCAGCCATATCCCGTCCGCCCCGGGCGGAGTTGATAACGACCAAGGACGTCGTCCGAAGCTTCGCCTCCTGCACCGCGTGCGTGAGCGCAGCGCGCCCCTCTTTCGTGGGGACATATCCGACGACGATCGCCACCTGTTTCTCCTCCTTGAGCAATGGGTGGTACCCAGTGGCTCCAAGTTACCTGAGAAGTGCGCTTCGTCTGGCGACGGGCCCTATCGCGATTGGGCGTGGCGTCGGCTAGCGCGCTGGGTGGGTCGCCGCCTCAGGCCACGCCGGCCCCCGGCGCCTGACCCGCGACGGCATGACCGGGCAGCATCCCCCGACCGAGCGCTCGGTGCAGCAAGCCGGCGAGCACGTGCTGCGGATCTGCGGCCAGTGCCTCGTCGATGGCCGCCGAACAGAGATGGCCGCGTCCCAGCCGGCCGGCCAGGAGCGCCGTCACGCAATAGGCACCCGCGCTGATGGGCGGTGGGCAGGTCCGTGACAGCGTCGCGAACCGGAAGAAGATGCGTTCCACCGCAGCATGGGTCCACGCGTGCCGGTGCCAGGACGGCTCACTGCGGCGAGATCGAGGCGGCTCCAAGGCCCGGCCAAGGAGGTCGCGAGCGCGAGCCAAGGCGCCCGGCGCCAAGGCGTCGAAAGGCACCGACTCCGGCACCAGCAGGGCGATCACGGCATCGCGAAACTCCCGATCCAGCAAACTGCGGCCCATGGCCACCGCGGTCGCGGCATCTGGCCACCAGAAATCGGGCTCGTCCACGGCGCCGAGGGTGAAGAAGCGTCGCCAGGCCCCAGTCGCCAGCACGGGGATGCGGGCCTCCCGACCGGTGACCCGGGTGATCGTGCCGTCCGGGCCCGGCGTGGGGCGCAGCAGATCCAAGGAGGTCTCCCGATCCGGCGCGGCGCTGCGACCAAGCCCGACGAACTCCGCCACCGCACCGGACTCATCCGCCCGCGGCATGGGGTGCCAGGTGCCCCAGCGCAGCGGCTCGTCGCTGCCCAACTGCCGCCAGGAGCCGCCAGCGACGAGGGCGCTGAGCGGCATACGCAGCCCCCATGAGGAGAGCCGGTCCCCGACGGCGAGGAGGGTGCCCCAGCCGAGGGGTGTGTCGTCATACAACACAAGCAGGGCCCCATCGCCGCCTGCTTGGCTGGTCGCCCAAGCGATGCGTTCGCACGTCGCGTCGATCAGATCAAGGGCGTCGGCTGGCTCGCGCGGGATGTCGAGGCGGGCCGAGAAGCAGATCGTGTGCTCGCGGAGCACGACGACGACGAGGGACTCGCGGGGATGGAAGCCGACCTGATAGGGCAGGGCGGCGAGGAGGTCTTCTGGTGAACTGATGGTGATGGTCATGGCTCAACGCTGCCCGCACCACCCATCCGGGCGGAAGACCCCCGAAAAAGCCGTGGATAACGCACTTTCGGCCCCCAGACCTGTGGATAGTCCGGGGCCGAAAGGGATCTTTCAGCAGGTCAGCGGAGCACCTGTCCAGCGACGGTGGCGGGCGCCGGAGCACCCGCACTCGCCGAGCCAGCCCCCGCCTCCCAGTCCAGGAAGCTTTCCGTCTCGGTCACGAGAGCGGCGGCGAGCCAGGAGAGCACGAGGGCGTCGTCGGCGAGCCCGAAGACCGCGAGGATGCCCTCGGGCATCAGGTCGACCGGGGAGAGGATGTATGCCGCGGCGAGACCGAGCATGCCGAGGCGAGCCATCGTCATACCCCGGTAATCGCCGCGGCTCACGGCGCGCACCAGGCGGGGCAAGGCGCTCGCGCGCACGGCCAGGGATGGAGCCCCGGGACGGGTCGCCGATCGGACGGCGGTCATCAGGGAGCGGGCGAGCAGCAGGCGGGAGCGAGCCACGGTAAGTCCTTCTCGAAGCGGTCGCATCGGGCGCGACCGGGTCGAGATGTCCAACGCCTTTGCAGCGGCCCCGATTCCCGCCCCGCGCCGGGCGCTTGTCTTGGGGTGGGGTATTGCGGGTGCCGCAGCCCATGGGGCTGTCGGTCACACAAAGCGCTAGCGAAATCCCCAGTCACCGACTGTCACCGTGTGCTCATTCCACGCGCCGATCCAGCTCCATGCGGTGTACCACCGTTGTCCGACCGTGGGCAGCAAATCCTCCACTCGATAGGCCGGCGAGCGGACGACCGCCCCGACCGGGATGGGGCCGAGCATGAGAGTCCGATAGGCCTCCACGAAGCACTCGCAGCGCATCACCGTGAAGACCTCACAGTCGGCATACAGACGGCCCGCCGTGAAGGGCGTTGCAGATACCTGGAGGTCATAGGCTGCCGATTCCATCCGGCCCGCGACGGTGGCGAACCCGATCTCGGCGGCCGCCTTGGCGGCCTCGGGCGTCGACCAGCCTTGCTCGCCCTTCATCCATAAGGTCTCGTGAACCAGTTGCGGTTCCAGTTGACGATTCTTGGTGTTCGTCGTTACTGGCCGCAGTCATCGCCCGACCCTAGTCCACGATCAGACCGGGTTTGCGCCGCCGAGGCGCTATGCCGGCTTCACCTCAGGGAACTCGTGCCGGGCGGCATCGGCGATGCGGCGAATGAGGTAGGTGTCCAGGCCGGCTCCGACGAATCCGCCCGCGACCGGGAGGCCGCGGCCGAAACGGGTCAGCACGCCGCGGCCGGCGGTGGAGAGCAGCCGGAAGGCGACGGCCTTGTTGACGACCATGAGGATCGGGCCGGGGAGGCGCTGTGCGGCGAGATTCGACAGGCGCCCGGTGGCGACGACGCCCGCCTTCTTCAGCAGATCGTCGGCGTCCGCGCCCACGAGCGTGAGCAAGATGGCCGAGCGGATCTCGGGCTTGTTGATGTCGTAGCCGCGCGTCTTGGCGATCGAGGCCACCATGCGGGTGGCAAGCAGATAGAACTCCACGAGGTTGGCCGGCAGCGCGATCGGCATGGTGATGAAGCCGCCGAGGCTGGTCAGGAAGCCGCCGGTGGCGGCGAGCATGGTGTGGTCCTTGACGATCTCGTCGATGGCCTCGTCGGTCGATCCCCTCTTGCGCAGTGCCTCGCGAGCGATCTTGTCGGCGGAATCCAGCGGGCCGCGGCCGTCGATGCCGGTGTCGAGGAGGCGTTCCATCAGCCGCGTCGCCGCGCCGGTCAGGCCGCCCTCGTCGCCCTCGCGGGCGCGCTGCAGCGCGGAGCCCGTGGTCTCGACATCGCGGCGCAGCGCGGAGTTGTCCTTCTTGATCAGATCGAGCAGGCCCATGACGTCTTTCCTTGCCGGTGGAGGAGCGGAAGTGTGGCGCCGATCCTTTCACGCTTGCGGCAGCCCACCCGGCCTTAGGTACGACGATTGGCGGTCTGGACGCCGCCGGTCGTCGTATGTCGTGCAGCACGGATGGGGCTGTCGGCCCCCGGACGTATGGTCGATCGGTGTCCTCCCCCACCCCGCTGCTCGCCCTGGTATGCGGACCGGCCGGCTGGGCGAGCTACGACGGGCAGCGGGTGCGGACCTGGACCGCACCGGACCTGCCCGACCTGGGCCCGTCGGGGATGCGCGTCGTCGTCTGGCAAGCGGCCGACCTGGCAGGGCTGGCGGCGGCTGACCAGTTGCCGCCGCGCGTGCTCGATCTCGCCGAATGCCACCGACTTGAACACGGCGGTTGGCGCGCCGACCCGGGGCGGATCTGGGCGGGGGTGCACGGGCTGGCGGTGGACGGCATACCCGAGCAGGCCCCGGACGATCTCTTCGCCGCCCTGGCCGCTCCCCTGCCCGACGATGCCCTGCTGACCCCGGCGGGCTATCTGCGCGCCGATGCCGTCGCCGGCACGTGGCAGCGGACGCCGGAGCGGCTCGGGCAGTGGGCGCGGGCGGCATATGGCTGCGCGCGCACCCTGCTGCAGGGCTTCGCGGCGCGCGGCCCGGGGGCGGTGGCGACGGCCATCAGCGAGTCGAGCGCGGCGCTGCTCTGCCTCGAACTGGAGCGCGATGGACTCCCGATCGACCGGGCCGGCATGTCCGCCCTGATCGCGGATGCAGCGGGCGAGCGACCGCGAGATGCCTTGCACGGCATACAGATTCGGGTCGAGCGGGACGCGCGGGTGCTCCAGCACGCGCCGGGGCACGACGGGGTCGACCTGCGCAATCCTGCCTCGGTCAAGGCGCTCCTCGCGGCCATCGGAATCGATGTGCCATCGACGCGCAAGTGGTTGCTGGAGCCCTTTCGCGACGCGCATCCACTTATCAGCCCACTCCTGGAGTGGAGGGCGCAGGAACGGATCGCGACGACCTATGGCTACCACTGGCTGGACACCCACGTCGGCCCCGACGACCGCCTGCGGGGGCACTGGACGGTCTGCGATGGCGCGGCCGGCCGGATGACGGCGGAGAACGGGCTGCACAATTTGCCGGTCGTCCTACGGCCCGGGGTGCGTGCCGAAGCGGACCACCGATTCGTCCGCGCCGACCTCGGCCAGATCGAGCCGCGGGTGCTTGCGTGCGTTGCCCGCGACGACGCCTTCGCCGCCGCCACTGCCTCGGACGACCTCTATGCACCGGTCGCTGCACGCCTCGGCGTAGAGCGCTCGCGCGCCAAGGTGGCCGTGCTCGCCGCGATGTATGGCCAGCGCTCCGGCACAGCCGGCGAAGCGCTCGCCGGCCTGCAGCGGGCCTATCCGGTCGCCATGGGCTTCCTGGATCAGGCGTATGCCGCGGGCGTCGCCGGCTCCGACCTGCGCACCCACGGCGGCCGGCTGATCCGCACGGCGGGCCCCTACGACCCGGGTTCGCGGGGCAGGTATGCCCGCAACGCCCTGATCCAGGGCGCCGCGGCGGAACTCTTCAAGGCGTGGGCCGCGACGGTGCGCGTGACGACGGCCGATCTCGGCGCGCAGGTCGTCTTATGCCTGCACGACGAACTCCTCGTCCACGTGCCGGAGGCCGCGGCGCAGGAGTGCGCCTCGCGGGTCGAAACCGCCCTGACCGATGCGGCCCGGCGGTGGAGCGGCGGTGCGCCGGTGCGGTTCGTGACCGACAGCTCGATCATCGAGCGCTGGTCAGAGGCAAAGTAGCCTCTTCAGCCGGCGTCTGGCTCGTCGGAAACCGATCGCAGGAATTGCTCGACATCGGCCGCCAACTCATCGGCCGAAGGGATCGGATTCGCTTGCGGCGTCAGCAGATTCGGCTTCTCACTGGCCTCGAGGAAGTTGTCGTACTGCCGCTCCAAGCCCTCAACCGCTGCGGCGATCTCCGGGTTCTGAGCAATCTCCGCTTCGATCTGAGCCCGACCCTCCGCCGCCGCCTGCACCAGCGCGTCATTGGGCAAGTTGAGCCCGGTCGCATCGACGATGGCGTTGAGCGCGGTGAGCGCGCCGTCGTGGAAGTCGGCCTGCGCGAGGTAGTGCGGCACGTGAACAGCGAAGCCGAGCGCGGAGTCGCCGGTCTCCCCCAGCCGCAGTTCCAGGAGGGCGGCCAAGCTCGAGGGGATCGTGACCTGCCCGAAGATCGGATTGCGTTCGCCGATCAGGGATTCGTCGGTCGCATGCGCGGTCAGCCCGACCGGCCGGGTGTGCGGCACCGCCATGGGGATGCCGTGCGCCGTCACCACGAGCGGATTGCGCAGGTGCGCCAGGATGACGCGGATCGCCTCGATCATCCGCTCCCACTGATAGTCCGGCTCGGGGCCGGCCAGCAGGTAATAGGTCGTCCCGTCGCGGTCCTTGAGCTGGTGCAGCAGCAGGGCCGGGTCGTCATACCCGATGTACTTGGTCTTCTCAAAGATCATCAGCGGGCGCCGGCCGCGCAGGTCGAGCAATTGGTCGAGATCGAAGCTCGCGACGACTTGCGCCGTGGACGCCTCCAGCAGGTGCCGAACCAGCAGTGACTGAACATTGCCGGCGTCGATGAAGCCACCGAGGCCGACGATCAGCACACCGGGCGGCAGCGCGCCGGGGTCGACGCCGGGCTCGAAGGAGAAGAGCTGGGTGGGGTCCTGCACGGCGGCCTTCCGGGTCAAGAGTTCATGGTTCTGGGGTCTGAACGCCTAGCGGGCCGAGTTGATTCCACCCTGTCCCGCCGTCGAGCGCACGTCGGCGATCGCCTTCTGCACGCGCTTCGCGCTCACGGGGTATGCCGTGCCGAGACCCTGCGCGAACAGCCCGACCCGCAGTTCCTCGATCATCCAATTGATCTGCGTGACGGGATCACTACCGCGCTCAACGGGCGGCAGGGACGCGAGCAGATCGGCATACGCCGCCTCGACGGGATCGAGCTGGTCGAGGAGCCGGCGGTCGCGGGCTGGGTCGGCGGCCGCCTTGGTGAGGCGCTGGTCGATGGCGCGCAGGTAGCGGGGCAGGTCGGGCAGGTGCGCGGCGCCGACGCGCGCGACGAAGCCTGGCCCGACGAGACCGTCGAGTTGCGCTCCGATGTCGGCCACCGTCGCTGCGAGATCCGGCCGGGTCATCGCGGCGAGCCGGCCGCGCAAGGCGTGCGCCTGCTCCACGAGCGGCCCGACGATGTGCACCATGGACAGGACCCGGCTGGCCGCGTGCGTGCGCACCGCCGCGAGCGCGATCTCGAATTGCTCGCGCGTCCGGATCTGCTGCGTCGGTCCGTCGGCGACGAGGTGATCGACGGCCGCCGCGAGGGCGTCGTCGAGCAGTGCCGGGACCGAGCCGTGGGGGGCGAGTTGCAGTTGAAGTTTGTCCCCGGTGCTGAGCCCCGCGAGGACGCGCTTCCATGGCGGATTGGTGGCGAGCAGCAGCAGCCGCCGGACCCCGAGGCGGTTCGCGGCGGCCGCGGCGGGCTGACTGGCGAGCACGCGCAGCGCCACGGAACTGCCCTCATCAACGAGCGCGGGATAGCCGATGACGTCATGCGCACCGATGCGTCGGACATAAGTGTCAGGCACCGGCGTCTCCGGAAAAGTCGTCAGGCCTGCGCGCTCGATGGCCGCGCCGGCCTTCGCGACTCGACGCTTCACCTGCCCAGAAAGCTTGTCCCGCAGGGCATTTAGGTCCTTGCCGGTGCCGAGCTCCTCGCCGCGGTCGCCGATGACGACGAAGGTCATCCGCAGGTGTGGGGCGACCTTGGACCAGTCCCAGTCGGTGGGCGCGATGGCGATTCGCGTGTGCTCGCGCAGGACGCGCGCGATCTCCTCCGTGATCGCGCCACCGTCCTGCCGGATCTCGCGCACGACATACCCCGCGTGGTTCGGGGCCGGCACGAAGTTGGTCCGCACGCCCTTGGGCAGCGACCGGATCAGGGCGGTCACTAGGTCCTCACGCATCCCGGGGACCAGCCAGTCAAAGCCCTCGTCCGGCACCCGGTTCAGGACGGTCAGGGGTATGCGGACACTCACCCCGTCCTGTGGGCTGCCGGGATCGAACTGGTAGCTCAGGCGCAAGTCGAGGCCATCGACGGTCCAGGTGCCGGGGTAGTCCGCGCCGGCGACGCCCGAACCGTCCTCGCGGGTGAGGTCGGCCTCGGTGAACGTCAGGAGTTTGGGTCGATGCCGTTGCTCGCCCTTCCACCAGCGGTCGAAGTGCTGCGCCGAGACGATGCCGGGCGGGATGCGCTCGTCGAAGAAGGCCGCGAGTTGCCGGTCGTCGGCCACGATATCGCGCCGGCGAGCCTTGTCCTCCAGCGCCTCAATCCGCTGCCGCAGAGCACGATTCGCCTTGACGAAGGCGTGCTGGCTCTCCCAATCGTCCTCGACGAGGGCGTGCCGGATGAACAGATCACGGGACAGTTCAGGGTCTATGCGGCCGAACTGGACGCTTCGGTCGACGACAAGGGGGACGCCATACAACGTGACCCGCTCGGTGGCGACAACACTGCCTTGCTTGCGCGACCAGCGCGGCTCGGAATAGTCGCGCTTGACCAGATGCGCCCCGGCCTGCTCGGCCCAGAGCGGGTCGATGCCGGCATTGACGCGCGCCCAGAGGCGCGAGGTTTCGACCAGCTCCGCGGCCATGACATATGCCGGTTGCTTGCGGAAGAGCGCCGACCCCGGGCTGATCGCGAAGCGTGCGCCGCGGGCGCCGAGATAGTCGCGGGTGGACTCATCGCGCAGGCCGAGGTGTGAGAGCAGTCCGGTGAGCAGGGCCTGATGAATGACATCCCAGGCGGGTTCGGCGTCGCGAGCGGCCGTGGCCCGGTCGGGGTCGATGCCTTGACTCTTGGCGGCCGAGCGCAGTTGCTGGTGCAGGTCCTGCCATTCGCGCACGCGCAAGTAGTGCAGGAACTCGCGCTGGCACATCCGGCGAAAAGCGCTGCTGGACAAGTCTTTTTGCTGCGTCTTGAGGTAGTTCCACAGGGTGAGGTAGCTGCCGAAATCGCTGCCTGGGACTTTGAATCGGGCATGCGCTTGATCGGCCTGCGCCTGCTGCTCCGTGGGCCGTTCGCGTGGGTCTTGGATGGACAGGGCAGCGATGATGACGAGCACTTCGCGGGTGCAGCCGAGCTCGTCGGCGGCGATGAGCATCCGTCCCATCCGCGGGTCGACGGGCAGCCGGGCGAGGGTGCGGCCGATGCGCGTGAGGCGCTCGCCGCTTCTCGACATCCGGCCGCGTCCGCTCCCCCGCGGCTCCTCGTCTTGCAGGGCGTGGAGTTCTTTGAGCAGGCGCACGCCGTCGGCGATATTGCGGTGATCCGGCGGGTCGATGAAGGGAAAGCGCGCCACCTCGCCGAGCCGCAGGCTGGTCATCTGCAAGATGACGGCGGCGAGCGAGGTACGCAGGATCTCCGGCTCGGTGAACTCGGGGCGGGCGTCGTGGTCTTCCTCGGCATACAGGCGGATGCAGATGCCGTCGGCGAGCCGGCCACACCGGCCCGCGCGCTGCTTGGCGCTGGCCTGGCTGATCGGCTCGATCGGCAGCCGCTGGACCTTCAGCCGCTGCGAATACCGCGAGATGCGCGCGGTGCCGGTGTCCACGACATACCGGATGCCCGGGACCGTCAGCGAGGTCTCGGCGATATTCGTCGCGAGGACGATCCGCCGCCCCGTATGCCGGGCGAAGACCCGGTGCTGCTCGGCGGCGGAGAGCCGCGAGAAGAGGGGGACGATCTCAGTGGCGGGCAACTTCATACCAGCCAATGCGTCTGCGGCATCACGGATTTCGCGCTCGCCCGAGAGGAAGATGAGGATGTCGTGGTCGCCATCTTCGTGGCCGGTCGCCTCGGTCCACAGTTCCTCGACGGCCTCGCAGATTCCGGTCAGTTGATCGACCGCGGCACCGTCGGCGTCGAGGAGCGGGCGGTAGCGGATCTCGACGGGATAGGTGCGCCCGGACACCTCGATGACCGGGACCGGCCGGCCCGGCGCGGCGAAGTGCTCGGCGAAGCGCTGGGGGTCGATGGTGGCGGAGGTGATGACGACTTTGAGGTCCGGCCGGCGCGGGAGGAGCCGTTTGAGGTAGCCGAGGATGAAGTCGATATTCAGGCTGCGTTCGTGGGCCTCGTCGATGATGATCGTGTCGTAGGCGCGCAGGTCGCGATCGCGCTGCAATTCGTTGAGCAGGATGCCGTCGGTCATCACCTTGACGACCGTCTCGGGCGATGAAGTGTCGGTGAATCGCACCTGGTAGCCGATTAGGCCGCCAAGTTCGAGCCCGAGTTCGTGGCTGATCCGCTCGGCCACCGAGCGGGCGGCGATCCGGCGGGGCTGAGTCAGTGCAATCCGCCCACCCGTGCCGCGGCCGATCTGCAGGGCGATCTTCGGGATCTGGGTCGTCTTGCCCGAGCCCGTCTCGCCGGCGATGACGACGACCTGGTGCTCCCGCATCGCCTCGGCGATCTCGTCGACGCGCTCGACGACCGGCAGATTGGCGGGGAAGTTCAGGTCCGGGAGGTCGAGTCGCCGCCCCTCCACAGTCACCGCGTCAGTCTAGGCGCCCGCCTCCCGGGCTGGCCGCTGGTTTCTGCCGCACGCCCGCGGCGGCGGCGGCGTCGGCCCGGCCCCGCGGGCTACAGGTATGCCGCCCGCCCGCCGACTCGTGAGCGTGCGGCGCGCGGGCGGGCGGCATACCTGTAGCTCGGCGGGCCGGAGTGAGGGGCAGCACGCGCACCAGCGCGGGATGGGACAGCGGGTTATCCACAGGTCTGCCACGGGCGACCAGCGCGATCGGGCCGGCCGCGGCACGCTGGAGGCATGTCCGTTGCCGCCACCCTGGGTCACCTCGGTGGGTGCGCTACGGCCGGGCAGTTGCGGCGGCGGCACTCCAAGCGGGCGATCCGCGGCGCCGTGCTGAGCGGGGAGATCCTGCACCCGGCACGCGGTCGCTATGTTGTCGCAGAGGTCGCCGCGCACCGGCAGCAGGCGTATTCCGCATGCGCCGTCCTCTCCCACGTCAGCGCGGCTTTGGAGCACGGGTGGGCCGTGAAGAATGTGCCCGAGCGAGCCTGGATCGTCGTCTCACCCGGCCGGTCCCTGCCGAATCGGGAGACATTCGCCCACGTCAGCTGGGCGGGGACCTCGCCCGCCGAGCGCGCGGCCGGCGTCACCGCTCCGCTGCGAACGGTGATCGACTGCTGCCGGGTGCTGCCGCGCGACGAAGCGCTGGCCGTTGCCGACTCGGCGCTTCGAGCCCGCGCGATCACCCGAGCGCAGCTGCGTGCTGCTGCGCTCGGCGCTCGTGGACAAGGGGCGGGCACGCTGCGGTGGGTGGCCGCTCACGCCGACGCTCGCGCTGCCAACCCTTTCGAGTCAGTGCTGCGCGCCATCCTGTTGACCATTCCGGGGCTCGACCTGCGTCTGCAGCATGTGATCGCGGAGCCTGGGCTATTCGCCATCGTTGACCTGGCGGATCCGATCCTTCGCTTGGCCATCGAAGCCGAAGGCTTTGAGCACCACGGGACCCGGGGCGGGCTGGTGCGTGATGCCCGCCGCTATAGCGAACTCGCGATCTACAACTGGAGCCTGGTGCGTTTCGTCTGGGTCGATGTGATGTTTCATCCGGACTGGGTGCGCTGGGTTGTGGAGAGTTGGCTCGCAACCCGTTCGGGCGCACCGATGCCAGTCCGTCCCCACGATGTCCCCGCTGTGCGAGACCGGCAACCAGCCCGCGCCGCCGGCTGAACCCTCACGTCGTCCTTGTCCACCGACACTCCGCGGATGCGCCAGAACCTCGGTGTTCACCTGCCGCCGGGAACCAGCCCGCGGCCCGACCGACTACAGGTATGCCGCCCGCCCGCGCGCCGCTGAGCCTGCGGCGGGCGCTGCGCGCGGCATACCTGTA
>NZ_BAAAPO010000010.1:42379-75841 GCF_039531185.1 Nostocoides veronense
GGCATCCGGAGAGAAACGAGTGACGGATGGGGCGGGTGGGGTCGGCGGTGGGGTGGGCGGCGCGGCGGGGCGCGGCTGGGGTCGGCGTCAGGCGCGGGCGGCGGCGAAGCCTTGCTCGAGGTCGGCGATGATGTCGTCGCGGTGCTCGATGCCGACGGCCAGGCGGATCAGGCCGGGCGTGACGCCGGCCTTGAGGCGGTCCGCGTCGCCGCCTTGGCTGTGCGTCGTCGAGGCCGGGTGGATCACCAGCGAGCGGACGTCGCCGATATTCGCGACATGCGAGTGCAGGCTCAGCCCCTCGACGAACTTCTTGCCCGCCTCGAGCCCGCCGGCGATCTCGAAGCCGATGACCGCGCCGGCGCCCTTCGGTGCGTATTTGTCGGCGCGCTCCTTGCCCGCGTCACCCTCGTGGGAGGCCCAGCGCACCGATTCGACCTGTGGGTGTCCCGCCAGATAGGCGATGACCTCGCGAGTGTTGTCCAGGTGCCGGTCCATCCGCAGGCTGAGCGTCTCGATGCCCTGCTGGATGAGGAAGGCATTGAAGGGCGAGACCGCGCAGCCGAGGTCGCGCAGCAGTTGCACGCGCGCCTTGAGGATGTAGGACAGATTCGCGCCGAAGGGCGAGCCGACGCCGAGGTCGGGGCCGAAGCGCAGGCCGTGGTAGCTCTCGTCGGGCTCGTTGTAGTTCGGGTACTTCGCCGGGTCCTTCGTGTAGTCGAAGGTCCCGCCGTCGATGATCACGCCGGCGATCGAACTGCCATGTCCGCCAAGGTATTTGGTCGCGGAGTGCAGCACGACATCGGCGCCCCACTCCAGAGGGCGGATGAGGTATGGCGTGGCGATGGTGTTGTCGACAACCAGCGGCACGCCGGCGGCATGGGCGACGCCCGCAACGCCCTCGATGTCCAGGACGTCGGCCTTCGGGTTCGCGATGGACTCGCCGAAAAGCACCTTGGTGTTCTCGCGGATTGCACCCCGCCATTCGTCGAGATTCGCCTGGTCTTCGATGAAGGTGACCTCGATGCCCATCTTGGCGAAGGTGTGCTTGAGCAGGTTGAAGGTGCCGCCATAGAGCGCCGCACTGGCGACGATGTGATCGCCGGCCTCCGCGATATTCAGCAGACCGAGAGTGGTCGCCGACTGCCCCGAGGACACCAGCAGCGCCGCGACGCCGCCTTCCAAAGCAGCCAGGCGCTGCTCCACGGCATCCTGGGTCGGGTTCATGATCCGGGTGTAGATATTCCCGAATTCCTTGAGCGCGAACAGATTTGCCGCGTGGTCGGTGTCCTTGAAGACGTATGACGTGGTCTGGTAGATCGGCAGCGCCCGCGCCCCAGTCGTCGGGTCGGGTTGCTGGCCGGCGTGCACCTGCTGCGTCTCGAACTTCCAGTCGCTCTCGCTCATGACCGAGTCTCCTTCTCGCATTCCGGCGGTCGCTGCCCACCTTGCCCGAGGTGTCAGCATTCGGGATCGTCGTCTCCCATGCCGGACCAGCCGCCCAGGCAAGCGGGGGGTGGCAGGATCGAGGGCATGACGACATACCGCCCCAGCCCGTCCAAGTGGGTCCGCAATCAGGTTGCCGCGATCGAGGCTGCCGGCACCACGGAGGCCGCCGATATCCAAGGCATGCGTGTGGTGCTGCTGACCATGACCGGCCGCAAGTCCGGCGACACCCTCAAGGTGCCGCTCATGCGCGTTGAGCACGACGGCCTCTATGCCGCCGTCGCCTCCAAGGGCGGCGCCCCCGACCACCCGCAGTGGTACTTCAATCTCCAGGCGCAGCCGGACATTTCGCTCCAGGACGGCACCCTGGATCGGCCCGTCCGGGCGCGCGAACTTCAGGGCGCGGAGCGCGAGCAGTGGTGGGAGCGGTGCGTCGCCGCCTTCCCGCCGTATGCGGAGTACCAGACCAAGACTGACCGGCTGATCCCGGTCTTTGTCCTGGAGCCGCGCGCCTGATCCGTCAGCGCGGGTGGGTGCCGCGGCGCAGCCACCACAGCCCGACGATGGGCAGGATCAGCGGGACGTAGCCATAGCCGGAGCCGAAGTGGCTCCACACCGTCTTGTCCGGGAAGGCATCGGGCACGACATATGACGCGAGCCCCACCACGAGCACGCCCGCCAGTTCGATGGAGATCGCCCCCGTGGCCAAGGCGCGCCGTGAGGTCGCCAGGGCAAAAGTCGCGACGATATAGATCAGCGCCGCTACGGCGGATAGGAGGTACGCGACCGGCGCCCGATCGAAATACTCCATGATCTGCAGCACGGAGCGGCCGGTTGCCGCGAGGGCGAGCACGGCATACAAGGCGACGATGAGTCGTCCAGGACCTGCTCCCGTCGGCGGCGCCGCCCCGTCGACGACCGGGGCGGTGCGGGTGGGCTCAGGCGCGGCCATACAGGTTCCAGATCTGGGCGATGCGGGAGGTCATCACGGCGACCGTGAATGCGGCGACGACCATGACGCCCATCGCCCACCGGGTCTTCTCCCGGATCGCGAGCAGGGTCGCGAAGATCGGGACGACGGGCAGGCTCAGGGCATAGGCGAGGAAGGTCGCGCCTTCGGAGCTGGGGTCGATGCCGCGAAAGTTCTTGGCGGACAGCACAGCGAGGACGATCAGGCCGATCTCGGTCAGGACCGTCAGCGCCAGCAGCGCGTCATTGATCAGCTTGCCGCGCAGCGCGAAGACCGCGGACAGCAGCAGCCACGCGACCGACAGCGCGATCACGCCGATGCTGACAGGGATGAGCACCCGAGGAGCCTACGTCCCGGTGACGCAGCGCCCCAATCAGACCTGCGCACCACGCGCTCAGCCGTTCGCGCCGATCACGAGGTAGCCCTGCGCCGCCATCATGATGCCGACGACCACCCAGGTGCGCGGCGGATGATGCACGCCGTACTTGACCTGGTCGAGCACCAGAACACCCAACTGCAGCAAAACGATCCACCCGAAGGTGACCACGGCGAGTTCGGCGAACTGCAGCGCCGAGGCATACACCCAAAAGAGCAGAACCATCGACACCATGCCGAGGCCGAGCATCGACGCCGAGCGATGCAACATCCACTCCTTGGCGGCATAGGCACCCACGAGGTCCAGCGCAGCCAGACCTGCCATGGCGATCGTCGCGTTGAGCACGAAGGGCCAGGTGGACGGCAACTTCAACATCGGCACCACGTCCATCGCGGTCACAACGCACCCCTCCATGCCATGTGCGCCTGGCCTGGTGCTGGGCGCCCTGTCAGCAGGACAGAGTGCCGCCGACTCCGGGTGATACACCCCCCTCTTGCGAAGGTCGCGCGCGCACGGCATACGGTGGGATACCCGAACCCCAGCCAGCAAAGGACGACCGTGACCGACCCCCGCTACACCCCTGCCCCCGAGAGCGAACTGACCCACCCGGAGTGGTCGAAGGACGCGACGATCTATCAATTGAACACTCGGCAGTTCTCGGAGGAGGGCACCTTTGCGGCGGCCGCGACGCAGCTGCGGAGGATTCGCGATCTCGGGGTCGACATCGTGTGGCTGATGCCGATCAACCCGATCGGCGAGGTCAACCGCAAGGGCAGTTTGGGGAGTCCGTATGCCGTGCGGGACTACTTCGCCGTGAACCCCGAGCTGGGGACCCTCCAGGATCTCAAAGACTTTGTGGCACAGGCGCACTCGCTCGGGATGAAGGTCATTCTGGACTGGGTCGCGAACCACACCGCGTGGGACAACGTGCTCGTCGCCGAGCACCCGGACTGGTATGCCCGGGACTGGAAGGGCGAGTTCACGCCGACGCCGTGGTGGGACTGGGACGACATCATCGACCTGGACTATTCGGTTCCGGAGCTGCGGGCCTATATGACGGACGCGCTGACCTATTGGGTCCGCGAGGCCGATATCGATGGCTACCGCTGCGATGTCGCGGGCTTTGTGCCAAATGACTTCTGGGAGAACGCCCGTCGCGAGATGGAGGCCATCAAGCCGGTCTTCCTGCTCGCCGAATGGGAGGCGCGCGATCTGCATCACCGGGCCTTCGATATGTCGTATGCGTGGTCGTGGAATGACACGCTCCACCACATCGCGATGGGCAAGGCCGATGTCGAAGCGTTGTACGTCTACTACGCCTGGAACGCCAAGGCCTATCCGCGTGACGCCATGCGGATGATGTTCACGAGCAATCACGACAAGAACACCTGGGAGGGCACCGACCGGGAGATGTTCGGCGAGATGCTCGAGGCCGCCATCGTGCTCTCGGTGATCGGCGAAGGCATGCCGCTGCTCTACAACGGGCAAGAGGCCGGCAACGAGAAGCGGCTGGAGTTCTTCGAAAAGGACCCGATCGTCTGGCGTGAGCACCCGATCGGCGATTTCTACCGAAATCTGTTCGCGCTCAAGAAGGCTCACTCGTGCCTGTGGAATGGCGGATGGGGTGCGCGGATGGTCAACGTTCGCAACACGGCATACAAGCAAGTCCTCAGCTTCGTGCGGCAGGACGAGGACAGCCGGGTCTTCTGCGTGCTGAACTTCTCCGACCAGGAGCAGACGATCACCCTCGGCCCGGGGCCCCACCACGGCGAATGGCGCGAGCATTTCAGCGGCACCGAGTTGGCCATCGACGCCGACACCCACCTGACCATCGAGCCTTTCGGCTATCGCATCTTCGTGGGATGACCGGCAGGCGCCCTGAAGGATGAGCGGCATGAGCGAGTCGTTGCACGACCTAACTATCGCGGAGCGCTATCGCCGCGTCGCCGCAGAATTTGGCGAAACCGTTGCGGGAGTGAGCGAGTGGGGTGCCCCGACGCCGGTGGCCGAGTGGCAGGCCCGCGATGTCGTCGGGCATCTGTCGACCTGGCTGCCCGGCATGCTCGGCGGTGGCGCGGCGATCACCTTCGCCCCCGTGCCGGACGCGGCAGACGACCCCGTCGGGGCATGGCAAGGCATCAACACCCAGGTGCAGGGGATCCTCGACGACCCGGAGCGGGCGCAACTCCTGCACAGCAATCCGCATACGGGCGAAAACCCCGTGGAGCAGGTCATCGACCAGTACTTCACGGTCGATGTCTTCCTGCACCGTTGGGACCTCGCGCGCGCCAGCGGTCAGGACGACCGTCTCGATCCGGCGTGGGTCGGGCAGCTGCTCAGCGGCATGACGAGCGTCGCCGACATGATCCGCGGGTCCGGTCAGTTCGGTGAGCAGCGGCCGGTGCCGGCGGACGCGACCGAGCAGGAGCACCTCATGGCCTTCCTCGGCCGGGACCCGAGGTGGTCCCCCACGACCTGAGTCACTGACCCGCTGACGCACGTCGCGGCAGGTCAGCCTCCCGGTGCGGTGAGCGGCCGGGCATACAGTGCCTCCATGAGCAAGGACACCGGAGTCCGCGAGATCGAAGAGGGCGTGCGCACCGATTTCCACGGCGCGATGAGCTACGGGCGCTACCTCGGGCTCGATCAAATCCTCGGGGCGCAACACCCTCGCAGCGTGCCCGAGCACCACGACGAGATGCTGTTCATCATCCAGCACCAGACCAGCGAACTCTGGCTGAAGTTGGTCCTGCATGAGTTGGAAGCGGCGCGGGCGCTGATCGATCAAGACCAGCCCGGGCCGGCCCTAAAGTGCCTGGCCCGCGTCAAGGCGGTGCAGCGCACCCTCATCGAGCAATGGTCGGTCCTCGGCACGCTGACGCCGCGTGAGTACGCGCAATTCCGTGGGGCACTAGGCAGTTCGAGCGGCTTCCAGTCCTACCAATACCGCGCGGTCGAGTTCATGCTCGGCAACAAGAACGCCGGAATGCTCAATGTCTTCACGTCCGAACCCGAGGCGCACGCCTTGCTCACTCGGCTGCTGCACGAGCCGACGGTGTATGACGCCTTCCTGCGCGCCCTCGCCCGAGCCGGGTATGCCGTGCCGGAAGAGGTCCTGAACCGCGATGTCACCAGGGCGTGGACCTTCCACCCGGAACTGGTGCCCCTGTTGACCCAGCTCTACGAATCGGAAGACACGCCATGGGGTTTCTATGAGGCGTGCGAGGACTTCGTTGACCTGGAAGACAACTTCCAGACCTGGCGCTTCCGGCACCTGCGCATCGTGCAGCGCACCATCGGGATGAAGACGGGCACCGGCGGCTCGTCGGGTGTGGGCTTCCTGCAAAAGGCCCTCGATCTGACCTTCTTCCCTGAGTTGTATGCCGTGCGCACCGCCATCGGCGCCCCCAATCCCTCGCCCTACGAGACCGCGCCTCATGACTGAGCGGTGCAGCGCCAGAGCCTTGGATGCGGCCGATCCGCTCGCGCCCTTTCGCGGTCGATTCCTCGACCCGGGTCCGTCTGTGGTGGCCTATCTTGACGGCAACTCGCTCGGCCGGCCGCTGGCCGAGACCGGCGCGCACCTGTGGTCCTTCGTCGCGCGCGAGTGGGGCGATCGGCTGATTCGCGCGTGGGACGAGTCGTGGATGGATTTCCCGTTCCGGCTCGGCGACCGCCTGGGGGAGGTCTGTCTTGGCGCTGCGGCCGGTCAGTGCGTGGTGGCCGATTCGACCTCGGTGCTGATCTATAAGCTCCTGCGCGCAGCGCTTGCCGCCGCGCCGGAGCGCGACGAGATCGTCATGTCCCGCGGCGACTTTCCGACCGATCGCTATCTCGCCGAGGGCGTGGCCGCCGAGACGGGCGCGCGCATCGTGTGGCTGGAGCCGTCGATGGATGGCGGGGTGTCGGTCGAGTCCGTCGCCGAGGTGGTCGGGGAGCGGACGGCGGTGGTCTTGCTCAGTCATATCGCCTATCGCTCGGGTTTCCTGGCGGATGCGCCGGCGATCACGGCGGCGGCGCACGCGACCGGCGCGCGGGTGATCTGGGACCTGTGCCACTCGGTCGGCGCCGTGCCGATGTCCCTGGATGCGTGGGAGGTGGACTATGCCGTGGGGTGCACGTACAAATATCTGAACGGTGGGCCGGGAGCTCCGGCCTTCGCGTATGTCGCTGCGCGGCATCAGGATTCGTTCCAGCAGCCATTGTCGGGGTGGATGGGTGCTGCCGATCCGTTCGCGATGACCTCGCCCTACGCGCCCGCGGCGGGAATGCGCCGGCTGCTCACCGGCACGCCGCCCATTCTCGCGATGCAGCCGCTGGTGGAGATGGTCGCGATGATCGCGGAGGCGGGGATTGACGCGATTCGCGCCAAGTCGGTGATGCTCACCGAGCGGGCGATCGAGTTGTCTGATGAACTGTTGGCGCCCTTCGGGGTGAGGCTGTCGTCGCCGCGCGATGCGGCTCAACGGGGCGGGCACGTGACGATCGACCACCCCGCCTTCGAGGAGGTGACGCTGCAGTTGTGGGAGCAGGGCGTCATCCCTGACTTCCGGCCGCCCGACGGCATCCGGCTCGGATTGTCGCCGCTCTCGACCTCCTTCGCTGAACTTGATCTCGGTATCGAGGCGATCCGGGAGGCCTTGGCGGCCCGTGCCTGAGACTGCCCCGCCCGGGCCGGTGGTGCGGCACGTGTATGGCGCCCACCCCAGCCAGGTGACCGACCTGCACCTGCCGCCTGCGGACTCGGTTGGGGGCGCTGCGCCGGTGTGCGTCGTCATCCATGGCGGCTTCTGGCGGGCGCGCTATGGCATGGAGCTTGGGACCCCATTGGCGGTGGATCTGGCCGGGCACGGGGTGGCGGCGCTGAATGTCGAGTACCGCCGGGTCGGCGACGGCGGTGGCTGGCCTCGGACGTGCGAGGACGTGGCGTCGGCGGTGGATGCCTTGGCGGAGTTGGATGCGACGGTTGTGGGGCGGCTGGACCTGAGCCGCGTTGTGGCACTTGGCCATTCGGCCGGTGGCCACTTGGCGGGATGGCTTGCCGGGCGGCCGGCTTTGCCGGTTGGCGCGCCTGGCTCTCACCCGCGCGTGCGACTCACCGGCGCGGTCCTTCAGGCCGGCGTGCTCGACCTCGAAGGTGCCATCGCCGACGATCTCGGGGCCGGGGCGGTGCGCGCCTTCCTGGACCCGGACGGGAGGGGTGAGCGGGCGTCATACGACCTGGCCTCGCCGATCCGTCTGCTGCCCACCGGGATTCGCACGGTCCTCGTCCACGGCGACCGGGACCAGGACGTGCCGATCAGCCAGTCCCGGGCGTATGCCGCCGCCGCCCGCGCCACCGGCGACGACTGCCACCTCATCGAACTCCCCGGCGCGGATCACTATGGCGTGATCACCGTCGACTCCCCCGACTGGGCCGTATGCCGCTCCGCCGTCCTCGATCTGCTCGACGCAAGGCACGCCCCGCTCGCGTGAGTGTCAACAGGGCTATCACCCTGCTGCCGCTCACGCGAACCGTCACATGGGACACGGAATGTCGAAGGCCCCCGGTCGCGAAGCGTTCCGGGGGCCAAGACATTCGGTGGAGCTGAGGGTGGGGTCCCCCCAGCGGAACGGAATGTCGAAGGCCCCCGGTCGCGAAGCGTTCCGGGGGCCAAGACATTCGGTGGAGCTGAGGGGATTCGAACCCCTGACCCCCTCCATGCCATGGAGGTGCGCTACCAACTGCGCTACAGCCCCGAACCGGGTGTCGGCGCGGAGGTTTCCCGCCGACCGACCGACAGATATTACCCAGAGGAAGCGCCGCCGCCCAAATCGGGGGCGCGCAGGTTCCAGCCGGCCAGGCGCCAGCCGTCGGTGCCTTCAACGAGTTCGGCCCACTGGCAGTTGCCGGGTGTGGTGAGCAGGCGCGTGATCGTCGGCGAGTCCAGGCCGAGAAGGACGGCGGTCAGGATGCGGATGGTTCCGCCGTGGCTCACGACAATGGCGCACTCCCCCGCCGCGAGCCCGTCGATCAACTCCTCCAGCGCCGGCGCCACCCGCTCTCGCACCTGGGCCGGCCCCTCGCCATCGATGCCGCGACGCTGCTCCTCACCCCGCAACGCGGCCGACCGCTCGGCCGGGTGCATGGCAATGACCTCGGCACTTCGCAGGCCGGTCCACTGGCCCACATCGAACTCGCGCCACCGTGAGTCGAGACGCACCTCGACGTCGAGCTGGCGCCCCACCGCGGCCGCTGTGTCGGCCGCCCGTTGCAGGTCAGAGGCGACGATCCGCACCGGCTTGTATGCCGTAAGCGCAGCCCCCGCGGCAGCCGCCTGCTGGTGCCCCAAGGCCGTCAGGGCGACATCGAGATGACCCTGCCAGATCCCGTCGAGGTTGGCCTGAGTCTCCCCGTGGCGCAACAGGATCAGCCGGCGGGGCGACATACGCTGGCGGGCCCGTTCGGTCACGAAAGCTCCCGACAGATCACGTCTCGAGAAAGCGCGATCAGTCGGCGGAGCGCGGAGCCACCAGCGACGCCTGCTCCGACCCGACGACACCGACATCCAGCTGCGGGCAGTCACGCCAGAGGCGTTCGAGGTCGTAGAAGTTGCGCTCATCCTCGTGCTGGACATGCACGACGATGTCGCCGAAGTCCAGCAGCACCCAGCGGCCCTCGCGAGCGCCTTCGGTCCGCTTGACCTTGGCGCCGGCGAGACGCACCTTCTCCTCCACCTCGTCAACGATTGCCGCGACCTGGCGCTCCGAGGGTGCCGAGACGATGACGAAGATGTCCGTCAACGGCAACTGGCCGCTGACGTCCAGGGCGACGATGGTCGCGGCGAGCTTGTCGGCGGCCGCGTGGGCAGCGGCGGTGGCCAACTGCTTGGCATGATCGGTTGCGGGCACAATTCTCCTTGGGTGGCCGCTCAGGCGCCGGGCGCGCCCGGGGCGGGCGCATCGGCATACAGACGGTGCTTGTTGATGTATTGGACGACGCCATCGGGAACGAGGTACCACACCGGTTCCCCGGCTTGGACCCGCGCGCGGCAGTCGGTGGACGAGATCGCCATGGCCGGGACCTCCTGCAGGTGGACCCGGTCGGCGGGCAGGCCGTGCTCGCTCAATTCATACCCAGGGCGCGTGACCCCAATGAACTGGGCGAGCTCGAACAGCTCTTCGGAGTCCTTCCACGACAGAATCTGCGCGAGAGCATCCGCACCCGTAATGAAGAAGAGTTCGGCACCCGGATATTCCTCGGCCAGGTCACGCAGGGTGTCGATCGTGTAGGTCTTGCCCGGCCGCTCAATGTCCGCGCGGCTGACCGTGAAGTCCGGATTGGAGGCCGTCGCGATGACGGTCATGAGGTAGCGATGTTCCGCCGGGCTGACGTTCGTGCCCTCTTTTTGCCACGGCTCACCGGTCGGCACGAAGACGACCTCGTCGAGGTGGAAAAAGGACGCGACCTCACTGGCCGCCACGAGGTGACCATGGTGGATCGGGTCGAAGGTGCCGCCCATCACGCCGAGGCGACGCCGACCGTCCGGCTCGCGCGCAGCGGCCGTCGACGCGTCAGCGATGGAGGTCAGTGGTTGCTGCTTCCGGCACTCGTGTCATGCCCGTGCCCGTGCGCCGCGCCCTTGGGCTGCCCGAGCTTGGCCGCCGTCCCGCGGAAAGCCCACGTCACGGCCAGTGCAAGAGCGAACAGGACAAGCGCGATGACGCCATACAAATAAGCGGGCATGGGCAACTCATGCATCTTCTCGCCACCCTCGGCCGCACCTTCGGCCGCCAGCATCAGCACGCTCATCGCCATGGGGCACACCTTATCGCGAACCATCCCCCGAGCCCGCCGCCGCCCGGTTGTCCACCGATTTTGCCCACAGGCCTGTGTATGGCGGGGCGAACCTCCTGCTCGTGTGTGGACAACCGCGCGTGGCGGATTCGACGAAGGCGGACCGTCGTTGCGCACTCGCCACCACAGGGTTTAAATGGTCGCTGCACCGCTTCGGGTCGGGTCCGTCGAGAGTCGGCCGGTCGGGGTGCGGCGATGGAGATAACGAGGCTCGGCCGCCCGTCCGGGGCGGCTTTGCGGCATAGCTGACAGCTCGCGCGCGACGGCGCGGGGAGTGCCACGAGGCTTCATTGTTCGGTTGTCAGTGCACGGCCCGCCCGCAAGGGTATGCAGTGGCCAGCGTCGCCCTGGCGGCCCGGCGTCCCCGCCGGGCGCTGGCAGGAACCCGGCCCCTCGGTCTCATACCCCGAGGGGCCGGTTCTGTGTCGTTTGGGGCTGGTGCACATTCCCGCGGCCGGGCGAACCGGGTCACCCGCCGCATTACGCTTGCGGCCATGGCCGGGCCGAGGGTGAGCATCGTGGTGCCGATGTTCAACGAAGAGGCCGTCCTGCCACTGTTCATCGCGCGGCTGCGGCCGGTGGCGGACGGGCTGGGCACGACATACGAAGTGCTCGCGGTCGACGACGGGAGCAGCGACGGCACCGCGATCGGGCTGCAGAAGGCGCGGCGCGACTGGCCCGAATTGCGCGTCGTGCGTCTGCGCGCCAACGCCGGCCACCAGGCCGCGATCTCCGCTGGCCTAGCCCGCGCGCGGGGCGACTATGTCGTCACCCTCGACGCCGACCTGCAGGACCCGCCGGAGGTCGTCGCCGAGATGCTCGACGCGGCGCTGGAGAAGCAGGTCGATGTCGTCTACGGCGTGCGCGGCGACCGATCCACCGACTCCTTCTTCAAACGCACCACCGCCCGCCTCTTCTATCGCTCGATGGGCAGCCTCACCGACGCCGACGCCCCGCGCGATGCCGGCGACTTCCGGCTGATGTCGCGCGCCACGGTCGAGGCGGTCAACGCCCTCCCCGAATACGGCCGGGTCTTGCGCTTCGTGGTCCCCGCGCTCGGCTTCCCCTCGGCAACGGTCACCTACCGACGTGACGAACGCGCCGCCGGCAGCTCGAAATACCCCTTCGCCAAGATGCTGCGCCTGTCCATCGACTCGATGACGGCTTTCTCGCTGGCCCCTTTGCGCTTCGCCACCTTCCTCGGCCTCGCCGGCGGGGTCGGCGCGCTCCTCCTGCTGCTCTATGCGCTCTATGCCCGCGCCGCCGGCCATGTCGTCGCCGGCTGGACCTCGACGGTGGTCATCGTCGCCGCGGTCGGCGCGGTGCAACTGCTGGCCCTCGGCATCCTCGGCGAATATGTCGGCCGCCTCTATGCCGCCTCCCAGGCCCGCCCGTCCTATTACGTCGCCTACGACTCCGACGACCCCGCGTGAGCCTGCGCTTCGAGACCGACGCGACCGGCGGCGTGACCGTCTGGTTACACGGTCAGCCACAGTCGTATGTCGATCCCGCCGACCCCCTTCTGCTCGCCTTTGAGTATGTCGAGCAACTCGCCGTCGCCCTGGATGTCGCCGCGCCCGAGGGCGAACGGTTGGCCGTCACGCACGTCGGAGGGGCGGGGCTGACGCTGGCGAGATATGTCGAGGCGACCCGCCCGGGGTCACCACAAATCGTCTTCGAGCCGGATGCCTCGTTGACGGAGGCAGTGCGCCGGGAGTTGCCGTTGTCGCGTGGGCACCGCATCCGCGTCCGCCCACTCGACGGCCGCTCTGGCCTCGCAGGGTTGGCTGACACTTCGGCGGATGTCCTTGTCGTGGATGCCTTTTCGGATGGCCAGATCCCTGTCGAGCTGACAACGAGCGACTTCTATGCCGAGACCGCGCGCGTGCTTCGGCCCGCCGGGCTGCTCGCGGCCAACCTCACCGACTCCCCCGACCGGCGCTATCTGGCGCGGGTGTTCGCGGCGGTGGGCACGGCATACCCCTCCTGCGTTGTGCTCGGAACGCACGACGTGCTCAAGGGGCGGCGCTTCGGCAACTACGTCCTCGTCGCCGGCCGCTCCGCGCTCCCGGTGGGCGATCTGAGCCGCCGGTGCGCCCGAACCTCGGCACCCACCGGCCTGTGGGACACGGCTCGGGTCGCTGCGCTGGCCCGCTCGGCGCGTCCGTCCACCGACGCCGACCCCGCCGTATGCCCGCCCGCCCCCGACCCCGGCGCCTGGCGCGTTCGCTGACGCCAGGCACCCCCGGCCCGCTACCGAGCGGAGCGGGGTTTCTGCCGAGCGGAGCGGGGTTTGCGGATGGGAGCGGCCTTATAGCCCCGCTCCCATCCTGAAGGGCCGCTCCGCTCGGTCGCCGGCGGTCGGCACAGCCTCGGGGACGGACGGGTTCAGGCGGGTCGGGCCGTGACCATCAGGGTCACCCCGGGCAGGCGCTTGACGGGCAGATAGCGCTCGACGGTGACGATCGCGCGCAGGCCAGCGTTGACGATGCGCGGGAGTTCTTCGAGGTCGCTGCCGGTGCTGGTGCGGCGGCGCAACTGGACCGTCGGCCGGAGCAGGACGTTCCATGACCAGAGGTCAGTGATCTGAAATCCGTTGCGCACCAACAGATCCGTGAGCGTCGTCTTGGTGTAACGGCGCACGTGATCGACCGCCACATCGTGCGCGGACCACAGCTTCGGGTCGCACGGCACGGCGATAAGGAAGGTCCCGTCCGGGCCGAGCACACGGCGAACGTCGCGGACGGCGGCGTCGTGGTCGGGGATGTGCTCCAGCACGTCATACGCGACGACGAGGTCGAGGGAGTCGGTGGCGATAGGCAGCGCCGTCGCATCGGCGCGCAGCACGTCGAGCCCGCGCTCCTTGCCGATCTGGGCGCCTTCCGCGCCATACTCCAGCGCCATGACCGACCACCCCGCGGCGGCGAGGACCCGGGAGTTGCCGCCACCGGCGGCACCGATGTCGAGGGCCCGGCCGGGCGGCATACCGGCGACGGAACGGGCGAGGAGGTGGCGGCGCTCGGCATACCACCAATGCGTGTCTTCAAGCTCGGTGAGCTTGCGAACTTCCTTGTCGTGCATGCGTTCTCAGGCCCGCACGTGTCCGTCGCCCTCGACGATCCACTTGGTCGTCGTGAGCTCGGGCAGGGCCATCGGGCCGCGGGCGTGGAGCTTCTGGGTGGAGATGCCGATCTCGGCGCCGAAGCCGAATTCGCCGCCATCGGTGAACCGGGTGGACGCATTGACCATGACGGCCGCGGCGTCGACCTCGGCGGTCCAGCGGCGGGCGGCGGCGCGGTCTTCGGTGACGATGGCCTCGGTGTGGCCGGACCCGAACGCGCGCACGTGATCCAGCGCCGCGTCGAGGGAGTCGACGACGCCGACGCTCATCTCCAGCCCGTGGAACTCGGTCGCGAAGTCCTCGTCGGTCGCGATCGCGAAGGGGACCCCCGCCTCGTCGGCGATGGCGCTCGCGCGCTCGTCCGTATGCAGGACCACCCTCGCCCCGGCGAGCTCGGTGAGCGCCTTGGGCAGGAAGTCGCTGGCCACCTTTTCGTGGACCAGCAGCGACTCGGCGGCATTGCAGACCGACGGACGGTGCGTCTTGGAGTTGATCGTGATGGCGAGGGCCTTGTCCAAGTCGGCGGCGGCATCGACATACACATGGCAGTTGCCGATGCCGGTCTCGATAACGGGCACGGTGGAGTTGAGGACGACCGAGTTGATCAGGTCCGCTCCCCCGCGCGGGATGAGCAGGTCGACCAGGCCGCGGGCGGTCATCAGGGCGCGGACGGCGTCGTGTCCGCCGCCGTCGAGTAGGCCGATGGCATCGGGGTTGATGCCTTGTGCCGCAAGGGATTCGCGCATGACGGCGACGAGGACGCGGTTGGAGGAGGCCGCCGCCGAGCCACCGCGCAGGATGACGGCGTTGCCGGACTTCAGGCCGAGGCCGGCGGCGTCGACGGTGACATTGGGCCGCGCCTCATAGATCATCCCAACCACGCCCATCGGCACGCGGACCTGCCGGATCTGCAGGCCGTTGGCCAGCGTCGAGCCGCGGACGATCTCGCCCACCGGGTCGGGGAGGGCGGCGATATCGCGCAGGGCGTCGGCGATCGCGGCGATGCGCGCCGGGGTGAGGCTGAGGCGGTCCTGGAGGCTCTCCGGCATACCCCCGTCGCGCCCGCGCTGCAGGTCCTCGGCGTTGGCGGCGACGATGCGCTCGGTGGCGGCGTCGAGGGCGTCAGCGAGGGCGCGCAGGACCTCGTCCTTGCGGGCACGGGAAAGTAGGGCCAGTTCGCGGGCGGCGACACGCGACTTCCCGGCCAGATCGGCGACGGTCGCGGTCGCCTCGGGGGAGATGCTCGACATACGTCCAAGGGTAGGCGGTGCGCGACAATGGCCCGGTGACCACCATCGTCTCCATCCAGTCGGCCGTCGCCTACGGCCATGTCGGCAACTCGGCCGCCGTCTTCCCTCTGCAGCGGCTCGGGGTGGAGGTGTGGCCGGTCTACACGGTCAACTTCTCCAACCACACGGGATACGGCGCGTGGCGCGGCCCGCTCATCCCCGCCGACGATGTGCGCGAGGTCATCACGGGCATGGAGGAGCGCGAGGCCTTCGGCGAGGTCGATGCGGTGCTGTCTGGCTATCAGGGCGGCACGCAGATCGGGGACGTGATCCTCGACGCCGTGGCGCGGGTCAAGGCGGCGAATCCGTCGGCGATCTATGCGTGCGACCCGGTGATGGGCAATGCGAAATCGGGCTGCTTCGTCCACCCGGACATTCCGATTCTGTTGCGGGAGAAGGTCGTTCCAGCCGCAGACGTGATCACGCCGAACCAGTTCGAGTTGGGCTTCCTGACGGGGACCGAGCCGGAGTCGTTGGAGTCCACGCTCGCGGCGGTCGATGCGGCCCGAGCGATGGGGCCGTCAACGGTGCTCGTCACCAGCGTGCTGCGCCCCGACCGGCCGGAGGGCACCATCGAGATGCTCGCGGTGCATGGCGACGAGGCGTGGATCGTGCAGACGCCGCACCTGCCGATGAAGGCCAATGGCTCCGGCGATGTCACGGCGGCGCTCTTCACCGCGCACCTGCTCGACTCCGGCCGCCCGGACGAGGCGCTCGCCAAGACAGTGTCGTCGGTCTATGCGCTGCTGAAGCGGACGCTGGAGTCCGGACGCCGCGAGTTGCAGTTGGTCCAGAGCCAGGAGGAGATCGCCCACCCGGCCTGCGAGTTCACCCCCACGCGCGTGCGGTGAGGCGCGCTCCTGCGGGAGGCGGGCGGCATACGCCCTGACGTGCCGCAAGTCAGCACAGGTTGGTCGACTGTGGACAGCTTGCACGCTGTGCGGAGTTGACTAACTGCTGCTAGGACACCCCACCAATTTCGCCCACGCAGTGCGTGGGACCCACGCTCGTACCGCCCACGCAGAGCGTGGGACCCAGCTCCGATACTTCGCGGGGACCCCGTCCGGGAGTTTCGCAACAGGGCCTGGCAGAGGTTCCTTGGGGGTGCCCGGCGTCCACCCGCCGCGCCAGGGGCACGGTCGCCAGGGCCGCGAGTATGCCGACCAGCACGGTCAGCGTGATGGGCCGGGCGGTCAGGTGGTCGGCTTCGGCCGCGACGAGCGCGCCACCCGAGGCCGTCGCCGCGGCAACACCGACGGCGACCGCGATGGTCCGGGCCGCGAGGTACTTCCCGAGCTCCTCCCCCGGCACCAAGATCGTCAGGTGCACGGACAGGGTCGTATTGATCAGGCCCATGCCGATCGCGGACACGGCGAAGGCGGCCAACGCAGGGATGATCGCGATGACGTCCAGCGCCAACAGCAGCGGACCGAGCCCACCCAGAGCCATCAACGCCATCGCCAGAGCCGAGATCCGGCCTGGTGAGTAGCGTCGGCGCAGAGCGTCGCGGGACGAGATGTTTGATCCCAGGGCCCAGAACACCCCCGTGATCGACAGGCTGAGCCCGGCGATGGCGGCGCTCTGGCCCCGCACGGTCGCGAGCAGCAGGGGCAGGAGGCTCCCGATGCCGGTGAACGCCACGCTGAGCGTCAGCACGGTCAGGATCAGCGCCGGCGCACCCCTCTCGGCCCGCAAGGTCCCGGCGGGCAGAACGTGAGCCAGGCGGGCCGCGACCACGACCGCCGCCACCACCGCCGCGACGATCGGCAGCCATGCCCCAGAAGCTCCTGCCGAGACGCCCCACGTCAGGAGCGCGATCGCGCTCGCCACGATCGCCGCAGCCCGGATCGTCGCCCACTCCTGCGCCGTCCACGGGCGTTGTTCGCGGCCCTGCGCGAGTCGGATTGCCGGAATCAGCGCCGGGATCGCCAGCCCGAGCAACAGCAGCGGCAGCACGAAGGCCGCCCGCCACCCCAGCCAGTCCGTGATCGCTCCGGCAATGGCTGGCCCGAGCATCGATGGCAGAATCCATGCCGTCGAGAAAGCGGCAAAGACCTTGGCGCGCAAGGATTCTGGCAGCAGGTCCGCAATGAGGACAACGAGCGAAATGTCGAGAAATCCCTCACCGACACCGGACAGCGCCCGCGCGGCGACAAGCACCTCCATCGTCGGCGCCAGCCCACACCCGACCTGGGCCAACGAGAAGGCGATCAGCGAGCCGATGAGAATGCGCCGTGGTCCGATGTGGTCGGTCCATGCTCCCGCCAGAGCCGACGCGAACAGAAAGGTCGCGGCCGGCAGCGCTGTTGCCAAACCAAACCAGCGCAGGCCGTCGAGGTCCGAGGCCACAATCGGCAGGATCGTCGTCACGGCCCGGTTTTCGTAGGCCCCGATCGTCACGAGGGCCAGCGCCGCGATCGTGACCCAGCGATACTCGGGACTCAGAAGCGAGCCCGCCGGTTTGGATGTCGTCACACGAGCCGCCACGAGCCGCTGGCCGTCCTGATCAGCGGGTATGCCGCACCGCACGCATATCCCGACGCGCCGCGGATATCCAGATCACCCCACATCAGAGCGCGATACTCTCACGCCTGATCCGAGCATCCCGTCCTTCCCCAGAGCGAGAGACCATGAGCGCCACCGAATTCACCGCCACCAAGGTCGAAATGGACGACATACCCCTCGACGGCCAGGCGGCGGACGTTAAGGGACGATTCGAAGCCATTTATGGCGCCGAGCCGGAGACCCGCAACGGCTGGTTCCACCCCTCCGACTGGCCGCGGGCGGCATACGTCCTGGGCCGGATGGACCCCGGCGAGCGCGCCCTCGATGTCGGGGTGGGCGCCGGGCAGTTCCTCAACATGGTGGCACTGTCCGGCCGGTATGCCGAGGTGGCGGGCCTGGACCGGGCGCGCTTCTCGAAGTACCAAGAGTTCAGCGAGATCATCACGCGCACCGATGGCTCGATCGACGAATTGCCTTATCCAGACAACCATTTCGATGTCGTCACCTGTATGGAGGTGCTCGAGCACCTGCCCCCGGAGGTCTTCGTCGCGGGACTGGCCGAGCTGCGCCGGGTATGCCGTGGCCAACTCCTCATGACGGTCCCGTTCGAGGAGCCAGAGCCGCTGTCGAAGACACATCTGCGGCGGTTCGAGCGCACCGACATCGTCGAGATCTTCCCCGACGGCCGCTTCACCATCCTCGGGCGCCGCCGCAAGCCCTGGGTGCTGATCGAGGAGCGTTTCGACGGCGCGCCTTTCGCGACACTGAACGAGCCGCTGTTTGACGGCGCGAATGCCGCCACGCCCGCGCCGCCCAAGAAGCCGGCCGCCGTGGCCGCCCCTGTCGCCGCGAAGAAGCCCGCCGCCCCGGCCAAGAAAGCCTCGCCACCCCTGACCACCACGGGCCGCGCCGTGCGCTGGGCTCGTCGCCACGCCCCAGCACCGGTGCGCGCGGTGGCCCGCCGCGTCCGCGGCCTCCTGCGCTGACCCCTCGCGGGAGTCCGCCACCACGGTCATCACGCCTGGCCAAGACCGCAAGGATGGTCAGGAATGTCGTCGCTGCCACCGCTCAAGCGGGTCAAGCGCGAAGTCGGCGCGTTTGTCTGGAGCCGTTGCGGCCAAGATCGCTAAGACCTCTTGAGGGGTCTTGCCGATGAGGTCCCGCTGTGCCGCCACCGAGGCAGTCATATCCTCCGGCATTGCAAGACGGTCCCCCACGAAGTTCAAGGCCGATGACGTCAGCAACTCCCAGCGAGGATTGCCCTGCCTGGCGAAGTCGGTGAAGACGGCGGGCACGACATACTCCGTCCCCTCCGTCAGCCAGGGTTGCGAGGTGTCCCGCAGCTCCTTCACCGATCCATTACTGTCCTCGAACAACCACCCTCCGGCGCTGACCTCAAAGCTCGCCGGCGGTTGGGGAGCGCCCGGTCTGGCCCAGTGGGTCGATTGAACAGCCACTCTCGCGTTTCGGCCGATAACGCCCTCTCCCAACGACTTTTCCTCATCCGAGGGCGGCACCTGACGCACTCCCGCAACCTTGACCGTGACGACAGCATCGGCGTAAGTGACCACGTCCTGCAGCGTGGAGAAGTACATCGCCGGATATGTCGACGAGACGCTCGGGGGCGCCAGCGTGTACGTCCGACTTCCCACGACCAGGGTCGCGGGTGACGTGCTGTCGGTCGCCGTCCCCGCCGCACTACACGCGCCGAGCAGCATGAGACTCGCGGTTAGCCCGACCAGACGCATCGGCTTCACAATCCCTCCCCGGCGGGTGCAGGCGGACGTTCCTCGTCCGAGGTTGCCTCGCGCGGTCGGGTTCCCAAGGATGAGTTAGCGCATGACCAGGTTGTCGCGGTGAATGACCTCGCGCTCGTACTCCGGGCCAAGCTCGCGGGCCAACTCGCGCGTGGAGCGGCCGAGAAGGCGGGGCAACTCGGCGGAGTCGTAACTCACCAAGCCCCGTGCGATCACGGCGCCATCCGGACCCACCACATCGACCGGGTCGCCGTCGACGAAGGACCCGCTGATGGCCGTAATACCCGCCGGCAGCAAGGACTTTCGCCGTTCCACCAGGGCCGCGACCGCCCCGGCATCGACCATCAATGACCCACGCGCGCTGGTCGCATGGGCGATCCACAACTTGCGGCTGCCCTTGCCAACGGAGTTCGGCAGGAAGATCGTCCCCACATCCGCCCCGGCGAGCGCTTCCCCAACCGCCGGTGCCGCGCACAGCATGGCGATGACTCCGGCTGAGTTCGCGATGGCCGCCGCCTCGATCTTGGTCGCCATGCCACCGGTTCCCACCATCGACCCCGAGCCGGCGATCCGCACCGACTCCAGGTCGGCCAGCGACCGGATCACCGGAATGCGTTGCGCGCCAGGCTCACTCGGGGGACCGTCATACAACGCATCGACATCGGTGAGCAGCACCAGGGCCTCGGCCTTGACCAGATGCGAGACCAGCGCCGCCAGCCGGTCGTTGTCCCCGAAACGGATCTCGTGCGTCGCGACCGTGTCGTTCTCGTTGATGATCGGGACGATCCCCAGCTCCAGCAGCCGGTCGAGGGTGCGCCGCGCGTTCGTATAGTGCGAGCGTCGCGTCACATCATCCGCCGTCAACAGAACCTGCCCGACGGTCAGGCCGTATGCCGCGAAGGCCCGCGCGTAGTGCGCCACCAGCGCCCCCTGGCCCACCGAGGCGGCAGCCTGCTGGGTCGCCAAATCCTTTGGGCGACGGGTCAATCCGAGCGGACCGATCCCCGCCGCGATCGCACCCGAGGACACCAAGACAACCGGCTCGCCGCGCAACCGCCGCTGCGCGAGAACGGCGACCAGCGCATCGATGCGTGCCGGATCGATCTGCCGTCCGCCATCGGTGGTCAGCGAGGATGACCCGACTTTGACGACCACGCGCCCCCGGCCGGCCACCCGGGCGCGGGCCTCGGCGACATCGGTGGGAGGCGTCATACGGAATCCGGGTCCGTCCAGTGACCGGCCTTGCGCTCCGCGGCCAACTCATCGCGGGCGGCCGTCTGGGCGTCTTTGCGCGCGTGGAACTCTTCGCGACGCTCGGCATTGGTGCGCCGGCTCTTGTCGTCGAAGCGGCCATCCGTGCCGCGGCCGCCGAGCAGTTCGGCGCCGCCGACCATCGTCGGATCCCAGTCGAAGACCACGGCATTCTCCGGCGGGCCGATGAGCACCGTGGCCCCGGGCACTGCGCCCGCCGCGAGCAGCGCGTCCTCGACGCCCGCACGCTGCAGCCGGTCCGCGAGATAGCCGACGGCCTCGTCATTGGAGAAGTCGGTCTGGCGCACCCAGCGGGTGGTCTTGTCCCCGATGACCCGGAAGACGGTCTCGCCGCCATCCTGATCCCGCACCACCCGGAATCCCTTGTCGTCCACCGACTTCGGGCGTATGACGACCCGCTGCGGCACGATCTCGGACTCCATCTGTGCCCGGGCCTCATCGACGGCGCGCGCCATCGCGAAGATCCATTCCTTCAGGCCGAGGTGGGCGACGGCGGAGACGATGAAGACGTCATACCCCCGCTCCCGCAGGTCGGGCTCGACCAGCTCAGCAAGCTCGCGAGCCTCGGGCACATCGGCCTTGTTGAGCACCACCATCCGGACGCGCTCGGCCAGCGGCCGGCCGCCGAGGAGGTCCCCGGGGACATAGGCCGCCAACTCGGCCTCAATGACATCCAGATCGGTCAGCGGATCACGCCCCGGCTCAAGGGTGGCGCAATCGATGACGTGCACCAGCACCGAGCAGCGCTCCACATGGCGTAGGAACTCCAGACCCAGCCCGCGGCCCTCGGAGGCGCCCGGGATCAGACCGGGGACGTCAGCGACCGTGAAACGCGAGGAACCCGCGGTGACGACCCCGAGGTTGGGGACGAGCGTGGTGAAGGGGTAGTCCGCGATCTTCGGGCGTGCGGCCGAGATGACGGACACCAGTGAGGACTTGCCCGCGGAGGGGAAGCCGATCAGCGCGACATCGGCGAGTGACTTCAATTCCAGGACGATGTCGAGGCTCTCCCCCGGCTCGCCGAGCAGCGCGAAGCCGGGCGCCTTGCGCTTGGTGGAGGCGAGCGCCCGGTTTCCGAGGCCACCGCGGCCGCCGGTGGCCACGGTGACGGAGGCGCCCGGGCCGACGAGGTCGGCGAGCACCTCGCCATCCCGGGTGCTGACGACCGTGCCTTCGGGCACCGGGAGGATCAGGTCTGCGCCCTTGGCGCCATCGCGCTCATCGCCCGCGCCGGGGCGGCCGTTGTCGGCGCGGCGGTGCGGGCTGCGGTGGTAGTCCAGCAGCGTGGTCGATTGCGGGTCGACGGTGAGGATGACATCGCCGCCGTGCCCGCCATTGCCGCCATCGGGGCCGCCGAGCGGCTTGAACTTCTCACGCCGGATGGAGGCGACGCCATGGCCGCCATCGCCCGCCGCGACATGCAGGATCACCCGGTCGACGAAGGTGGTCATGACTTGTGGCTCCTCAAAGACTGCCGGGGAAGATAGCGATGGGGCGGACCCGTCGGGCCCGCCCCACTCGCAAGGGGTGCGTATGCGGCGCGGTGCGCGCCCGGCATACGCGGACGATCACTCGCCGGAGACGACGCTCACGACGCGGCGACCGCGCTTGGTGCCGAACTCGACCTTGCCGTCGGCGAGGGCGAAGAGCGTGTCATCGCCACCGCGGCCGACATTGTCACCGGGGTGGAAGTGGGTGCCGCGCTGACGAACGATGATCTCGCCGGTGCCGACGACCTGACCGCCGAAGCGCTTGACGCCGAGGCGCTGAGCGTTGGAGTCGCGACCGTTGCGGGTCGAGGACGCTCCCTTTTTGTGTGCCATGTCAAAAGTCCTTTAGGAAGAGAAGCGGATCAGGCGTCGATCGCGGTGATCTTGACCTGGGTCAGGTGCTGACGGTGACCCTGGCGCTTGCGGTAACCGGTCTTGTTCTTGAACTTCATGATCGTGATCTTCGGGCCCTTGGCGGGGCCGACGACCTCAGCCTTGACCGACACCTTGGCCAGCTTCGCGGCATCCGAGGTGACGGTGGAACCGTCGATCAGCAGAAGAGGGGTCAGGTCCAGCTTGTCGCCGGCCTTGCCGGACACCTTGTCGATCAGGAGGACGTCACCAACGGACACCTTCTCCTGACGACCGCCCGCGCGAACGATCGCGTACACGTTGATCTCACTTTCTAAACCGTCTGTGCTGCGCCTCTGTCAGGGAAACCGGCCGATAGCTACCCCGGGAACGGGACATCAGCGCGGTGGGCGCACCAAGGATCAATGGTAAGGCCTGGCCGCCCTGGCGACCAAACCCGCGGAGCCCGGCCGTATGCCGCCCGTTCAGGCTTCCGGGGTGGCGCGGGGCGGGCCGGCGGGGGCGGTGGCGCGACCGCGGCGACGACGCCCGCCACGGGTGCCGGGCGCCGACGCCGAGGAATCGGCCGCACCATCTGCGTCCGTCGTTCCCGCTGCATTGCCCGCCACCGAAGCAGCGTCCGAAGCGCCCGAGCGCGAGTCGGCCTCAGACGCGGCATCCGCCTCAGCACTCGCAGCCGCAGCCGCAGGCGCCTCAGCGTCACCCGGCTCAGCACTCGCGTCAGACACGCCGTCCTCGGCCAGCGCCGGGTGCTCGGCATCCGACATCGCGCCGTCCTCCGACGCATGAGACGGCTCAGCGAGCAGATCGGCCAGTTCGTCCGCCGGAGCGGGGGCGGCGGGCAGGTCCTCGCGCGCTTCCCCCGAGCCATTGGTCGACTTCAGCGCCGCCGCATGGGCGGCCGCGGCGATCTGCGCCGCGGACGGGCCGCTGCGCACCGGCTCGGGCGCCTTGGCCTCAGCCGCCTGCGAGCGGCTGCGCCGGGCGGTGCGCGTCGAGCCCGACGGCCCGGTCGATCCGGACGACCCAGAAACGGCCGCCCGGCCCGTGCCAGCTGTCACGCCATTGCCCGCGCCGGAGCCATGGCCTCGGTCGGCCTCCGTCTCAGCCGGCGCATCCACCGGTGTCGAGCGCACAATGACGCCACGGCCGTTGCAGCATTCGCAGTTCTCCGAGAAGACCTCGAGCAGGCCGGAGGCCACCCGCTTGCGGGTCATCTGGACGAGCCCGAGCGAGGTCACCTCGGCCACCTGGTGCTTGGTCCGGTCCCGGCCCAGACATTCGAGAAGGCGCCGCACCACCAGATCGCGGTTGGACTCCAGGACCATGTCGATGAAGTCGATGACGATGATGCCGCCGAGGTCGCGCAGGCGCAGTTGGCGCACGATCTCCTCGGCCGCTTCGAGGTTGTTCTTGGTGACGGTCTCTTCGAGATTGCCACCAGATCCGACGAACTTGCCGGTGTTGACGTCGATGACCGTCATCGCTTCGGTCCGGTCGATGACCAGGGACCCACCGGACGGCAGGTAGACCTTGCGATCCAGCGCCTTGGCCAACTGCTCATCGATCCGGTGCGCCGCAAAGATGTCCCGCTCGTCGGTCCACTTCGTCATCCGCGAGGCGAGGTCGGGGGCGACGTCCTCGACATACGACGAAATCTCCTCCCACACCTCCTCGCCGGAGATGACGATGGACGCGAAGTCCTCGTTGAAGACATCGCGGATGACGCGGACGGTCAGGTCGGGCTCGGAATACAGCAGGCTCGGCGCGTTGCCCTTCTTGCCGGACTTCGAGGCCATGGCCTTCGAGACCTTTTCCCACGTCTTGGCCAGCCGCTCGACGTCGCGGCGCAGCTCATCCTCCGAGGCACCCTCGGCGGCGGTGCGCACGATGACGCCGGCGTCGGCGGGCACGATCTGCTTCAGGATCGACTTCAGCCGCGCCCGCTCGGTGTCGGGCAGCTTGCGCGAAATCCCGGTCATGGACCCCTGTGGGACATAGACGAGGTAGCGCCCCGGAAGCGAGATCTGCGAGGTCAGGCGGGCGCCCTTGTGCCCGATCGGATCCTTCGTGACCTGCACCAGAACCGACTCGCCCGAAGACAAGACGTTCTCGATGCGCTTGGCCTCACCCGTCTCGAGCCCGGCGACATCCCAGTTGACCTCACCGGCATACAGCACGGCATTGCGGCCCTTGCCGATGTCGACGAAGGCGGCCTCCATCGACGGCAAGACGTTCTGAACCCGGCCGAGATAGATATTGCCCGCCATCGACGCATTGGTCGTCCGCGAGACATAGTGCTCCACGAGGATCCCGTCCTCGAGCACCCCGATCTGCGTGCGGCCGTCGCGGCGACGCACCACCATGACCCGCTCGACGCTCTCGCGGCGGGCCAGGAACTCCTTCTCGGTGATGATCGTGCGGCGCCGTCCGGCCTCGCGCCCCTCGCGGCGGCGCTGCTTCTTGGCCTCCAGTCGCGTCGACCCCTTGACCGACGCGACCTCGTCGCGAGCGCGCGGCTCCCGCACGCGGGTGACGGTGCCGGGCGGGTCGTCGCTCTCGCCCCCCGCACCGCGCCGACGGCGGCGACGGCGACGAGCCGTGCCCGACTCGCCATCCTCCTGCTCATCCGTATGCGGATCGCTCCCCTCCGACTCCGCCTCACCCTGGTCGGGGGTCGAGTCGGCGGCGGGGGTTTCGTCGGTCTCGGATGTCTCGGTGGCATCCGCTGCGCGAGGGCGGCGGCCGCGACCGCCGCGCCGGCGACGGCCCCGGGTGGTGCCGCCGTCGTCCTCGGCGGAGTCGGCGGACTCGGCGGAGTCGTTGGTGTCCGCGTCGGCGTCCTGCTGGCGGGCCTGCCCGCGCTCCTCGCCGCGGCGCTGGCCCCGGCCCTGAGTGGCCGACGCGGTTTCGGACGCCGCATCGGATGCGGCGGTGTCCGACCCAGCGGTATCGGACGCCGAGTCATTGGCGAAGGGGGTCGGCGTCGCCGCACCCGCCGGACGGGAGGCACGACGGCGAACCGGCGCCGCCTCGGGCGCCTGGAAGAGCAGGCCGAACGCGGCCGGCAGGGTTGGGGCACTGGCCGTTTCCTCGGGCGTCGACGCGTCCTGCGCATCGGAGGCCGCGTCCGCCTCGGCCGGACGGTCGCCATCGCCCGGGCGCTCTGCAGAGGTCTCGTCCTCGGCGGCCTCGTCGTCCGAACCGGTAGCGTTCTGGCCAGTTTCGGGCGCGGCGTCCCCCGCCTCGTCCGTGGCAGTGGGCCCTTCGGCACCTTCATCGTCGGTCGCGTCCTCGGCGCCAACGACAGCAGCGGCGGCGTCGACATCGGCGCTCGTCACGGCGAGATCATCAACCGGGGCGGCGTCGCCATCGTGCGGCGCCGTGCCTGAGTCCTGCGGCTCCTCGACGGAGAACAGCAGTTCGGCGGGTTCGTTCGTCGCGCCGGCTTCGGGTGTGGGCTCGCTCATCGCGGATGCACCTTCTCGCGGCGTGCGGGACAGCCACACCCGGCCGGCAACTGGCCGGCCCCGCACCGCATACCACGCGGTTGTTGTCGCCTCGGTTGGTTACCGACGCGGAAGTCGTGTCGTTCCTCGGTGCGGTTCGCGCGGGGCGCGTCACCGGCTCGAGGCGGCGGCATCCTTGTCGGCGGCCAGGGGATCGGCCACCTGCCCGGTCGCGGGGTCCCATGGTCCCTGCGCCAGCCGGGTGACCCGTGGGGGTCGGGCCGGCGCGAACCCGATGGTTTCGCGCAAGGCGGTCAGTATGTCGTCGGGGCGAACGGCGGGTGTGGTGTGCCGAACGACCAGTTGCAGTATCGCATACCCCTCCTGCTCACCGGCCGTGGCGCGCACGATCGCGGCCTGCACATCGAGTTCGCGCGGGCCGTTCTTCAGCACCCGCGTGACGGTGATGGCGGGCAGGGCGAGCAGGTCACCGAGCGCGGCCTCGAGGTCGGCCGGCGCGATCTCGGGAAAGGCGATGACCCACTCGCTGACCTCGAGGCGGTCCGCCAGCGAACCGGGACCTGCGGGCACAACCTCCACGATGTCGAGGCCGTCGGGGAGGGCCGCATCGAGGTCCGCGCGCAGCCGCTCCGGGTCCAGCGCCTGGGTGGTGCCGATCTCGAAATACTCGGCCTCGGAACTCATCCCGGTCGGCGCGCCCCCGGCATACGAAATCTTCGGGTGCGGGTGGAAGCCGGCGGAGAAGGCCATCGGCACCTGCGCGCGGCGCAGCGCCCGTTCGAGGGCGCGGGCGAAGTCGCGGGTCGAGGAGAACCGCAGCCGGCCGCGGCGGGCATACCGGATGCGATAGCGCGCGGCGACGGGGGCGGGCGGCGGACCGTCGGGAGTGGGTGCGGGAGCCATAGGCGTCGATTATCCCGCGCGGAACGGGGCCCTCTGTTCAGCCTGAAGGGCGCCCCCTAGGGTGACCGACATGACCGCCGTGGATCGCCGTCGTCTCGCTGACCTGCTCGCCGCGGCGCAGGCCGCCTATGCTGCCGCCAACCCGCGCTCGCAGGAGCTGTATGCCGGGGCGAGCAACCTTTTCGGGCGCGTCCCGATGACCTGGATGAACAAGTGGTCAGGCGGCTTCCCCCTCTATCTCGACCACGCCCGCGGGGCGCGGATCACCGATGTCGACGGCCATACCTATGTGGATTTCGCCCTCGGCGACACCGCCGCGATGGCCGGGCACTCCCCCGAGGCGACGATCAAGGCGGTGGCCACGCGGTATGCCGATCAGGGCGGCGCGACGACGATGCTCCCCACCGCGGACGCCCAGTGGGTCGGGGCCGAGCTGACAGCGCGCTTCGGTATGCCGCTGTGGAGCTTCAGCCTGTCGGCGACCGATGCGAACCGCTGGGCCATCCGGCTGGCTCGCCTGGCGACCGGGCGGCCAAAGATTCTCGTCTTCGGCTACAGCTATCACGGGTCGGTCGATGAGGCCTTCGCGCTCGCCGGGCCGGACGGATCGACGGTTTCGCGGCCGGGCAATGTTGCGCCGCCCGTGCCGGTGGATCTGACGACGCGGGCGGCGGTGTGGAACGACCTCGCCTCCGTCGAGGCCGCCCTGCAGCACGGGGATGTCGCCGCGATCCTCACCGAGCCAGCGCTGACCAATATCGGCATCGTGCTGCCCGAGCCGGGCTTCATGGCGGGGCTGCGTGAGTTGGCTACGAGGTATGGCGCGCTGCTGATGATCGATGAGACCCACACCTTCTCGGCGGGCTGGGGTGGCGCGACGACAGCGTGGGGGTTGGAGCCAGACATCTTCGTCATCGGCAAGTCGATCGGCGGTGGAATCCCTTGTGGCGCTTACGGATTGAGCGATGAGGTCGCGGGAGCGGTGACGCGGCATACGTCCTCGGGAGAGGCCGACATCATCGATGTCGGCGGCGTCGGCGGGACCCTGGCCGGCAATGCGCTCTCGCTCGCGGCGATGCGCGCGACGCTCGGCGAGGTGCTGACGCCGGAGGCCTTCGAGCGGATGATCGCGCTCGCGACGCGCTTCACCGAGGGGGTCGAGGCATCACTCGCGGAGTTCGAGCTGCCCTGGTCGATCGCGCAATTGGGCGCCCGGGCGGAGTATCGCTTCGTCTCCCCCGCCCCGCGCACCGGCGAGGAAGCGGCCGCCGCGGCCGATGACGAATTGGACGCCTATATGCACCTGGCCATGTGCAACAGGGGCATCCTGATGACGCCCTTCCACAACATGGCCCTGATGTGTCCGGACACGACCGCCGAGGATGTTGATCGGCATACAGCCGCCTTCCGCGAGGCGGTCGCCGCCCTGCGCGGCTGACCCCGCGGACCCTAGGTCGGTGGGTCGAGGTCGAGGCGCATCAGGTCGTGCGCCGCGCGCATGCCGACCGACTCATAGAGCGAAACCGACATCGGGCTGGGCGCCAGGACCATACGGACCATGCCTTCGGCGCGGGCCCAGGCCACGGCATACGCCATCAGGTCCGTGGCGATCCCGCGCCGCCGAAACGCCGGATCGACCCACACATTCGCGACATAGATCCAGCGTTGCGGGGCTCTCCCGGGCTTCGGCATCCGGGTGAAGATCGCGGCATTCACCATGCCCACGGCATACCCGTCGACACGGGCCAGCCAGCCCACCCGATTCTCGGCTGCCCACCAAGCGCGCATGGAGTCAACGAAATCCGTTGCGGGCCGATGGTTTTCGCCGGTCGACCAGTGCGCCCGCAGGCGCGCCACATCGAGCAGATCCTCAACCTCGATTAGCCCGACCGTATGCCGCCCGCTCCCCTCCATCCGACCACCCTGTCACGCGGGCAGGGCAGGGATGAGCAGAGTTCCCGACAGTGCGGCCAGCTGTTCGTCAAGAGTGGCCAGGACGCCACCGCGAGCGAGGGCCAACGAGCGCAGACAGGCATCGGTGACCTGGCGATGCCCAGTCACGTGCGTCAGGTCGACGGCATCGAAGGCTAGGTCATCCGCCCAGAAATCGTGGCCGGGAACCTCTGCCAGTGCGGCGAGCCACCGTCGGGCGTCGGCCGGAGAGGCCCCGGAGCGCAGGAGGAAGCGCACCACGGCTCCTTGCGTGATGGGGCAGGTGGCGAACCCCGCGACAGTGGCCAGCCAGCGATCGCAGCGCGCGTGGTGGACATGCTCCTGCACCGCCAAGGCAATGAGGACGTTGGCGTCGAGGAGGTAGGTCGTCACTCGTCGTCCAACGCGGCCGCAACGTCATCGCTCGTGATCGGGCCGCCCCCCAGGGAGATCGTCGGGAACCGCGAGTGGCCAGATGGGGTGACCATCAGCGGATCGCCGGACGCCGCGAGGCCGCGGATTGTCAACTCCGCGATCACCGCGGACAGGGACTGACCGCGCGATGCGGCGAGCTCGCGTGCGCGCCGATGCACCGATTCAGGAAGATCCACCGTCGTTCGCATGAGCGCATCATATCTGCATCATGGTGATGCACGGCAGTGCAGCGAACCAGCGGTCCGTCAGCGAGCGTGGTCCGCGGTCAGCGCGCGAGGGCAGCCACGACGAGATCAAGCCACTGCTCCGCCGCCCGCTGCCACGGCCCGGGCGGGAGCCCGGCCACCCGCGCTTGTTGCAATGCCGCGTGGACGGCGCGGGCGTTGGGCGGGTCGCCCAGCGCGCGAGAGATGTCGATATCGCTCACCAGGCCAGCGAGTTCACGCCGCTGGTCCTCCCCGAGCCGGTCGTATGCCGCCCGCCACCCACCCCACTCCCTCACCTCACCGAGCGGCCGGGCAGGCAGACCGCCCGGGTCGGCCCGGTACGTCGCCAGCGGCGCGGAGTAGGTCGCGGCCGTGGCGCAGAGCATGCCCATCACGAGTGCCGTGTGATAGGACATTGCCCGCGCATAGCGCCGACGTTCTTGTCCCACAAGCGAATCCAACACAACGGCATTGAGGTTGCCGCAGGGCAAAACGCCATGCCGGTCCTCCGCTTCGGCCAGCACCGCGAACGCGAAGCCCGCCCCCGGCGTCCACGCCATCCGCAATTCAGGCCAACCCATGAGCAGCTCGGCGCACAGGTCGTAATCCTCCCGATCGAGCGAGCGCACCAGCAGCGCCTCGACATCGGCGGCGATCTCCTCGACGGGTCGTTGGCAGGCCACCCCGCTCCGCGCGCCGAAGTCGGTGACGTACATCAGCAGGTGGGTCACGCCATACGCCTCCTCGCGCGAATCAATCGCGAGATTGAGCGGTCGGGAGAGCATGCTCCACCCACCGCTGGCTGGCGTGGTCAGTGCCCACAGGCGCGCCACCCAATCCCGCTCCGCGAGAACGGTTCCGGGCTCATCCAGCGCGTGCGACAGCACACGATCAGCGAATGGCCTTGCGCGAGAATTGAACTCGTCGTCCGGAAGGCCCATCTTCGTCAGCAGAACGTGTGGCACGGCCCGTTTGAAGACGCGATGCGGCCGCAGCGCCAGGTCCGCGAGCGCCTCCGGCGTGCGGACCGCCGTCGCGATTGAGCGCGCCAAATCCATTGCCGCAGAATGGGTGTCGGCATCAGGGACGCGGGAAGCGGCATACGCGAGCATGGCCGCCTCGGCGAGGATCTTCTCGGGACCGAAGCCCAAGGCGGGCCGCCCCGAGCAGGAGTAGCCCGCCTCACCGAAATCCGCCACAGCCGCCGCGACCACGGTGATGGCGTTTCGGACCCGGCGCTGCAGGTCGGCAGCCGGCCAGAGCGAGGTGGGCACCTCACTCTGGCCGAACTGCCGCTGCGTCGCGGTCCTCGCGGACATCGGTGTCACTGTTCGGTAGTCACCTCAAGCACGGGCGCGATGTCCCGCCCCCGGATGATGCGCTGCGCCATCTCCGCCGGCAAGACACACGCGAGAGTGTTGATGCTGCCGAACAGCACGCCGTGGAGACCGTCGTCCTTGTGGGCGTCGGCGCCGAGTGAGGCGACAAAGGCTCCGATGCGGTCGAAGTCGATCGCGCCGGACTCGAGGAATCGCACCGAGATGTCGTCGTGGGTCGTGCCAGGCATGAGCTGCCCCCTTCGTGAGGCCGTTACCGGCCATGGACGGCCGGACGGTCGCCCGGCTCAGCACGTATGAGGACCGGGCCGGTGCCGGTGACACGTCCGGGACCTCGACAACCTCGCCTTAGTTGCCGTGGCGGGCGCGGATGGCGCTCAGTTCCAGGGCGTGGGCGTCCAAGGCACGATCCTCGTCCGTGACGGGGAGCCAGGGGGTGACCGGTTCCGCCTTCCGCGCCTCGTCAATCGTCACAAAAACGGTGCGGCAGTAGGTCGTCAGCTCCATCTCCCCGGTCGCTGGGTCGCCGGAGCGGACGTGGACACCGATATGCATCGACGTGCGGCCGGTATGCAGCAGCCGCGCTTCGACTTCGACCAAGTGGCCGATCCGGAGCGGCCGATAGAACCGGACGCCGCCGGTAAAGATCGCGACATTGTGAGCATCGCCGGTCCATGAGGTCGCGAGCACGTGCGACGCCTCGTCGATCCACCGCATGACGATGCCGCCGTGCACCTTGCCACCCCAGTTGACATCGGTCGGCGCGGCCAGGAAGCGCATGGTGATCCGCGGCGCGGTCCCGGCTTCGGAGAAGACGACCTCCTGCATCGCCTCCTCAATCTCGCGTCGCACGACCGCCCGCCGACTCGCCCAATCCGCCAGCAGCCGCTCGGCCTCGCCATTGGGCACCAGCGCGGGCACCGGGCTCGGGCGGCCATCGCCGTCGACCGAGACGAAGACCATGAGGCAGTGCGTCGAGGCCGCGAGTTCACCGGTCGCCGGCGGTCCGCTGAAGACCTCGACCATCACATCCATCGAGGTCCGCCCGGTGCGCACCACAGCGGCTCGCACCTCCACGAGATGCCCGACCTCGACCGGGCGCGTGAAGCGCACATTCCCGACATATGCCGTGACCGCGTAGGTCCCGCTCCACCGGGCCACCGCGGCATACCCGGCCTTGTCGATCCACTCCAAAACATTTCCGGCAGAGACAGATCCGGATTGCCCGGCATCCGTCGGCGCGGCGAGGAAGCGCAGCGTCGTGCCCTGGTGGAAGCCTGGCCCGTCCATAGGGATCACGCTATCCAGCCCGCCCCGCCGCGGTCGAGGGCTATGAAACCCCACGAAGTTCTCCGCTCGTCCCTCGCTCCAATACTTCGCGGGGACCCCGCCAACGCTCGCGCAACACGGGCTAGGAATGGCCAAGCAGGGTCGCGCCCAGGCCGACGAAGACCGTGCCAAGCACTCGGTCGATCGCGGTCCGGGCCCGGTCGTATGCCCGCACCACCACCGCACTGCTCGTCGCGAGCGCGGTCAGCGCGAACCAGGCTGCGGCCAGCGAGAGCATGGCCACCATGACCTCGAGTCGCAGCGCCGCGTCCGGGGACGGCGGCAGCAGGCTGGCAAGCAGGGCACCGAAAAAGACCAGAGCCTTCGGGTTCGCCAGATTCGTGGCGAGGCCGAGGCGGTATGCCGCCAGCCCACTCCGCGCGCGGCGCACGTGCTCCTGGGGTGCCGCGGTCGCGCCCGCGGCCTGGCGCGAGTGCCACAGGATGACCAGGCCATAGCCCAACAGGACCACCGCGCCGACGACGCGCAGCACGACATACAGCCCAGCGTGCGCGGCAAGCACGGCGCCAATGCCGGTGATAGCAAGCAGAATCCAGCAGGCGATGCCGCTCACGACGCCGGCACCGACGAGAAGCGCATCGCGCCGACCATAGGCCGCACCCGAGCGCAGCACGGCGACGAAGTCCGGGCCAGGCGAAGCGACGGCAATCGCCCAGGTGACGAGCAGGGCCAACCAGCCAGCAGCAGACATCGGTGAATCTCCTTGTGTGGAAACGGGTTTCAGGTGCGGGGCGAGGCGATCAGGACCAGCGCGATGGCACCCTGGGGGCCTGCGGCATACGCATGCGCACGGTCCCCGGCGAAGCTGGCGAAGTCTCCGGGTGCGAGGTCGTGGGGCTCGGTGCCGGCGGTGAGGGTTAGCGAGCCCTCCAGGACGAGCAGCTGCTCGACCGTGCCTTCGGCGTGCGGCACCCCCGCGAACTCCTCGCCGGGCACCATCTGCAGGCGCCACGACTCCAGGCTGTGGCCGCCGCCGAGGCGGTGGAGCAGGCGGCGCGAACTCTCGGCGGGCGCCATGCCCTCGGCGCGCACGACCACGGTGTCGGTGCCGGAACGCAGATCGAGCAGGTCGACGAGCGGGATGGCCAGCGCATTGGCGAGGGCATCGAGGGTGTCGAGCGTGGGATTGCCACCGGCTTCGATACCGGAGAGGGCGGCTTTCGACAAACCAGCGCGGCGCGCCAACTCGGCGGCGCTGAGCCCGCGCTGCTCCCGGCGCAGGCGCACCAACGCCCCGACAGCCGCCCCAAGCGATCTATTTCCCGTGGACATGCGTTCACTGTAGCGAACAATTGTTCACCATGCAAGACGCCATTGCCTCCCCCTCCTAAGCCTCGATCCACCGATCGACTTGGCGCGGTGTGGTGATCCGGCGCGTCGGAACATGAGAATGCCCC
>NZ_BAAAPO010000011.1:0-58271 GCF_039531185.1 Nostocoides veronense
CGTGCTCAACCTCGACGGCGACTCCTACCGGCTCCGCGCTCACCACGCCCGAGGCGAAGCCCTCCGAGCGACCACCACCGGCACCCGCCAACCACTACGCTGACCCCGCCACCAGGTGAGGACAATCAACGATCAGACCTGGGGACATTCGATGAGCGCCATCACCTGCGCGCTACCCTCGTGGATGAGCAACTGTTATGGCGCGATCGACAAAGCAAATGCCTACATCAACAACACCCTGCCCAGTGCCCTGAACACGCTGTATGCCAGCATCCGCGCCCGCTCGCCGCAGGCGAAGGTCACCGTCGTCGGCTATCCGCGAATCTTCAATGGCGAGGACTGCAACGCCTTCACGTGGTTCTCGCCGACCGAGGAGTCGCGCCTGAACGCGACCGCCGATCTGCTTAACAGCAAGCTCGCCAGCGCGGCGGCGGCTCGAGGCTTCGCCTTCGCCAATCCCACCTCCCGGTTCGTCGGCCATGCTGTCTGCGACAGCCCGGAGTGGATCAATGGGCTGTCGAACCCGATTTCGGAGTCCTACCACCCCAAGGTTGACGGCCACGCCTACGGTTATCTGCCGACCGTCAGTCCCTATGTCACTGGCTCGGCGCTGCGGATGTCCGCCGGCCTCAAGGCGACCGCGGCCGCCTCCGCCGATCGGCTCGCTCGCCAGCAGAGTGCGTATGCCGCCGCCGACCGCCGCATCCAGCCCAAGTCGTTTGTTGCACCGGACCTGAGCACCCCTGCCGCGAAGGCCGCTGCCGCCCGCGCCGGGGTGGACTTGTCCTCGCGCGCGAGCATCGACGCCGCCGACGCTGCGTATGACGTCCGCCAGCGGGCCGCCTTGCGCTGAGGATCCTCGCTGACGCTCGCCCGCGCGGCCGGGAAGGTGGCTGGCATCGGCCACCCTCCCGGCAGGCGGGCAGGCCGAGCCCTTCCGTGATGACTGGGAAGATGTGCACATGCCTCCTCGTCGTCGGATCCGTCCCGCAGACGGCCAGGCGGCTGTGCAGCGGGTCAAGGCTGCGGCGACGGAGACGGATATGGAGCGCGACGACCTGGCTCTGGCGGTGCGCTACACGCTCGAAGAGCTCGCGCAACGCCATCCCGGACGCAGCGTCGAGGTGCGCGTTCCGCCCTTTGGGGCGGTGCAGTGCATCGACGGCCCCGTCCACCGGCGCGGCACGCCGCCCAATGTCGTCGAAGCCGATGCGTCGACCTGGCTGGACTTGGCCGTCGGAGCCCTGACCTGGCAGGACGCCGTGGAGGACGGCAAGGTGCGCTGGAGCGGCACGCGTGCCGATCTCTCCGAATACCTGCCCCTGCAATGAGCGCTTTGCAATGGGCGCCCCCCGGCCATGAGCCGGAGTGCACCCCGGCCCTAACACTCAATGGCGAGGGCGGCATTCGAATGTGATGCCGCCCTCGCCGATGACGTCCCGGCTATTCGCCCGGATAGGCGACACCGATCTGAGCCCGGACCTCATCGAGCGTGCGCATGATCGACAAGGTGTCGCGCCAGGGCATGATTGGGCTCTCTAGCTCGCCAGCCGAGAGCCGACGGGCCGCCTCGGCGGCTTCATACCGCAGCCCCACATGGCGACTCCCGAGGTCGTAACCCCAGGTCCCCAGCACCGCACCGTCGGGACTGACCAGGCGAACCTTGTTCGGCATATAGAAGTCGCCGTCAATCTCGATCCTGGCCTGATCGCCTGCCACGCAGGCGGTGGTCGGGGTCTTGGCAGCCATGGTGGCGTTGAGGATCGCCTGGGCGCCCCCGTCACCGCCCCGGGCCACGATGCTCACCGTCGCATCGACGCCCTCCGGGGTCAACGTCCCGATGGCCTGGACGTCGCTCAGGTCGCCGAGCACCATCTGCGCGAAGGACGCCGGATAGATGCCGAGATCGAGCAGCGCCCCGCCAGCGAGCGCTGGATCGGACAGTCGCTGGGGACCGCCCGGCCACAGCCGCTGGCCGTGATCGGCAAAGACAGTGTGTACCGTGCCGAGATGCCCGCCTTCGACAAGCTGGCGAACGACGTCATAGTGCGGCAGGAAGCGGGCCCACATCGCCTCCATACAGAACAGGCCGGCAGCCCGTGCGGCGCCGAGGAGCCGCGAGGCTTCGTCCGCGTTGCGGGTGAAGGCCTTCTCGACCAGCACCGGCTTGCCAGCCTCCAATGCGAGCAAAGAGTGCTCGAGGTGCGCCGAGTGCGGGCTGGCGACGTAGACAATGTCCACGTCCTGTGCCGCCACCAACTCTGCATAGCTGCCCACGCTGCGGGCCACCCCATGCTCGGTCGCGAAGCGGGCCGCGGATTCGGCGTTTCTCGACCCCACGACGGCGAGAGTGGACCGGGTGCCGGAGCGCACGGCATACGCCATGGCCCCGGCAATCAGACCGGTCCCGAGGATGCCCCACCGGACCGGTGGGGCATCCATCGGGTCGGGGACCCGGCTCTGCGGCAGTTCGCTCACCGCGCCCCGCGCATCATCGCGTTGCGCGCAATGATGTCGGCCGATGCCGGACGGATGCCGTCGAAGCGGGCCGGCAGGAAGCCGTTCTCGGCGGTCTTGGCCGGCTTGGTGCGGGCGGTCAGCCAGTTGTAGAAGAACGGGCTTAGCTCCTTGCCGGAGATCCGCTCGGCCATGGCGGTGAACTCCGGAATGCTGGCATTGCCGCCCTTCTTGGCCGCAGTCCACGCCTTGAGCAGCTTGGTCATGTCCGCCTCACCGATGACATTGCGCAAGGCTGCGAGAGCCATCCCGCCGCGCAGATAAACCGCGCCATTGAATTCATTCTTGGCGCCGGGATTGGAGATCGGGACCTTCCAGAAGGTGGGGTCGCCGCCGAAAGCCCCGTAATACTCCTCTAGGAGCTGGTTGGTCGTGCCCTCACCCTTCTTGTCCGACCACAGGAACTCGGCATAGGTGGCGAAGCCCTCGTTGAGCCAGATGTCGCGCCAGTTGCGGATGCTCACCGAGTCGCCGAACCACTGGTGGGCGTTCTCGTGGACGACGACATACATATTCGTGCCGCCCTCCCAGAAGTCGGGGGTGTAGACGGGCCGCTGCTGAGTTTCCAGGGCGAAGCCGAAACTCTGGTTGGCGATGACGCCGCCGACCTGCTTGAAGGCATACGGACCGAACTGTGAGGCGCCCCAGTTGATGACCTCGGGCGTGCGCAGCACATCGGCCTTCGCGCGGGTGATCGCCGAGTCCGAGCGCGTCGTGGTGATCGCCGTGGTGTACGGCCGTTGGTTCATCGTGCCCGTCAGCACATCGAACTGCCCGACGGCCATGAAGGCGAGATAGGTCGCCATCGGCTGGGACGAGGACCACTTCCAGACGTCCTTGGTGGTCCCGCTGGTCTTGCCCACGAAGTCCCCGGCGCCGATGGCCTCAAGGCCCTTGGGTACCGAGAAACTCATCTGGTATGTCGCTTTGTCGCGCGGGTGGTCGTTGCTGGGGAACCACCACGCGGCGATCTCGGGCTCGCCGAGCGCGATCGCCTCGGTGCCGCTGCCGATCCACGGGCTGACCCCGTTATAGCTGAGCCGACTCGGGATGCCGGTGTAGGTCACCTTGACGACCATCGTTGAGCCGTTCGCGAGCGGCAGCGTCGGCTTCACGACGAGCTCGTGCGGGTCCGGCTTGGCGAACTCGGCGGGCTTGCCGTTGACCGTCACCGTCTTGGCATCGAGCATCAGATCGAGGTTGAAGGACGAGAGGTCCTGGGTGGCCTTGGCCGTGATGATCGCGGTGCCCGTGATCCGGCCGGAGGTCGGGACATAGTCGACGAACAGGTTGTAGTTGGAGACGTTGTAACCGCCATTGCCATAGGCGGGGTAGTAGGGATCGCCGATCCCGCCCGCGCCGGGGGTTGGGGCGGCGTTGGCGGCGGTCGCGACGAGCATCGCGACGGCGGTCCCGGTCGCGGCGCTCCCCATGAGCCGGTGGCGGGTGGTGGTTGAAAGGGTCATAGCCTGGTCCTCTCCCTGGTCGTCCATGGCCAGTGACACACTAGGACCCGGGACCGACAACCGCATGGGGTCGGCCCGAGATTCTGCGAAAGGGCGGTTGTCGATGACCCGCAAAGCAGTGGTTCGTCGGGAACCGCGGGTGGCGACCTTCATCGTCACCGGCGCGCTCGTGGGCTTTCTGGCCGGCTCGGCCATCTACCTTCTCAATGACGACAACGGCCTGTATGACAACCAGACGGCCTTGGGCTATCTCGCGATCCTGGGCCTTTTGCTCGGTGCGCTGGGGGGTGCCGCGGTGGCGGCTTTGGTTGCTGGCGGGCGCCGCTGACATACCCCGGTCTCGGGTCCGGCAAACCCCCGTGAGCAGCCGCGCTGGGCGCAGGTGATGTATGCCGCCTACCCCACCTCCCGCTCGTCCCGCGCGCTGTCGGTCCGGCACCGTATCTTTGTGCTCGCGAAGCGCGGCAGACGCTTCTAGCGAACGGAGTGGCAATGGCATACGACGGGTCCGGCGAATATCGCGAGGACGGCGACGAGGTCTGGGAAGGCGACGGCGAAGGCCGCATCGTCGGCCATGAGCGCGTCGCGACCTGGGCGGAGGAGACGCGTCGCTACCGGCGCAATCCCGGTGGCTGGTGGTGGGGCGCGCTCCTCGGGGTGCCGGCTGTCTTAGCCGCCGCGGGTCTGGCGTTCGGCGGCTCTGGCACGACCGCGAACTCCGGATCGGCAGGCAAGACCTCCCCGACCTCCACGACGTCCAGCGCGGGGCAAACCTCCGGCAGCTCATCGACGTCCAGCTCGAGCGATTCGAGTTCCTCGTCGTCATCGGGCTCGCCGGCCACGGGCGACGGCACGGTCGCCAGCAGCGCTTTCGCCATTACCCGCGCCGGTGATGCCGTCACCGTCCGCGCCGATGTGCCAGACGAGGCGGCCAAGACCGCGCTGATCGACTCCGTGAAGTCCGCCCTCGGCGTTTCCACGGTCGTGGACAAGGTCACCGTGGCCGCGAGTGCGGCGGGGCCGGCGCCCGCTGCCGTCGGGAGCGCGCTTGCCGCCTTGAAGGATGCCGGCGACTTCGGCCTCGCCTGGGACCTGAAGTCCCTGGTGGCAACCGGAACGGTCGCCGCCGAGGATGCCAAAACCAAGGTGGCCGACGCGCTCGCCGCGGCCTGGCCGGGCGCGTCCGTGAGCAATGGCATCACCGTCGGCACGGATGCAGCCGCCGCCTGCGCGAACCTCGGCGACTCGATCAAGGTCGCGCTCGCCGACACCAAAATCACCTTCGTCAAGTACGGCACCGACCCCAATGACGACTCCGTTGCCGTTCTCAAGAGAGTCGCCGCCATGGCCTCGAAGTGCGCCGATGCCCGGCTGACGGTGACGGGTTATACCGACTCCTCGGGCTCTGATGCCGAGAACAAGCGGCTCAGCGAACAGCGCGCACAGTCGGTGCGCAAGGTGCTCGTGAGCAATGGCGTCGCGGACACCCAGGTCACGGCCGTCGGCAAGGGCGAAGCGGACCCGATCGCCTCCAACTCCACTCCGGCGGGTATCGCCGCCAACCGTCGCGTCGAGATCACGGTGAACTGAGGAACTCATGGAATTCGTTACTGCCTGGCTGTGGTATCTCCTGGCCTTCGCCCTCGGAGCCCTCGTCGCCTATCTCGTCGCGCGGATGTCCGTCGGCCCCACCAATGAGAACGAGGCCTTCGCCGACGTTCCCGAAACTCGTGCGATCGGAGACCTGTGATGAAGTGGTGGCTCTTTGTCCTGGCATTTGTGCTGGGCGCCCTGCTGACCTGGATTTATATGGTGCGCCGCGCCACCCGCGAGGTGCGCATCATCCAGGAAGTGCCGATCCGCTCCCGTGAGGGCGGCCTGGCCGCCGGTGCTGCTGCGGCGAGCGCGGTCGGCGCTGCCGCGGTCTTGGACGACGACGATGTGGATGCCGAGTATGCCGAGGCGGACCTCGATCTCGCGGCGGCCGATACCGCTGTGGACCTCGAGCCTGCCCTGCCGGCGGTGGACGTGGACAAGACTGTTGTTCGCGAGCACCCTGCCGTCGACCTCGACGGCCCAGCCGCGGATATCGACCTGGACGGGGGCGTTGACCTGGATGCGCCGGACGTGGACTTGGATGCTCCGGACGCGGGGATCGATCTGGATGCTCCCGCTGCCGACATTGCCTCCCCGGCCGTAGATCTGGATGCCCCGGAGGAGGGCATCGATCTGGATGGTGGTTTGGATCTCGACGCTCCGGTCGTCGATCTCGATGTCCCCGCGGTGGACCTCGACGCCGCAGGCGGCGGTATCGACCTGGACACGCCCGCCGCCGACATCGCGGTCCCGGCCGCTGACCTCGACGCTCCGGATGCTGGCATTGACCTGGATGCCTCGGCCGTGGACGTCGCGGCGCCGGACGCGGGGATCGATCTGGACGTCCCCGATGCTGGCATTGACCTGGATGCCCCGGCGGCGGATGTTGCGGCGCCAGCCGTGGATCTCGACGCGCCGGATGCCGGGATCGATCTGGACGCGCCGGATGCGGGGATCGATCTGGATGCCCCTCCTGCGGATGTTGCAGCGCCAGCCGTCGACTTGGACGCGCCGGACGCTGGGATCGATCTTGATGCTCCGGCGGAGGATGTTGCGGCGCCAGCCGTCGACTTGGGTGCTCCGGATGCTGGGATCGATCTGGACGCGCCGGATGCTGGCATTGATCTTGATGCTCCGGCGGCGGATGTTGCGGCGCCAGCCGTCGGCTTGGATGCTCCGGATGCTGGGATCGATCTGGACGTGCCGGATGCCGGCATCGACCTGAATGCCCCGGCGGTCGACGTTGCGGCTCCTGCCGTGGATGTCGATGGGCCAGCGCTCGATGCGGACGCTGCAGAGGACTCCGTCGGTCGGCACGCGACCGTCGACCTCGATTCGGGTGACGCCCCGGCCATCACCGGTCCAAGTTATGCACCGGTCGTGGCCGTCGATGCGACGGATGCCGATGTGGACGCCGACTCTGGCCTCGACCTTGGCGCCCTAGACCAAACGACCGACGACCAAACTGTCACCAGCCAGGCCGGGCTGTTGGACGACGACACTCCAGTGATCGCTGAGGTCGACGATCAGTCCACTGAGCTGCCGGACTACGACAGCACCCCAGCGATTGCCCAGGAAACCGAGGTCGAGTCCGAAACCGTGGACGCCGGCGTCGACCTCGATGCCAGTGCGTCGGCCGTTGACGCCGAGCTCGACTTGGACTCCACCCAGGTCGACGGTGACGCGGCAGAAGCAGCCGTTGAGGAAGAGCTCGACCTGCCTGCCGCCGACGTGGTGGAACCGTCCGATGACCCAGAGCCAGAACTGGCCGGTGCCGATGCCGCGGGACTGGACGTCGATGCCCAAGAAGCAGCGTCAGAGGCCGCTGATGAGGAACTGGACTCGGGCGTCGCTGCGGGTCTTGGCCTAGCCGGCTTTGCCGCTGCCGCCTATGGCGCGGGATCAGTCCTGCCTGCTCGCGACGGATCCGGTCCGGAGGGCTGGGAGGTCAAAGGCAACGAGGACTCGATGCTTTTCCACACCCCGCAGAGTCCGTCATATGCCCGGACCAAGGCCGAGGTGTGGTTCGAGGACGAGGCCACGGCAGCAGCCGCCGGCTTCGCGGCCTGGAATTGGCGCACCCGATCGGCTCCGTCTGAGGCGGCCGCCGTTCCGAGTGGGGACGAGGTTCAGCCCGGCTCCGAGGACGGGACCGTCGAGGCGACCCCGGCTGACGATGCCCAGGCTGCCTTCGCCGGTCTGGACATTGATGCCACGAACGACCTCGCCTCCGAAACCGCCGAGGGTGAGCCGGCCTCGGCCGCCCGAGGCGAGTCCGAGTTGGTGGCCGAATCGGCCGTCGAGGACGGGACCGTTCAGGCGACTACGGAAGCCGATGCACGGACCGCCTATGCCGACGTGGACAGCGATGCGCCGGACGACACGGGGCCCGAGACGGCCGGGGCCGCGGCCGAGCCGCTCGCCGAGGTCGAGCCCGCGAGTGCCGGTGCGCTCGATGAGGTTGCTACTGAGCTCGAGCCGGAGCCCGAACCCGAACCGGAGGCTGAGCCGCTGGCTGAACCCGAGCCGGTTGTCGAGCCGGAGCCCGAACCCGAGCCCGAGCCGGTCGCGGAGCCCGAACCGGTCGCGGAGCCCGAACCCGAGCCCGAGCCGGTCGCGGAGCCGGAGCCAGATCCGGAGCCCAAACCCGAGCCGGAGCCGGTCGCCGGGCTGGAGGGGGTCGTTGAGCCGGAGCCGGAGACCGAGTCGGTCGTTGAGGCGGCCGCGGCCCCGCACGTCGCCTTCTCGCTAGCCTCCTATGGCGCGGGCTCGGCGGTGCCGGCGTCCGATGGTTCCGGGCCGCAAGGCTGGTCGGTCAAGGGCAACGAAGACTCGATGCTCTACCACACCACCGAGTCGCCGCACTTTGAGCGGACGATCGCGGAGGTCTGGTTTATCGATGAAGCCACGGCGGCCGCCGCAGGCTTCTCGCCCTGGAACTGGAAGACGCGGCGTCCAAGCCCGTCTGCCGACACCCCGGTGACTGGCACCCCGGCGGCGACCGACGTCGACACGTCAGAAGACGCGACGAGCGATGTTGAGCCCGACGAAGCGCAGACCCTCGAGGTCGAGACCGTCGCGACGGACACCGCAATCGAATCCGCGGCGCCGGACTCGACCACGTCCGATCTGGAATCCCCCGACGACCTGCTGGATATGGGCTCAATTCACGCCCCGGCCACGCGAGCTAGCGCGCTCGTGGACACCGAGCCGGCCACTTTGGCAGGGCTCGAACTCCCCGGTGCCGCAGCCGAAGAAATGGAGGTCCCGGCAGCGGCCCCCACCGCAGAACCGGCGGCACCGGCACCTGTCCCGCTGAGCGAGGTCGACGAGGGGCCATACGGCCGCGGTTCGGTCAAGGCCGGCCCGCGCGGCAAGGGTCCGGACGGATGGACGATCAAGGGTAACGAGGACAGCATGCTCTTCCACACGCCGGAGAGCCCGTGGTTCAAGCGCACCCGCGCCGAGGTCTGGTTCTTCGATGAGGAGAGCGCGGTGGCCGCTGGGTTCACCCGCTGGGATCGCAACAAGGATTGATCCCGCAGCCCGCCCGACCCCCGTCGGGTGGCACCGGACGCGCCCTAGGTGCACGAGGACCCCGTCTGCTCCAGCAGACGGGGTCCTCGCTTTGGCGCGCAGTTTCGCGCCGAAGCGCTCAAATGCCAGCCGAGCGCAGGTATAGCTGCGCTCGGCCGCAATTTCAGGGCTCCGCGACGAGGACGCTGTACCCGTCCGACGCTGTGGGAGACTAAGGCCGTGCCAGGAGGAGACGGCCAGCTCACCCACGACCTACTGCCCGGGGAGCGCGGCCCGCAGGATGCGTGCGGGGTGTTCGGGATCTGGGCGCCGGGCGAGGATGTCGCCAAGCTGACCTACTTCGGTCTCTATGCCCTGCAGCACCGCGGCCAGGAATCGGCCGGCATCGCTGCCTCCGACGGCCGCCGCCTGCTGGTTTACAAGGACATGGGCCTGGTCTCGCAGGTCTTCGACGAGCGCTCGCTGTCCGGGCTGGTCGGGCATATCGCCGTCGGGCACTGCCGCTACTCCACGACCGGCGGCTCGACCTGGGAGAACGCCCAGCCGACGCTCGGCGGCCATAGCGGCTTCACCGTCGCCCTCGCCCACAATGGCAACCTGATCAACTCCGCGGAACTGCGCGAGCTCGTCATGGAGCGCGCCGACGCGGGATTCGATGTGCACGCCGGGGAGTTGCGTCGCGGCAACACGACCGACACCGCCCTCGTCACAGCGCTCCTTGTCGACGACCCGTCCCGCAGCATCGAGGAGCGCGCGCTGGAGCTGCTGCCCCGGCTGCGCGGCGCATTCAGCTTCGTGTTCATGGATGAGCACACGTTGTATGCCGCCCGCGACCCGCAGGGGATCCGTCCCCTGGTCCTGGGTCGAGTCGAGCGCGGGTGGGTGGTCGCCTCCGAGACCGCCGCCCTGGACATCGTCGGCGCCTCCCTGATTCGTGAGGTCGAGCCCGGTGAACTGATCGCCATCGACGAGGACGGCCTGCGCTCGAGCAAGTGGGCGATTCCGGAGCCCAAGGGTTGCGTCTTCGAGTACGTCTATCTCGCCCGGCCGGACACCACGATCCGCGGCCGCGTCGTGCACGAAGCACGAGTGCAAATGGGCCGCACGCTGGCCCGTGAGCATCCGGTCGAGGCGGACCTCGTCATACCCACCCCCGAGTCGGGCACGCCCGCAGCCATCGGCTACGCGCAAGAGTCCGGGATCCCCTACGGCCAGGGCCTGGTCAAGAATGCGTATGTCGGGCGGACCTTCATCTCGCCGAACCAGACGATTCGCCAGCTCGGTATCCGGCTCAAGCTCAACCCGCTGAAGGACGTTATCCACGGCAAGCGGCTGGTCGTCGTCGACGACTCGATCGTGCGCGGCAACACCCAGCGCGCGCTCGTCCGCATGTTGCGCGAGGCCGGTGCAGCCGAAGTGCACGTGCGCATCTCCTCGCCGCCGGTGCGCTGGCCGTGCTTCTACGGCATCGACTTCGCGACCCGTGCCGAGCTGATCGCGACGGGCATCGGGGTCGATGATGTCTGCCGGTCGATCGGCGCCGACAGCCTCGGCTATATCAGCGAGGCCGGCATGGTAGCGGCCACGAACCAGCAGCCCGATCAGCTGTGCAGCGCTTGCTTCACCGGCACCTACCCGATTCCGTTGCCCTCGGAGGACAAGCTCGGCAAGGGCCTGCTCGAGATGCAACTGCCGATGGACCTCAGGCCGCTCGACTGAGCAACCAAGAGCTCCGGCCCACAACGCAAGCGGGGCCGAGGCGGTAGTTTCGGCTCTGTGAGTCTTGAGAAGGTCGTCTTCGGCTTCTTCGTCGTCCTCGCGGCGACCTTGAACTTCGGGTACTTCATCGGCGAGTTGACCGACCCGAACGTTCACAACAAGTACGAACTCTTCGCGGCGGTCGTCGTCAATATCATCGCGGTCATCTTGAAGTTCGGGGACCGCACGCAGATCGGCGCACTCCATCTCGCCACGAGCTTGGTCGCCGCCATCCAACTCCTCGCCGCAACCGTGACCTGGCTGCTCGCCGATGCCGATGGCGTCGTCAGTGGCGCCGAGATGAGCGCGGTGGTCTCCATCTCCGGTGGCGCGCTGATGGCCAATGTCGTCTCCATCGTCCTGCTCGTGGCCGAGACGATCACCTACCACCGCCGCTGAAGCCCGCCGTGGTCAACCCGCTGCTCCTGGTCCGTCCGCGCCGGCGGCGCTCGACCGACCTACGGCAAAACCACGTCGCCATCCCCTCGGCCGCACCCGGATCTGATGCGATTTTCTTGCTGCTGCGCCGGATGCGGATGCCCCTGGTCGTCCTCGTCGGGGTCTTCACGGTCAGCGTCTTCGGCCTGGCCGCCATGCCCGGCACGGACGCGGACGGCAATCCGGCCCGCATCGGCGTCTTCGAAGCCTTCTACGTCATGAGCTACACCGCCACGACCATCGGCTTCGGCGAGATCCCCTATCCGTTCAGCATCCAGCAGCGACTGTGGGTGACCGGATGCATCTACGCCACCGTCATAGCCTGGGCGTATGCCATCGGCATGGTTCTCGCGCTCAGTCAGGACGAGGGCTTCCGCGATGCCGTCGCCGCCCAGCGCTTCGGGCGCAAGGTGCGCCACCAGAACGAGAAGTTCCACATCATCGCCGGCTATGGCGGGGCGGGCCATCGGGTCGGCAATGCCTTGGACCTGATCCGATCGCGCTTCGTCGTCATCGACTCCGATGGCCTGCGCATCGACCGGCTCGCCACCGAGCAACTCTCCTCCGAGGTGCCGGGCGTGCAGGGCGACGCCGCGGCGCCCGCTGTGCTCGGCCTGGCCGGTCTGGGGCACAAGCACTGCGTCGGCGTGCTCGCACTCGCCGGGGATGATCTCACCAATCTCGGGGTCGTCCAGGCTGTGCACCTCCTTCGCCCGGAACTGCCCGTCATCGCCTGGGCGCGCGATCGCGAACTCGCTGAGCACATGCGCGAGTTCGGGGCGACGGCCGTGGTCAATCCGTATGACCGGTTCGGGGCCTATCTCGCTATCGGGCTGCGTCGGCCCGTCACCTTGCAACTCATGCATTGGCTGATGTCACCGCTTGGCAGCCCCGTCCCGGAGACGGCCCACGCCGTGCCAGATGGCACCTGGCTGGTCTGCGCCGAGGGCGCCTTCAAGGCCGAGATCGAGCGGGACCTGCGCGGCGCCGGATACAACGTGGTCCACCGCGACCCGAGTGATGGCATCGGCGACTGCCGGGATTATGTCGGCTTCGTCGCCGGCGCCGATCACGACACCGTCAACCTCGCGCTCGGCGCGGAAGTGCGGCGCCAGTCGCCGAGCATCTTCTTGTGCCTGCGTCAGAGCAAGGCCGCCAGCGCCCCGCTGTATGACGCCTTCGCCCCTGACTCGATCTTTCTCGCCACGGAACTCGTTGCGCGCGAGTGCTATTCGCGGATCGTCACGCCCCGAATGTGGAAGTTCCTGGAGTTCTGCGGTGAGCAAGACGAGGACTGGTCGCAGGCCTTCCTCGATCATCTGCTCGACCGCTGCGGGCCGGGGTCACCCAATGGCTGGCGCTTGAGCATCGATGAGGCGGGGGCGCCGGGTCTGGTCCGTTGGCTCGCCCACGACCCGATGACGATCGGCCAATTGCTCCGCAATCCCGCTGACCGAGAATCCTTCGCCCCGGTCGTCGCCCTGGCGCACAAGCGCGGCAGCGAGGTCACGCCAACTCCAGACGAGGACACCCCGCTGCGGGTGGGCGATGAGCTACTGCTGGCCTCGCCCGCCCGCGGCTACGCCTTCCTCCACGAGACGCTGTTCAACGAGGCCGTTGCGGAGTATGTCGCGACCGGGCGCGCCGTGCCCACCACCTGGCTCTGGCGTCGTCTGACTCGGACACGGAGCCGGCGCCCCGCGAGCACGGCATAGGGTCGGCTTGTGACTGACGCGCCGATCACCTATACCGCCGCCGGGGTCGACGTGGAGGCCGGTGACAAGGCCGTGGAACTGATGAAGTCCGCCGTCGCGCGGGCCACCCGCCCGGAGGTGCTGGGAGGGCTCGGCGGCTTCGCCGGCCTGTTCGACGCCTCCACCCTTGCACGAATGGACCGCCCGATCCTCGCGACCTCGACCGATGGGGTTGGCACCAAGGTCGCCATCGCCCAGGCCCTCGACCGACACGACACGATCGGCTTCGACCTGGTCGGCATGGTCGTCGACGACATCGTCGTGTGCGGCGCCGAACCGCTTTTCATGACCGACTACATTGCCTGCGGCAAGGTCGTCCCGGAGCGAATCGCCGCCATCGTCTCCGGCATCGCCGCGGCCTGCGAACAGGCCGGCACCGCCCTCGTCGGCGGGGAGACCGCAGAGCACCCCGGCCTGCTAGGGGAGCATGAGTATGACGTCGCCGGCGCCGCCACCGGGGTCGTCGAGCACGCCGACATCCTCGGCCCGCACCGGGTCGCCCCGGGCGATCTCGTCCTCGGCCTGGCCGCGTCGGGCCTGCATTCCAATGGCTACTCCCTCGTGCGGCGGGTCATCGCCGCCGCGGGCTGGGCGCTCGATCGGCAGGTCGAGGACTTCGGACAGACGCTGGGGGATGAGCTGCTCACCCCGACCAGGGTGTATGCCGCGGACCTGCTCACGCTGATCCGGGATCCGCAGGTGCGGGAGGCGGGCGGCGTACACGCGCTCTCGCATGTCACCGGCGGTGGCCTCGCGGCCAACCTCGCCCGCGTGCTGCCCCCCGGCGTGCATGCCCGGGTCCACCGCGAAAGCTGGTCGCCGCCAGCGGTTTTCACGACCATCGGGGCACTCGGCAAGGTCCCGCCTCTCGACCTTGAGCGCACGCTCAACATGGGCGTGGGCTTCGTCGCGGTGCTGCCCGAGTCGGCCGCTGACCGGGCGGCTGCGCTGCTCGCCGACGCGGGAATCCCGGCCTGGGTGATGGGCGAAATCCACGCCGCGCAGGCTGCGCCGATCGAGGAGGGCGTCGAGGTCGTGCGCGGCTCCAAGGGCGTCCATGGCGGCTCGGTGCAGATCCTCGGCAACTACGCCACCTGACAACGCCTAGATCAGCCGCGCGCGGACCAGAGGGCCACGCGTTCCTTGGCCGTCCCGGCCAGCCACACCCGATCCCCCGCGACCGCCACCGCGGTCGGGCTGCCCGGCACCTCGAGTTCCAGCATTCCGCCGTCGGTGCCCGCCGTGCTGCGCGGGAGCGGCCAGCGCCATACCGTCCCTGCACCGCTGCCGTCCGCGAGGGCCAGCCAGGCATAGGCCGCGCTGACACCGGTGCCGACCCATTCGGCCTGGTCAGGCACCAGCGAGGTCATCGTGTCGCCCGCCTGGGCCGATCCGCGGACCGGCGCGCGCACAGTGTCGACCGTGAAGGTCCCGTCCGCGCTGAACCGGCCGAGCCAGGCCCGCAATTCACCGTGATCGCGCCCGGCGAGCACGCACCATACGGGTCCACAGGAGGCCGCCTCGACACCGGTGCTCACCCCGTTGGCGCTCTCAGCAGCCAGAAGGGTGGGCAATTCTTGGGCGTGCCACTGACCATCCCGCTCGACCCAGGCGAGCGGAGCCACCCGCACCCCCTGCTGTAGATCGGTGGCCGCCCCGGCGAGCAGGGCGCGCCCTCCCGGCGCGGTGGCCGCCGCGCTGATCTGCACCAGCCGGTCGGCGCGGTTGGCCAACGCGGTGCCCGCGGACTCGGCCCGCACCCACCGCGTGCCCTCCGGGCGCCAGATCGCGGCGTCCAGCCCCGTCACGGCCGACTTCCAACTGCCGACCAGCAGCGGCCCGGTCGCGTCATAGGCCACCCCGGTCAACGCTCCCGCATCAATCCCTCCGAAGGTCTCGAACGTCTGCGGCTGCTCGAGCACCGGGCCAGCGCCGCGCCATACCGCCCACCGGACATTGCCGTGCGCGCCGCCCGAGATACCGGTCAGGCCGGTGACCTCGTTGCCATCCGTCGCGAGATAGCGGAAGCGCCCCTCAAAGGCATAGGGCGAGCTGGCCGTGATGTCGAGGGGCACCAGATCGTCGGTCGATGAGACTCGGAACAGCCCCGCACGAGGGCGAGCGGATACGTCATAGGTCCCGAGCAGGGCCTCGTGACCGAGGGCGGCCATCGCCGTGACCGGCCCGGGGAGCCGCACGTCGACGGGCGAGAAGACATCATCGAAGCGCTCCCCGCGCGAGCATCCGGCCGGCCCGGCGAGGGCCAGGATTAGGGCGCCCGCGAGCGCGCGACGTCTCACCGCAAGCCCGCGAAGGTCAGCCCCGCACTCGCCGCGCCGAGGGCCGCACCAAGCGCCACCTGCCAGCCCGTATGCCGTCCCGCCCGCCACCGCGCCCAACCCACCAGCGCGACCAGGGGGCTGAGCAGCAAGGCCCCCGCCCCGAGCCGGATCGTCAGGATCGTCACCGCGCCCGCGATCACGGCTGTATGCAGTGAGGCCTTGCTCATCGTCGTCACCAGCCCGAGCGTGGCCACGCCCGCGACGAGCGCCCACACCAGCGCCAGCAGGTCGCGTGGTGCGTTCAGCGCGGTCAACACCAGCGTGCCCACCACGACGCTGACCAGCGCAATAAGGGCCGGAAGATGCCGCTCATCGCGCCGGATGACGTGCCGATCCGCGACCCGGCCGGTGCGCACGAGGAGGGCGAGGGCGGCATACGGCAGCAGCACGGCGAAGGTGACGATGAGCGCCGACCAGCCGAGAGCGGGCAGCCAGCCCGGGCTGGCGGCACGCGCGACCGCGAGGACCAGGGCGGCGACGACGATTCCCGGATCGAGCAGATTCGACATCCGGTCGGCGATGGCGGAGGGCCGGGCGCGCTCCTGCCGGATCAGATCGGGGTGCGCCGTCACCGCGCGGGCCTAGCCGATGACGATCTGGGGGCCGAAGAGCGCCATCGCGTCCAGGGCCCGCTGGTGATTTTCCGGGGTTGAGCCGGCACAGGCCGCGGCGGCGATGCGGATCGTCGCGCCCGCGTCCGCGGCAGGCAGAGCGGTGGCGATCACGCAGCAGTCCGTCGACACCCCGGCGAGCGTGACGCGGGGCTGCTCCCCGAGGACGGCCCGCAGCCGATCGGACCACTTGCCGAATCGTGGCTCCGTGACCACATGCCCGGCGAGGCCGTCGAGGGCGGGCACCACGGCATACAACGGATCGGTGTCGGGGACCAGGGCGAACGGCCAGTCGTCGTAGTAGGAGCCCCACGATCCGCCGAGGCCAGGCTCAGCGACGAAGCGGGTGATCACCGTGCGTTCCGGGCCGTATGCCGCCGCGAGGGCGACCATGTCCGGCAGCGCGCCGGCGAACATCGGCGACCCCCAGGCGCTCGTCGTCGGATCGGCGAAAATCGCCTGCGGGTCGATGATGACCAGCCAGTCGTCGGTGCCGAGCGGGGCGCTCGTCATGCGCGGTCGGAGTAGGTCGTCGTGCCGCGCGCCATTTCCTGGTTCGCGACCTTGCCTCGCCGGGCCAGGAAGGTGATCAGGAAGGAGCCGACCAGGGCGAGCAGCACGCCGAGGTTGGCATAGGGCCAGTTGCCCTCCCAGTAGCCGTCGGTGGCATTCCAGGTGCCGAGGTTCAGCGGCTCGAGCAGGAAGCCCTGCCAGTTGTTCCAGCTGGCGTCGGCAGCGAAGTTGTTGACCACCAGGCCCCAGCCGATGACGGACATGACGATCATCGTCCCGATCGAGACCCAGTCCACGGCGCCATAACGACCCGTTGTGGTGAAGAGCGAATCGTCGTCATAGTCGCGCTTGCGCAGCGCGATGTCGGCGATCATGATGCCCGCCCAGGCGGCGAGGGGCACGCCGAGGGTGATGAGGAAGGACTGGAACGGGCCCAGGAAGTTCTTGGCGAAGAAGACGACCCAGATGGTGCCGAGGGTCAAAATGACGCCATCGACCAGGGCCGCCATCGGCCGCGGAATGCGCACGCCCAGGGAGAGCAGGGTCAGCCCGGAGGAGTAGATGCCGAGGACGGCGCCGGAAACCAGGGACAAGATGACGGCGATGAGGAAGGGCACGAGGAACCAGGTCGGCAGCACCTGGGCCAGGGCGCCGATCGGGTCGGCGGCAATGCCCTCCTTGACAGCATCGTCCGAGCCGGCGAGCAGCAACCCGAAGATCACGAGGAGCGTCGGGGCGATGGCGCCGCCGAAGGTATTCCAGAAGACAATCGCCGAACCCTTGGCGTCGCGGCGCTGGTAGCGGGACCAGTCCGCCGCGATATTGATCCAGCCGAGACCGAAGCCGGTCATCAGCATCACGAGGGCGCCGACGACGGCCTGCCATGGGCCAGAGGGGATCGCCGACACTTTGCCCCAGTCGATGTGGGAGGAGGCGATGACGACGAAGAGGATCGTCACGATGCCCGTGATCCACGTGAGATAGGACTGCATCTTCATGATGATGTGATAGCCCGCGACGGAGGCGAGCACGATCATCGCCGCCACCACGATGGCCGCCACGATCTTGATGCCGGTGCCGCCACCCCAGCCGAGCCGTTCGAAGACAGTGGCCGTCGCGAGCACCGCCATGATGGATAGGAAGGTCTCCCAACCGATCGAAACCAGCCACGAGATGACGCCGGGCAGCTTTTGCCCGGTGACCCCGAAGGGGGCTCGCGACAGGATCATCGTCGGGGCCGAGCCCCGCTTGCCCGCGATGGCGATCACACCGCACAGGGCGAAGGAGATGACGATCCCGAGCACGGTGACCAGGGCCGCCTGCCAGAACGAGATCCCGAAGCCGAGCACGAAGGCGGCATACGAGATGCCGAAGACCGACACATTGGCCGCGAACCACGGCCAGAAGAGGTCCTTTGGGGAGGCGGTGCGCTCGGCCTCGCCGATGATCTCGATGCCGGTGGTCTCGACACCGAGCGAGCGCACCCGTTCGGCGCTCGTGCTATTGGCAGTCATGCTCAGAGCGTGCCAGATCAGCACGCACCCGTGGGGGACCCCACGGTCACGAGATGATGCCACTCACCCGCCGCCAGGGCAGCGGCCCCGGCGACGTGAGGGTCAGTCAGGTGCTGAAGGCGACTTCAGCGACTGGACGCCCAGCGGGCGTAGTCGTCGTTGTAGTCGTCGTCATCCGGCTCGTCGGCGGCAACTGCCCGCTCGGTCGTCCGTGTTGCTCCGTGAAGCTCTCGCTCAAGCGCGCTGAGATCGGTGTTCGGGGAGTAGTACTTCAAATCCCGAGCAACCTTGGTCTGCTTGGCTTTGGCCCGGCCGCGCCCCATGGCGTGACCCCCTCATGTCCTAGCGGGATGGCATCACTCCGGCCAAGTCGGCCTTAACGCAGCGATCCCGGTGAATGTGTGTTCGTGGGGATAACGCTACATGAGGCTCGAAGGATTCCGCGCCTCGTCGCCAGCCGGCGCCGTGATGCCTTCGTTACGAAACCACCGACAACCCTCGTCACGCCTCATACGTCGGAGAGGGAAAGGGCCCGGAACGGGTTCGGAAAGCGACGACACCAGGGGTTTGATCAGCATGAATGCAAAGATTTCCACCGCCGCCACCCTCCTCGCGGCCGGTCTGATCGGTTTGACGGCGTGCAGCCCGGCGGGTACCGATGGTGCGTCCGGGCCGGCAACGTCCCCCACCAGTGTCTCCACCTCGAGCACGTCCTCAACGACCAGCCCGAGCCCCTCCTCCACGACGAAGCCGTCGCCCTCGGCGACGACCCCGTCCTCCTCGACGACCACGCCGTCACCGACAGCGACCAAGCCCTCACCGCCCACGACCAAGCCGACGCCCCCGAAGCCAACCCCCACGACCCCCAAGCCCACGCCGACCACTCCCACACCGCCCCCGCTCAGCGACACCTCCACGATGAAGCAGGGCGACAAGGGCCCCGCCGTGCAGCGGATGCAGCAGCGGCTCTCCGACCTCGGCTACTGGCTCGGCACGCCCGATGGCGAATATGGCTACCTGACCTCCCAGGCCGTCATGGCCCTGCAGAAGACGGCCGGCCTGGGCCGCGATGGCGTCTACGGCCCGGCCACCAAGGCCGCCCTCGACAAGGGCATCCGGCCGACCCTGCACGTCACCGGCACCGCGGTCCAGATCAACCTCGCCACCCAGGTTCTGACCGTCGTCGAAAATGGCGCGATCGTCGCGATTCTCAACACGAGCACGGGCAGCGGCCAGACGTATGTCAGCCAGGGCCAGACCAAGACCGCGATCACCCCCAAGGGCACCTTCTCGGTCATCTTCGAGGTCAATGGCCTCGACCACGGCCCCCTCGGCACGCTCTACCGCTCGAAGTATTTCGTCGGCGGCATCGCCGTCCACGGCTACACCTCGGTCCCCGCCTATCCCGCCTCGCATGGCTGCGCCCGCGTGAGCAACCAGGCCATGGACATGATCTGGGCCCGCAACCTGATGCCGATGGGCCGCACCGTCGTCGTCCTCTAAGCCCGCCTGCGCCGGTGCCGCCTGCGCCGGTGCCGCAGCCCGACAGCGGCACCGGTCGGGAACGGCCGCCCCAATCGGGAACGAATGGGCCCCCTCACGTGCTCTATCAAGGTAGGACGCCAGAGCGATGGGACCGGAAGGGGGCCACGTGGCGCAACACGCCGACTTCGAGCAGTTTGTTGCCGCGCGGTATGCCGCCCTGGCCCGGACCGCCCTGCTGCTGACCAGCTCGCGCGCCAGCGCGGAAGACCTGCTCCAAGAGGCCCGTCTCAAGACCTATGTCGCCTGGTCTTCGGTGCGGGCCCGGGAGGCTGCGGAGGCCTACGTCCGCACCACCATGGTGCGGCTGCTGATCCGGGATCGGAAGCGCCGGTGGAGCGGGGAGATCCCGCACGAGCAGTTGCCGGAGAACACGGCATACGAACCGGATCGGGCGGGGGGACTGGCCGTCCGCGCGGCGCGGCGGCATACCTGGACCCGGGCCGGTGCGGCGGCGGCCGGGGTCGCAGTCCTCGCGGGGGGTGGGGTCGGCGCAGCGCAGCTGCTCGGCGGGCCGGGTGCGCCGACCCCGCCGGCGTATGCCGTGGCCGCCTCCGCCGCCCCGCAGTGCGTGCGCGATCAGCTGGCTGAGGCGAACTCGCTCGCGCGCAGGGGCATCTACAGCGCGGTGGTCGTCGACCTTCCGGGTTCGCCAAAGGACTTCCTCACGCGGGGAGTGACCAGGGGGTACGGATGGGCGAACGCCCAAGCGGTGGCGACTGTCCACGACCTGCCCGGTCTGACTCCGGGCGGAAGTTTCCGGCTCTGGGAGGGTGTCACCCCGGAGATGAATCCGGCCCCGGGGCGCTACCTGATGTTCCTCTTCCTCGACGTGCGTCCCGGCCCGCCCAGCGACCAGGTCGGCTCGCCGACGTGGAGCTTCGCGACCGCGCCGGTGCTGCCGGTGGTTGGCAATGACGTCCTCGTGCGCTGCGCGGATGGGAGTCTCACGCGCGTGGCCTGGACCGATGCCTCGACCACCTGGCTCGCGCCGAATGCGCCGGTCGCCCCGGTGACCCCGCTGCCCCCCGGCGCGGCGTCGACCGAGTCGCCGACCTCCTGAGGCGTCGGGCGTTCAGGGGGCAGCGAGGAAGCCGCGCAGGGTCTGCGTGAAGTGTGCGCCCTGCACGCTCCAGTCGTATGCCGCCCGCGCGGCCTCGTGCCCGGCTCGCCCCATCGTGGCGGCGCGTTCGGGGTCGGCGCGCAGCGCCAGGATCGCGTCGGCGGCGGCTACCGGATCATCGAAGGGCACGACGATCCCGGCGTTGGCGGACTCGACCAGATCGACGGCCACGGGCAGCGGGGTCGTCACGACCGGCACGCCGTGCGCGAGATATTCGACGATCTTGGTCGGGCGTGAATGGCGATAGTTCGGCAGGTTCTGCAGCAGGGAGAGCCCCGCCAGCGCCCCGGGCAGCATCGCGAGCGCCTCAGCCGCCGGCACGAACCCGTGCCAGGTCAACACGCCATCGCGCTGGCCTGCCTCGAGCAGATCGCGGGATGCGTCATCGCGCGCCCCACCAATGACCTCCAACCGGCAGGAGCCCTCGGTCGCCGCGGCGATGCGGCGTGAGGCCTCGACCATGACGCCGGTGCCGCGCGCCATCGTGACGGTGCCGAGATAGACCACGCGTTCGGTGCCCGGCGGCTCGATGGTCGCCGGCACCGTCACGGCATTCGGCACAACGGCGTGCTCGCGAGCGAAGCGCTCCTGATAGGCGTATTCGGCGAGCAGCAGGCGATGCCGCCGCTCGGTGAGTCGCTCGGTTCCGCGCCACAGCCGCCCGATGACCCCCTTCGCGGGGCGGGGCAGCCAATCCTTGGCCACCAGCGCAGCGGCCGGATCCTCGTGGACATCCCACACGAGATTGCGCAGCCGCAGCCCCGTCACGGCGGCCACGATTTCCGGATCATGGACGAGGACGAGATCGTGCTCGCCGCCTTGGGCGGCGATGAGCGCGCGGGCCACCCGGTCGGCGGCCAGCCGGTCGCGGCCCAGCGCCCGGGGCAGGTCCATAGTCCGTAGCCCGGGCAGCAGCGGTTGGGGGCGGTCATACGCCGTGAACGGGGCGGCATAGGTGACCCGCCAGCCGTCGGCGAGCAGGGCCGGGATCTGGCGGTAGCGGATCCGCGAGTCCTCCGGATCGTGGACGACCGTCACGACGAGGATGCTCGGCACGCGTCATACCTCCGCAGGGGGCGGCGCGCCCTGGACCGGAGCATCCTGGACCGGCGCGGGCGCCGGTTTCGACGCTACGGCTTTCTTGGGCAGCGTCTTTTCGTAGGCCGCGACGACCTCCTCGGTCGGCCCGTCGGCGATCAGCCTGCCCTTATCCATCCAGATCACTCGCGAGCAGATCTGGCGGATCGTGGAGTTCGAGTGTGAGACGAGGAAGACGGTCGACGCCTGCTCGCGGATCTCGGCAACCTTTGCCGTCGAGCGCTCGCGGAAGTCGGCATCGCCGGTCGCCAGGGCTTCGTCGATCATCAAGATGTCGGGCGAGGCGGCGGTCGAAATGGCGAACCGGAGGCGGGCGGCCTGCCCGGAGGAATAGGTGCTCATCGGGCGATAAACGGCCTGGCCGATGCCGGAGAAGTCGACGATCTCATCGAAGCGCTCTCGCACCTGGCTGCGGCTAAGACCCATCGCCTGGCCGCCGATATAGACGTTGCGCTCGCCGGAGAGTTTGCTCATCAGGACAGCATTGACGCCGAGCAGGGCCGGTTCGCCATTGATCCAGATGTCCCCGCGGGTCGGGGGTATGACGCCGGCCAGGGCTCGCAGCAGCGTCGACTTGCCGGAGCCATTGCGGCCGATGATGCCGATCGACTCGCCGTGATAGGCGACAAAGGAGACATCCTTGACCGCCTCGACCTTTTGCTGCGTCGCGAGATCGCGGCCCTTCTTGAACAGGCCGGCGAGCAGTGATTCGTCGTCCGGATCGGCCACCGGGGCGGCGGCCTTCTTGGCCCCGTGCACCTGATAGGTGATGTCGACATGGCTGGCGATGAGGGAGGGTATGCGGTCAGCCGCGGCCATAGTTCGCCTCGTCCCGCCAGAAGATCCACAGGCCGACCAGCAACAAGATGACCGACCAGGCGGCGCCGGCGGCCCAGTAAGTCCAGTTGATGCTCAGTTCGTCGAGCAACGCCTGCCGGGTCAAGGTGATCGGCAGGGCCAGGGGCTGCAGATTCAGGATCTCCCGCACGAGGGGGTGCCCATCGGCATACACATCGATGCTGAAGAAGACGCCCGAGACATACCGCAGCAAGCGGATCGCGACGGGGATGAGGTTGCCGATATCCCGCGAGACGCTCAGCACGCGTGCCCCGACGAGCACCAAGCCGCCAACAATGCCGATGTGGATCAGGAAGGCGACGGGCACGAGCAGCCAGGAGAGTTTCGGCAATTCGCCGGTCGCCAGCATGACGACGAAGAGCACACCAAAGGCGGGCAAGGTGGCCAGCGCCTCAGCGATGACGACCCCGATCGGCAACATCGCCCGCGGGAAGCGCAAGGCTCGCACGAGATTGAGATTGCCGACCACGGCCTTGGAGCCGGTCGTGATCGCCGAGGATGAGAAGCCGAAAACCACGACGCCGATCGACAAGAAGGCGATGAAGTTGTCGACGCCCTTGCGGGTGTCGAGCAGCAGGCCGAAGATCAGGAAGTAGCTAACGACCAGGAAGAGCGGGTTCAGCAGGTGCCACAGCACCCCGAGGCGGTCCTCGGCATTCTCGTTGGACGCCTGGGCCTTGGACAGCGTCCACAAGAAGGAACGTCGCTGCCAGAGCCGCCGGATATAGACGCCGAACGGCGGCCGCCCGCCCAGCCGCTCGAGCCCATGGCGCTGCGCGAGCGCCATGGCCTCCTCTGCGGTCAGGGCGGGCGGGGCCCCGTTCGGGGCCGGGGTCACAGGCGCGAAACCTTCTCACCGTCGGTGACGACACCGCGCGTGTCGAAGAAGCGCTGGCTCTTGTCGGCCAGGGCATCGACCTCGTAGTCGCGGTGGTTCTGCAGCAGGATGACCAAGTCTGCGGCGGCGACGGCCGCTTCGAGGTCGTCGGCCCGGCTGACCCGGTCGCCCAGCGCGCGCCACTGCGTCACGTGCGGGTCGTGGAACTGGACGGTTGCGCCCTTGTCGGTCAACTGCTTGGCCAGCGGCACGGCCGGGCTCTCGCGCTGGTCGGCGATATTGGGCTTGTAGGTGACGCCGAGCAGCAGGATCGTCGAGCCGCGAAGCGCCTTGCCGTCCTCATTGAGCAGATCCTGCGCGCGGGAGACGACATACCCAGGCATTCCCGCGTTGATCTCCTGGGCGAGCTCCACGAAGCGGAAGGGGTAGCCGAGGCGAGCGCGGACGTTGTGGCTGAGGTAGTTCGGGTCGATCGGGATGCAGTGCCCGCCGACGCCGGGGCCCGGGTAGAACGCCTGGAAGCCGAAAGGCTTGGTCTTGGCCGCTTCGATGACATCCCACAGGTCGATGCCGAGGTCGTGACAGAAGCGGGCCATTTCGTTGACGAGGGCGATATTGATGTGCCGGTAGGTGTTCTCCAGCAGCTTCGCGGTCTCGGCCTCTCGGGTGCCCTTGGCACGCACGACCGTGTCGACGAACTGGCCGTAGAAGGCCGCCGCCGCGTCACCGGACTCCGGCGTCTGCCCGCCGACGACCTTGGGGGTGTTCTTGGCGCCGAACTTCTCGTTGCCCGGATCGATGCGCTCGGGGGAGAAGGCAAGGTGGAAGTCCTTGCCCGCGACCAGGCCGGTCTCCTCGAGGATGGGGCGCACAACCTCATCCGTGGTGCCGGGGTAGGTCGTGGACTCCAAGATGACGAGCATGCCGGGCTTGAGGTTGTCGCGGATCGTGTTGACCGCCGACACCACCGGGCCGAGGTCGGGGCCACCGTCATCGGAAAGGGGGGTGGGGACGCAGATGACGATGGTCTTGGCCTCGGCCAGCCGAGAGGAGTCGGTGGTGGCTTCGAATCCCGCAGCCTGCATCTCGGCGATGTGCTCGTCGGTGAGGTCATCGACGTGGGACTGGCCGGCGTTCAGGCCGTCAACGACCCGCTGGCCGATGTCGAAGCCGAGGACCTTGAGGCCGACGCGCGAGGCTTCCTGTGCGAGCGGCAGGCCCACATAGCCGAGGCCGACGATGGCGACGTCAACAGACATATGGTCTTCAATCTCCTAGGGGCGGGGCTGAATATGCGCTGTGCGACCGGCTGTGGGCCTGGAGTCGGCCCGTTCCCCAATCTGGCAAATTCTACAGCCTGGGCCCCCCCATCCTGGCATCGGCGATATGTGGCCCGCAGCGGCCGCGACGCGCGCTCGCCGCGAGTGCCGATCGCCGGGTCGGGTGCGGGCGAGCGTGACATGATCGGCGCACCATGTCCAGCCCGTCGCAGCACCCGTCCGGCAGCGCGCCGGGGCACGCCGATCGTGATCGCGTCTTGTTCATGTCGAGCAATGGGGCCGGGATGGGCCACCTCACCCGGCTGCTGGCGTATGCCGCCCACCTCCCGGACTCGATCGAGCCCTATGTGCTCTCGCTATCCCAGGCGGTCCCGGTGGTCGCGGAGTTCGGTTACCGCTACGAATATCTGCCCTCCCATGGGGCCTTGGGCATGACGTCCGCCCTGTGGCAGCCGCTCTTTCAGGAACGGCTGATCGAGATCGTTGACCGGGTGGCCCCGAAGGTCGTCGTCTTCGACGGTACCCACCCCTACCGCGGGATCGACGCGGCGCGGGAAGCCTTTTCCGACGCGCGCTGGGTCTGGTCACGCCGGGGCATGTGGAAGCCCGGACGCAATGCCGACCAACTGGCCAAGTCGGCGTGGTTCGATGAGGTCATCGAGCCGGGGGACCTGGCCGCGGAGGCCGATCACGGGGCATCGGCGAGCGCCCCGGCATACCGCGTGGGACCGGTGACGCTGACCGGACCTGAGGAGATGGTCAGCCGTGCGGAGGCGCGGGCTGCGCTCGGCCTGCCGGTCGAGGGGCGGATGGGCCTGGTGTCCCTTGGCGCGGGCAATATCAACGACACCGCAGGGGAGCTGGGCGCCGCCGCGGCCGCCCTGCGCGACCAGGGGTGCGCCGTCGCGGTTACCGAGGTGGCGATTGCCGAGCAAGCGAGCGGCGGCGGGGTGTATGCCGTGCGGGCCTACCCTCTCGCCCGCTATTTCCGGGCTTTCGATCTGGTCGTCACGGCGGCCGGATACAACTCCTTCCACGAGGTTCTGCGGCTCGGTGTCCCCGCGATCTTCGTCCCCAACACCGAGACCTCGCTCGACGATCAGGTGGCCCGCGCGTCGTATGCCGATCAGCAAGGCTGGGCGCGAACGGTCACCTCGGCCACCGAGCCGGACTTCGCTGAGGCGGTCCGCTTGATGCTCGCGCACGGGGCCGACATGGTGGCGGGTGCGGTCGCCGCCGACCCGGGTAATGGCGCCGCGGATGCGGCAACGCGCATCGTCTCGCTGGTGGCGGGAGGCGACGGCCGATGAAGCTTCGCCGCAGCAGTGATGGCAAGCCGGCGTGGCTGGTCTCGGCGGCCCGCGCCGTCCGCTCCTCGGATCGACTATCTGGGGTCGGAAATCGTGCGGTCGAGGGCGTGCAGGGCAACCGGACTCTGGTCGACATCGCCACGCGCGTCTTCGCCTTCTCCGGCGGCGTGCCGGTGATCTACCTGCGCGGGGGCGCGCCGCTCGACGGCGTCGAGCATCAGGAGCGGCTTCCGGTGGTGCTCGTCAATGCGGTGGGCGTCGAGGAGGCGCACCTCGCGGGCATACTGCAGCAGGTCGCCGAGGTGCAGCAGCGCACTGTGGGCTTCCGTCCGCTCCTCTTGCTGTCCGTGCCCGCCTTCCGTGAGGTGCGGGCATATGGCTGGCCGATGGAACTTGTTGTCGCGCAGCAGGACTGGGACTTCCCGCAGCAGTGGGATGACTATCTCGCGCAGCGCTTGGCGATGATCGCCACGCGCTACCGCATCTGGTCGACGGTCGGCTGCGGCGATGGTGCACTGGACCCGATGGGCGCGCGGATCCTGGAACGACTGGCGACCTATCGGCCGTGGGAGACGAGCTTCCTCTGATGCGCGGCACAGGTGGGGTCTTAGGGGGTATGGCATGAGTTTTCTGCTTCCGGTTCGGCGGTATGACGAGTGGGACGTCCCTGCCCTGCTGGCCGCAAAGCGCGACCGGCGGGTGTCGGTCGTCATCCCGGCCCGCGACGAGGCGGCGAGCGTGGGCGGTGTTGTCGAAGGCATCGCCGCAGCGTGGACCGGGGAGGTGCCGCTCGTCGACGAGATCGTCGTCATCGACAGTGACTCGGTGGACGAGACGGCGGCAGTGGCGCGCGCTGCGGGTGCGATCGTCTTCTCCGCTAAGGAGATTCGCCCCGACCTGGGTCGCGCCGAAGGCAAGGGTGAGGCGCTCTGGAAGGCCCTGCATGTCGTCACCGGCGATCTGCTCGTTTTCGTGGACGCGGACCTGGTGGATTGGGGGCCGCACTTCATCTCCGGCCTGCTCGGCCCGCTGCTGACCAATGACGACATCCAGTTGGTCAAGGCCGTCTATGACCGGCCAATGTTGGCGCCCGACGGCTCGCAGGCCGAAGCCGGGGGGCGCGTCACAGAGCTCGTGGCGCGCCCACTGTTGGCCTTGCACTGGCCGCAACTTGGCGGGCTGGTGCAGCCGCTGTCGGGGGAGTGGGCGATCCGCCGGGCGACCTTCGAGCGACTCTCGGTGCCGATGGGTTATGGCGTCGAGATTGCCGCCGTGCTCGATATTGCCGAGCGCCACGGGGTCACCTCGATCGCTCAGGTCGATCTCGGACGGCGCACCCACCGGCATCGCCGGCACGACACGCTGGGGCCGATGGCGGTTCAGGTGATCGCGGCAGTCGAGGCGCGGCTCGGGTGGCGCACCCCGGATCGGCGACCGGATCCCATCACTCTCGTCCAATTCGACCGCACGACAACCGGTTTCGTACCGTGTGAGCAGCACCCGGACACCGGGGAGCGTCCTCCGGCGAGGAGTGTGCGGTCCTACCGCGACGATCCCGATGACGGCACGCTCGGATGGGGGCCACGATGACGCTCCATCTTGGGCGCCACGTGTTCGAGCCGTCGGCGCGCCTGGTCATGGCGATCGTCAATCGCACCCCGGACTCCTTCTATGACAAGGGCGCGACCTGGGCCACCGACGCGGCCAAGGATCGGGTTCGGCAGGTGGCCGACGAGGGCGCCGAAATCGTCGATATCGGCGGCATCAAGGCCGCTCCGGGCGCCGAGATCGACGCCGAGGAGGAGATGCGCCGCGTCGTCGATTTCGTCGCATGGACGCGCTCGGAATTTCCCGACCTGATCATCTCTGTCGACACCTGGCGGGCGCAGGTGGCGCGCGCCGTCGCTCAGGAGGGCGCCGACCTCATCAACGACGCCTGGGGTGGCGCTGACCCCGAACTGTCTTCTGTTGCAGCAGAATTCGGAATAGCCCTCGTGGTCACCCATACCGGCGGCGTCACGCCACGCACCCGACCGTTCCGGATGGAGTATGACGATGTCGTCGCGGACATCCTGGAATCCGTTGTGGGACAAGCCGAACGGGCTGTTGCCTTGGGGGTCGAACGCGAGCGCATTCTCATCGACCCCGCTCACGATTTCGGCAAGAACACCTGGCACTCCCTCGAGGCGACTCGCAGACTCGGCGAACTCGTCGCGACCGGTTGGCCGGTCCTGGTGTCGTTGTCCAACAAGGACTTTGTGGGCGAGAGTCTCGATCGACCGGTCGGTGAACGCCTGATCGGAACGCTCGCGACGACCGCGATCTCCGCCTGGCTCGGGGCGCAGGTCTATCGCGTTCACGAGGTGGCCGAGACCCGCCAGGTGCTCGACATGGTGTCAACGATTGCCGGCGACCGGAGGCCCGCGCGCACGGTTCGGGGGCTGCAATGAGACGTGCCGTCGAGACCGAGCCGACCATGGTGCGCGGCGCGCTCGTCGTGCCGAGCCCGCCGATGCAATTGCCGGAGTATGTCGGGCTGACCGACCCCGCGGCCGAGATCCGCGACCGCTCGGTCGCTGCCCTCGCCGAGACCATCGCCGAATGGCAGCCCACGGCCATCGCGGTGCTCGCGGGCCACGATCCGCTGGCCGAGCATTCGCTGGGATCGGTGGCGGCCCGGGTGGCGGCGCTGCTGTTGGCACAGGCGGGATGGACCGAGACGGTCCGGCCCATCGCCATACCTTTCGACGCTTCAGCGGTGGAACTCGACGCCGCGGCGGCTCGGGTGCTCAATGGCCGCAATCCGGGAGGCACCCTCTTGCTCGTGCCGGCAGATCTGTCCGCCAAGCGCACCGAGGCCGCGCCCGGTCACTTCGATGAGCGAGCCGCCGGCTTCGACGCGGCCGTCCTGGACGTCCTGTCAAAGGGCGATGCGGCGGCCTTGCGAGATGCAGATCTATCTCTGGCACAAGACCTTTGGGCCACCGGGTTAGCGCCGCTTCAGGTGATGGCGCGGTGCCTGCCCGCACCCGTGCGCAGCGAGATTCTGTGGAGTTCGCTGCCCTATGGCGTGCAGTATGTCCGCGCGCGCTGGTGGGGACGCCGCCCCGGCTCGCATGGGTGAGGAGCCCCGATAGCCTTCGAAGGATCGCGCACCCGCGCACTGATGTCAGGAGAGCCGCCATGAAGTTGACCGACCGTTCCGCCCTGGTGACCGGAGGCGCCTCCGGACTCGGCGCTGCCACGGTTCGCCGACTGCACGCCGACGGCGCGGCGGTCGTCATCCTCGACCTCCCGTCCTCGGACGGCGCCGCCCTGGCCGACGAACTCGGCGAGCGCGCGGTCTTCGTGCCCGCTGATGTCACCGACGAGGCCCAGGTCGGCCTCGCGATCGAGCAGGCCACTCAGCTCGGCACCTTCAGCATCGTCGTCAACTGCGCCGGGATCGGGACCCCCGGGCGCGTCGTCGCGAAGAGCGGCGACCCCCTCGCTCTGGACGCTTTCGCCCGCGTCATCCAGGTCAATCTCATCGGCTCCTTCAATGTGATTCGGCTGGCGGCGGCGGCGATGGTCGCCGCACCCTCGGACGGCGAGGAGCGGGGAGTCATCGTCAATACGGCCTCGATCGCGGCCTTCGACGGCCAGATCGGGCAGGCGGCCTACAGCGCCTCCAAGGGAGGCATCGCCGGCATGACCCTGCCCATCGCGCGCGATCTCGCCCAGCACCGCATCCGGTGTATGACGATCGCCCCCGGCCTCTTCCTCACCCCGCTGCTCATGGGCCTGCCCGAGGATGCGGTCGCCGCCCTGGGTGCCGGCGTCCCGCACCCGAGTCGGCTCGGCGATCCGGCGGAGTATGCCGCCCTCGTCGCCCATATCGTCGCCAACCCGATGCTCAACGGCGAGGTGATCCGCCTCGACGGCGCCCTGCGGATGGCGCCGCGCTGACTGGCGCGGGCGGCATACTGCTGCGCCCCGCCCTAACCACCGACCCGCGCCCTAACCACCGGCCTACCGCCTGGTATCGGCCGTGATGACAACCGATACCAGGCGGTAGCTGGGTCGATAGAAGGGGCTAGCGGGTCTTAGAACCTTGCTCAAGCGGCGCGCTAGGGCTTGTCTTAGGAGGGTCGGTGGGTGTTGCGCAGCAGGCCCTCTTGCATCGTCGAGGCGCAGAGGGTGCCCTGCCGATCGAAGACCAGCCCGTGGCACATGGCGCGGTCGTTGCCGGTCCAGTAGCCCTCCATGTCATAGAGGAACCAGTCACTGGGATCGAGCGGCGCGTGGTACCAGATCGAATGGTTGATCGTCGCGAACTGCAGGGCATTATCGCTGAGGGTGCGCCCGTGCGGCCCCAGCGCGGAGGAGAGCAGCAGCAGGTCGGAGAAGTAGGCGAGCGCGGCCGCCTGGGTCAGCCGGTCGGAACGGATCGGCTTGTGGCCCCGCAACCAGGCGCGTTGCCGGGGTCCGGCGGGCTCGCCCTTGGCGAGGAGCACCCTCGTGGGCGGCTCGGGAAAGCGCAGGTCGACGGGCTGGTGATCGAGGGTGAACCGCACCCAGGCGAGGGCGTCGGGGACGTCGGCATACTCCTGCAGCGGGTCGGGGAGAAGGTCCGGGTCGGGGGCGTCCATGACCCGGGACTGGTGGGTCATCGCCGCGGCTGGGGGGCGTTGGAAGGAGGTGGTGGCGGTGAAGATCGGCCGGTCGCGTTGGCTGGCGGTCACCGTGCGGGTGGTGAAGGACCCGCCGTCCCGGTCGCGCGCCACGTGATAGGTCACCGGGAGCGCGGTGTCCCCCGGGAGCAAGTAGTAGGCCTGGGCCGAATGCAACTCCCGGTCTTCCGGCACGGTCGAGCCGGCGGCGATGATGGCCTGGCCGAGGACTTCGCCGCCAAAGGTGCGGGTCGATACCCCGCCGCGGGAGCGGCCCTGGAAGAGCGAGTCGTCCAGGCGATTCAGCGCGAAGATCTCGCCGAGCGATGCCTTGGCGGTGAACGTCGGGCGCGTCTGCGGGCGGAGACTCGGGTCCGGCATACCGTGATCATGACAGGTGGCTCGCGGGGGACTGAGGCTGTCGTTACCCCCGGCTCGGCATTGCCCGGCCCGCGCGCCTGTGACAGCGTGGGGGCAATTGCGCCGGTGTGGCCGGCACCCTTGTTCCGAAAGGTATGCCCGTGTCCGCTCGTGACGCCGTCATTGTCGAAGCCGTCCGCACCCCGGTTGGCCGCCGCAAGGGCTCGCTCGCCGAGGTCCACCCGGTGGACCTCTCCGCGCACGTCCTGAACGCCCTGGTGACCCGGGCGGGTGTCGAGCCGGGGGCCGTCGACGATGTCATCTGGGGATGCGTGCAGCAGGTTGGTGCGCAGAGTTTCAATATCGGGCGCAACAGCGTGCTCGCGGCGGGATGGCCCGAGTCGGTGCCCGCGACGACGATCGATCGGCAGTGTGGCTCGTCCCAGCAGGCCGTGCACTTTGCCGCGGCCGGGCTGATGTCGGGGCAGTATGACGTGGTCGTCGCCGGCGGCGTCGAGGCCATGACGATGATCCCGATGGGGGCTGGCGTGAGTTCCGGCGTCGGCTTCCCCTATCCGCCGAGCCTGCTCGGGCGCTATGACGTCGAGACCTTCAACCAGGGCATCGGCGCCGAGATGATGGCGGCGAAGTGGAGTCTGAGCCGCGAGGCGTGCGATGAGTTCGCGGCGCTCTCGCACTCGCGGCTTGCGTCGGCGATCGACCGCGGGGTGCTGGAGGCGCAATTGGCGCCGGTGACGCTGCCCGATGGCTCGGTTCTGGCGGCGGACGAAGGGCTGCGGCGGGGCACCACTGTCGAATCGCTGGCCGGGCTCAAGCCGGTCTTCCAGGAGGATGGCGTCATCCACGCCGGCAACTCCTCGCAGATCTCCGATGGGGCGGCGGCCTTGTTGATGATGACCTCCGAGAAGGCTGCCGAACTGGGGCTGACGCCGATCGCGCGCTTCCACACCGGTGTCCTGGCCGGCGACGACCCGGTGATGATGCTCTCCGCCCCCATCCCGGCGACGCAGAAGGCGCTGTCCCGCTCGGGGCTTTCGGTCGATGACATCGGGGTCTTCGAGGTCAACGAGGCCTTCGCGCCCGTCCCGATGGCCTGGCTCGCCGAGATCGGCGCCGACCCGGCCAAGCTCAACCCCAATGGCGGTGCCATCGCCATCGGCCACCCGCTCGGCGGCTCTGGCGCCCGAATCATGACCCAGCTGGTTCACCACATGCGCGACAACGGCATCCGCTATGGCCTGCAAACCATGTGCGAGGGCGGCGGCATGGCCAACGCGACAATCCTCGAATTGCTCTGAGCGCCAGGGGGTTTCACTAACCTCTGCTAGCAGAGGTTAGTCGAATCCGCACACCTTGCACGGTCTGCGGATCCGACTAACCTGCGCTAGGACACCCCACGAAGTTCGCCCACGCAGAGCGTGGGACCCACGCTCGTACCGCCCACGCAGAGCGTTGGACCCAACGCCGAATACTTCGCGGGGACCCCGTCTACGACCTTCGTAACAGGGCCCAGCAGAAGTTGCTCGGCCCCTTCGCCGCGTCTCGAAGGGTGCACGCGGCAACGGCACAGGCCGCGAACCGGGGTGGGTTCACGGCCTGTATGCGGTGGCTAGGGACGGGGTCGAACCGTCGACCTTCCGATTTTCAGTCGGATGCTCGTACCAACTGAGCTACCTAGCCGAGGTGCCGGATCGCTCCGGCCCGGCAACTATACCCGGATGCCGAGAGCCCACCAAAGCAACGCCCTCGCCCACGCGTCCCGGTGCCCAAGTCAGCAGAGGTTGGTCAACAGTCCATACCGTGCAAGCTCTGCGGATTCGGGCATGTCACGTATGTCGTGGACGGGGTCCCCGCGAAGTATTCGGAGCTGGGTCCCACGCTCTGCGTGGGCGGGACGAGCGTGGGTCCCACGCTCTGCGCGGGCGAACTTCGTGGGGTGTCTTAGCAGACTTTAGTCGAACCCCCTGCCGCGCAACCGGATTCGGCGACTCACGCCTCGGGCGCGGGCTGGGAGGGGAGGGGGTGGGCGAGGGCCCACGCGACATACGCCTCCTCCACCACGGGCAGGGTGGGAAAGAGCATGTCTTCGCCGATCAGTTGGACCACGCCGGCCTTGCGGAGCGGGACGTACAGGTCCTGGCGCAGGCGGACCAGGCCCAGCCGCACGCCCTGGGCGGCGAGGTCCGCATACAGATCCTTCAGCCCGTCGCAGGCGGTGATGTCCACCTCGGTGTTCGCCTCGACATTGAGGATGAACCAGCGCGGCGGCGCCTGCGGGTAGGACGCGAACTCCTTGTCCACCACGCGTTGCGCCCGGCGCAGCAGGTCACCGACATTGGCGAAGAAGAGCGGCGCCTCATAGCGATAGATCACCAGCCCCGGGAGCGTCTCGGCGTCCGGATAGTCGGCCGTGTCATGCATGCCCGCGAGCCCGGGCACGCGGCCGAGCACGGCATCTTTCGGACGCGCGAGCCGTTGCGCCATCTCCAGCAGCGAGATGGCGATCGCGACGCCGATCCCGACGAGGAGGCCGAGCCACACGGTCCCGACCAGCGTGACGCCGGCGAGCAGCACCTCGCGGCGACGGAAGCGCCACATCCGACGCACCTCACCGACTTTGATCAGCTTCGTCGCGGCATACAGCACGACCGCGCCGAGCGCGGCCTGCGGCAGCTGCGACATCAGCGGCCCGGCGACGAGCAGCACGAGGACGACACATCCCGCCGCGACGAGCGAATACACCTGAGAGTGGGCCCGCGAGCTCAGCGCGAGCGCGGTGCGCGACCCGGAGGACGACACGGGAAAGCCGCCGAACAGCCCGACCCCAGCGTGCACCCCGCCCAGCGCGACGAGTTCGACCTGCGGATCCACCGCCCGCTCGCTCGGCCGCTCACCCTCTATCTCGGGGGAGGGGAAACCGCGCGCGGCCAGCATATTGTCGCTATAGGCCAGCAAAGCCACGCCGAGCGCAGGCAGCGCGAGCGACTGCCACTCACCGGCCGACAGCAGCGGCAGGCCCGGCAGCGGCAGCCCATTGGGCACCTCCCCGACGACGCGCACGCCCTGATCGGAAAGGTTCAGCCACGCGGAGGCGATCGTCGCGCAGGTGACGGCGATCAGCGCGGCGGGCCAGCGCGGGCGCACCCAGTGGATGAGGAAGATGAAGCCGGTCGTGGCGGCGGCGACATAGAACGTCATCGGGTGGGTCGCGGCGAGGTGGGTCAGGAACGACCGCATTTGCTCGATGATCGAATGCCCGGCGACATCGGTCCCGGTGAGTTTCCCGAGTTGCCCGACCACCATCAAGATGGCCGCTCCCGCGAGGTAGCCGACGAGCAGCGGCTGGGAGAGCAGGTCGGCGAGCACGCCCAGCCGGAACATCCGCGCGAGGAGAAGCCACCCCGCGACCAGCAGCGACAGGGCCGCGCTCATCGCGATGACGCGACCCGGGTCCGCGTCTGGCCCAACGAGCGGGGCAATCGCCGCGCCGGCCAGCAACGCGATCGTCGACTCGGGCCCGACGGACAGCACGCGCGAGCTGCCCATCAGGGCATAAATCACCAGCGCGACAAGGGCGGTATAGAGGCCATAGACCGGCGGGACCCCGACGATCGCCGAATAGGCCATCACCTGGGGGATGAGGTATGCCGCCACCGCCAGCCCCGCGATCGCGTCGCCTCGCCACCACGTTCGGTCATACCGGTGGGTGAGGAAGTGCAGGCCCGGCGTCGCCGCGGCGAGCACCTCGACCACCCAGGGCGTGCGCTGCGGGTTCAGGTCGTAGTTGATCGCGTGATGTCGGGCGAGTTCGCCGGACGGCGTGACGCCGGGCACCGGGTCCGTGTGCTGGGTATAGGGCACCGGCTTCTCGGTCTTGACCCGGCGCTTGGGGCGAGCCGCCCGGGTCCGGCCAGTCGTCAGATCGCCCAGCGGTCGCACCGTGCGCAGCGGGACGCGGGGGCTGTCCGTCGGCGATACGTCGGGGGGAGCCCCGTCCGCTCGATCAGCCTCGCCGTTCACCAAAGACCTCTGTTCCGTTCACCTGCTGTTCACCCGGAAATGTAGACCTCGGCGGGCCCTCGGCGCACAGCGGGTACTGCAAACGGGCGGCCTTCCGATGAGGAAGACCGCCCGTTATCGCGTCTGAAACGCGACCCCGACGGGGCTCGAACCCGCGACCTCCGCCGTGACAGGGCGGCGCGCTAACCAACTGCGCTACGGGGCCTTGTTGGTGCAAGACCTGCGTATCCCCAACGGGATTCGAACCCGTGTTGCCGCCGTGAAAGGGCGGAGTCCTGGGCCGCTAGACGATGGGGACCCGATCCTCTCGGATGCCCATCCCGGCGAAGCCCGGGCTCGGGTAATCCGTCGAGGACTCCGAAAGCATAAGGGTCGCGCGCGCCAACACCAAACCGAATGGGCGCGACGCCCCAATCAGGCGGGGCGGGCCCAGTCGCGCAGCCGGTCGACATCCCAGGTCGTGACGATGCGGTCCGGGTCGATGCCCAGCCGAGTGGCGCGCTCGCAGCCATAGGACTTCATGTCCAACTGCCCCGGCGCGTGCGCGTCCGAGTCGATGCTGAACAGGCAGCCCATCTCGTCGGCGAGCCGGATCAGCTCGTCGGGCGGGTCGCAGCGCTCCGGGCGAGAGTTGATCTCAACCGCGGTCCCGGACTCGGCGCAGGCCTCGAAGACGGCGCGCGCATCGAAGGCGCTCTGCGGGCGGGTGCCGCGACTTCCGGTGACCAGGCGGCCGGTGCAATGGCCGAGGACATTGACCCGCGGACTGCGCACCGCCGTGACCATCCGCTTGGTCATCGGGGCCGCATTCATCTTCAGTTTGGAGTGCACGCTCGCGACGACGAGATCGAGTTTGTCGAGCATCGCCGGCGTCTGGTCCAGCGAGCCGTCGTCAAGGATGTCGACCTCGATGCCTTTCAGCAGCGTGAAGGCGCCCCCGAGCGAGGCGGTGATCGCGTCGACAATGGCGATCTGCTTGGTGAGCCGCTCGGCCGTTAGGCCGTTCGCCACCCGCAGTTGCGGGGAGTGGTCGGTCAGCACCAGCCAGTCGTGATCGGTCTCGACCGCGCTGAGCACCATCTCCTCGATCGGGGAGCCGCCGTCCGACCAGTTGGAGTGGCTGTGGCAGTCGCCGGTCAGCGCGGCATACAACTCCTCCCCGCCGCTCGCCAGGGGGGCGGCGCCGCTGCCCTCCTGCAGGCTCTTGAGGTATGCCGGGAGCTCACCGTCGAGGGCCTCGCCGATGACTCCTGCGGTCGCCTTGCCGATGCCCGCGAGTTCGCCGAGGGTGCCGGCCGTATGCCGAGCCTGCAGTTCGCCGGCGGGCAGCGCCGAGACCGTCGCCGCGGCCTTGCGGAAGGCCTCGATGCGATACGACCCGGCGCGCTCGCGCTCCATGAGGAAGGCGATCCGGCGCAGCGCCGAGACCGGATCGACGGGTGCGGTCAGGGGCGGAGCGAGCGCGACCACGGCGGCCTCAGCGCGCGAACTGGCGGGCGATGATCGCGTCCCACACCAGGTCGCCCCCGAGCCGTCGGGCATGCACCATCGTGCGAGCCGCCGCGGTCACGAGATAGCGCGCCTTGGGTGGGTCGGACTCGACGGCCTTGAGGATGGTCTTGGCGACGGCTTCCGGGCCGACGGAGAGCAGCTTGCTGTCATAGGCACCGGCATTGACCTCCTGCACCTTGGCGACGAGATCGGCATACGGTGATTGCGAATTCCCCACTGCCGCAGAGGTATTGATCGTGTCCTCAAACTGCGTGCGGATCGGACCCGGCTCGATAAGGGTCACATCAATGCCGAACTGCCGCACCTCATTGCGCAGGGCGTCGGTGATGCCTTCGACGGCATACTTCGTCGCGTGGTAGTAACCACCGACGGGGAAGGTGATGCGTCCGCCCATCGATCCGATGTTGACGATCAGGCCAGTGCTGGCCGCGCGCATCCCGGGCAGGACGAGTTGGGTCATCCGCGCCAGGCCGAAGACATTGGTCTCGAACATGGTGCGCACGGCGTCGAGATCGGTCTCCTCAACGGTGCCGTATTCGCCATATCCGGCGTTGTTGATCAGGGTGCCGACGTGGCCGTGCGCACGCTCGACCTCGGCGACCGCCGCGGCCATCGACTCCTCGTTCGTGACATCGAGGGCGAGGATCTGGGCGCCGGCGGCGGCGAGTTCGACCAGGGTTTCCGGTCGACGGGCGGTGGCATACACCGTGTAGCCAGCCTTGAGCAGCAGGTCGGCGCTCGCCCGGCCAATGCCCGTTGAGCAGCCGGTGATCAGGACTGGGTTGCGTCGCAGCGTCACCCCGCCAGCGTATGGTGCGGCTCGCCGCCGAGCCGTCCGGACCCGCCGTGTCCGTCGGTGCCCGCGCGGACCAGAGAACTTCCCCCGGGAAAGTTGAGGTTCGAGCCGCCTAGAAAGTCACCCGAACCTCAACTTTCCGGCAGCCGGAGAGAAATGGGTGACTCGTGAGGGCGGGGACTAGACGAGGAGGTCACGCAGGGCGTCGAGCAGGCGGACGATGTCGTCCTCGCTGGTGTAGGGCGCCAGGCCGACGCGCACCCCGCCCGCATCCCCAAGACCGAGATGCCGCGAGCACTCGATGGCATAGAAGTTGCCTGCGGGAGCGTTGATCCCGCGCTCCGCCAGGGCACCGCGCACCTGCTGGCTGTCCCAGCCGTCGACGGTGAATAACAGGGTAGGCGTACGCCGCTGAGCGTTCGAATACACCTGCACGCCAGGCAAATCGCGCAAGGTGGGCTCCAAAAGTTCGCGCAGCCGCCGCTCGTGCTGGTGGATGGCGGCGTATGCCGCGATGAGCCGCTCCCGCCGGGTTCCGGTGCCGATATGCAGACCCGCCAGGTCGGCGTGGAAGTCGATGGCGGCGGTGACCCCGGCCATCAGTTCATAGGGCAGCGTGCCAAGTTCGAATCGCTCCGGCACCTCATTGGTCGAGGGCAGCAATTTGTCCGGTTGCAGACTTTCGAGCAAGGTCGGGTCGGCGGCCACGACGCCGCAGTGCGGCCCGAGGAATTTGTAGGGCGAGCAGGCCCAGAAGTCGGCGCCGCTGGCCGGCAGGTCGACGCTCTCGTGCGCGGTGTAGTGCACGCCATCGACATAGATCCGAGCGTCCGTGCGCTGGCGAACCAGCGCCGTGATCGCCGGGATGTCCGGCATGGTGCCGATGAGATTCCCGGCAGCGGTCACGGCGACGAGGCGGGTGCGCGGCGACAGGTGGGCCGCGATGTCGTCGGGAGCGAGTTCGCCGGTCGTCGGGTCGAAATCGGCGAAGCGCGGCAGGGCGCCGACGGCCTCGGCCGCTTGCACCCAGGGCCGGACATTGGCGTCATGGTCGAGTCGGGTGACGACGATCTCGTCACCCGGCTGCCACGTCTTGGCGAGCGTGCGCGCGAAGTCATAGGTCAGGTCGGTCATGGACCGGCCGATGACGACGCCGCGCGGGTCGGCGCCGAGCAGGTCGGCGAGCGCCGAACGGCATTGCGCCACAGTCTCTTCCGCGCGACGCTCGGCCCGTGTGATGGAGCCGCGGTTCGCGACCGCGCTCGTCAGCGTCCGCGCCATCGCCTCGCCGACGACCCGCGGCGCCTGCGTGCCGCCAGGTCCGTCGAAGTGCGCCGCGCCCTCCTCCAAGGCCGGGAAGTGCGCGCGAACCGCAGCCACGTCATACGTCATGGTCCGAGCCTACGAAAAGTGCGGCGGCGCCGTGGCCCCTCGCACTACCAGGAGGTATGCAGTGGCCGGCCCTCCGCGAAACCGGCCATCGACTGCACCCCGACGACCGCGCGCTCAACGAACTCCGCCACGGTCGAGGCGCCGGCATAGGTGAAGGAGGACCGAACGCCCGCGGTGATGGAGTCGATGAGGTCCTCGACGCTGGGGCGGGCCGGGTCGACATACATCCGGGCATGGCTGATGCCCTCCTCATAGAGCGCCTTGCGGGCTCGGTCAAAGGAGGTCTCCGCGGCCGTGCGGTTCGCGACGGCGCGAGCGGACGCCATTCCGAAGGACTCCTTATAGGACCGGCCGTTCTCGTCGGTGAACAAGTCGCCGGGCGACTCCAGCGTGCCGGCGAACCACGAGCCGACCATGACATTCGAGGCGCCGGCGGCGAGGGCCAAGGCCACATCGCGCGGGTGACGCACACCGCCGTCGGCCCAGACGTGCTTGCCGAGTTCCGAAGCTGTCGAAGCGCATTCGAGGACGGCGGAGAATTGCGGACGCCCGACGGCGGTCATCATCCGCGTCGTGCACATCGCGCCCGGCCCGACGCCGACCTTGACGATGTCCGCTCCCGCCGCGATGAGATCGCGCGTGCCATCAGCCGTCACGACATTGCCCGCCGCGATCGGCACCCCGAGACCCAGCGCTCGCACCGTGCGCAGCGCGTCGAGCATCTTGGCTTGGTGCCCGTGTGCCGTGTCCATGACGAGGACATCGACACCCGCCTCAACCAGCGCTTGCGCCTTGCCCGGCACATCGCCATTGATCCCTACGGCCGCCGCAATTCGCAGCCGGCCGTCGGCATCGGTGTTCGGGCGATAGACGGTCGCGCGCAGCGCCCCCTGCCGGGTCAGGATCCCGACGAGCCGGCCGTCGGTGCCAACGACGGGGGCGAGGCGATGCCGGGCGGAGGCGAGGGCGTCATACGCGGCCTCGGGGGAGGTGCCATCGGTCAGAGTCGACAACTGCACCGACATCACGGTGCTGACCTGCGCGAAGCGATCCACCCGGGCCAGGTCCGCCTCCGTGACCAGCCCGATCGGCCGGCCATCGTCCACCACGACCGCCGCGCCGTGCGCCCGCTTGGTCAGCAGCACGATCGCCTCGCCCACTGTCTGCTCGGGGCGCAGCATGATCGGGGTGTCAAAGACCAGATGCCGCGACTTCACCCATCGCACGACATCGGAGACGACCGGCTGCGGGATGTCCTGCGGGATGACGACCAGGCCGCCGCGCCGCGCGACCGTCTCGGCCATCCGGCGGCCAGCGATCGCCGTCATATTCGCGACGACGAGCGGGATCGTCGTGCCCGTGCCGTCCGCGGACGACAGATCGACATCGAAGCGGCTGGTCACCTCCGAGCGGCTGGGGACCATGAAGACGTCGTCATAGGTCAGGTCGTATGCCGGTGCGGGGCCGGGGAGGAAGCGCATGCGCCCAGTCTCCCCTGCGCGGGGCGTAGGTGGGCCGGGAGCGGCCTAGGGCGTGACGGCGAGCCCGCGCAGGATCGCGTCGCCGAGCTCGAGATCGCCGCTGACCTGGGCGTATGCCGTGGCCGGCAAGTCATCGGGAAGCCGCCGGCCGGCGCCGAGCACCGTGAACGCCTCCCGGTCGAGATCGATCCGCACATCCGCATCGTCCGCCGGGGGGACGACATGGGCCCGGCCGCCCGCGTCGACGAACAGGTCACGACGCGCGTCGCCCACCTGCACGATCACGCGGGTGCCGGCGGGCGCCCCGGCGCGCTTCGCAACGACATACGGCAGGGCATCGAGGAAGATCTGCTCGACGATGGCAGCGGCTGGAGCGTCCATTCCCCCCGGGCGACCAACGGCGCGGCGGATGTCCTGCTCATGCACCCAGACATCGAGCGCGCGATTGCGCAGCAGCGTCCCGGTGTCCCAGGGGACGCCGCCGGGCGTGCGCGGGGGAGCGGCGTCGGGGTCGGTGGGCGGGTCGGCCGCCAGGTGCCGACGACGCTCGTCGACGGCTTCGGCCCACGCCGCACGAAGGGTGTCGGCGTCGGCGCCCCGGTGCTGCGCGACCCCGGCCTCGGTCCACCAACTCGCCAGCGAGCGGCCCTCGAGCGGCACGATGCCGGCCGGCTGCTCCCCGGTGTTGAGGCAGTGCTCGATCGAGAGCAGGTGCGCGACGACATCCTGGACGCTCCACCCGGGGCAGTCGGTGGGGGCTAGCCAGTCGTCGTCCCCGAGCCCGGCGAGCAGGTCATCGAGGCGGCGGCAGCCATCGGACCAGGCATCGACATAGCCGGCGAGTTCATCCATGTCGCGAAGTCAAGCACGCGGCCGCTGCCTCGGACAGGCTGCCCCCGGAATCTCCAGGCACCGCCGGGAGTTGGGAGTGCGGGGCGCCGGGCGCGAACGCGCGCGCCATCGGGAAGGATGTCGATTGTGAGTTTCATGGAGGCCACCCCGGCGGATGCCGCGCGCCGGGCCGGGCTGCGGCGTATGCGGATCGTCGCGACCTCGCTGCTGGGACTGGCGTTCGTCGTCTTCGTTCTGACCAACGGGCGCGACGAGGGAGCCTGGGGCTACGTCCATACGGCATCGGAAGCGGCCATGGTCGGCGCCCTCGCGGACTGGTTCGCGGTGACCGCCCTGTTCAAGCACCCGATGGGCCTGCCGATCCCGCATACGGCCCTGGTCAAGAAGCGCAAGGACGAACTCGGCCGCAGCCTGGAGGAGTTCGTCAGCGACAACTTCCTCACCGAAGAGATCGCCCGCGAGCGGCTTGCCGCCGCCCAGGTCGGGCTGCGGCTGGGGCACTGGCTGGAGGAGCCGGCGCACCGGCAGCGCGCGCTGACCGAGATCTCGCGGGTGGCGACCGCCGCGCTGGGGCGAATGCGCGATGCCGATGTCCGCGATTTCGTGGTCGGCGTGCTGCTGCCGCGTCTGCAGCAGGAGCCGGTCAGCCCGATCGCCGGGTCGTTCCTCAAGGGCATCGTCGAGGACAAGGCCCATCACGGTCTCGTCGACCTCGGGCTGACGGAGATCCACGACTGGCTCGTCGACAATCCCAAGGTCTTTTCGACGCTGATGAACGAGCGGGCGCCCTGGTGGACCCCGCCGTGGGTCGACGATCGGGTCATCAACTGGACCTATCAGCAGGCGCTGGCGTGGCTGCGGGATATGCGAGCCGATCCTGAGCATCGCGCCCGGGTCGCCCTGGACAATCTGCTGACCAAGCTCGCGGACGACCTGCACGACGACCCGCAGGTGCAGGCCCGGGCTGAAGCGCTCAAGGAGCGCGTCCTGTCGCACCCGCAGGTCGGCGAGACCGTGCTCTCTCTGTGGGCCAGCGTGCGCACCTCACTGCTGGCGGCGATCGGCGACCCCACCAGCACCTTGTGGCAGCGCGGCGACTCCTGGCTCGCGGAGGCGAGCACGATGCTGCTCACGGACGACGCGACGCGTGAGCGGCTCGAGGGGCACCTCGGCGACATGGTCGCCTTCTTCGTCACGACCTATGGCGACGAGTTGGCCAATGTCATCAGTCACACCGTGGACCGGTGGGATGCCGACGAAGCCTCCGAGCGGATCGAATTATTCGTCGGGCGCGATCTGCAGTTCATCCGCATCAATGGCACCATCGTCGGCGCGCTCGCGGGCGTCGTCATACACGCGATCTCCACGGCCATCGGCTAAGCCGTTCCGCCCCGACCGCGAAGCGGATCAGGGGTTGCGGCCCCAGGCGTTCGCGACATCGACGGCGTCCACGGGGACGGCGGTCTTGTCACGCCCGTCGAGCGCCTCGAGGAAGGAGTTGCGGCAGTACATCTCCGGGGCGCTGGTCCAGCGGTTGCGCCAGTCCGAGGAGGTGCAGTCCCAGGCGACATCCCGGCCGCCCATCCGGCCATACGAGCCCTCAACGATCCGGTAGAACTGCAACACGCCCCACTCATTGGCCTTAGGCCGCAGAATCTGCGCGAGGCGCGAGGGCGGGGCGGTGCGCTTGTCGTTCTTGACCGGCATCGAGTAGCACGCGAGGTTCTTGTTGTTGCACTTGCCGCCCATGACCGAGATCGTCTTGACCAGATAGGGGTAGGTCATGACCTGAGCCCGAGTGTTGATCGACGTGCCGTACTTGCGGCCGAAGGCGAAGCTTTGCGAGACAACGCGATTGGCGTCCGCATTCATCTTGTCGTTGGGGTAATTGAACATCCCCCAAGCCCGAGTGAAACCTTTGCTGTTCAGGATCGGCAAGGTCGCGCCGCTCTCCTGGAAGCGCTGGCTGTCCGTGGTCATCTTCGTCATATCGGCGTAATTCATGCCCTGCGAGACCGCGGTGAAGCCGTAGGTGTCGCGCAGCCGCGCGAGATCGGCCCAGGACGGGTGCAGGATCTGCTGCTGGTAGCACGACTGGGTCGTGGCCTCGGTGCGGTTGACGACCACGCCGCCCTGCGCCGAGATTCCGCGAGCCTTCAAGTCGATGAGGTTCTCTTCCAGGGTGCGGGCCCCGACGGGGACGACATTGCAGTTGGTGCCCGTGGCCACCGACCACTGACTGCGGCCGAAGCCGATCGAGATGAAGCCCGCGGTGGGCGGCGGGGTCGTCTCGTTCTTGAGGGTGAAGCTCACCTGAGTCGGCGTGCCCTTCGGGGTGTCACTCGAGACGACGAAGGCTGCGGCCTTGTATGCCGCGGGCTTGAGCCCGAGGGCCGCGAAGGCGTAGCTGCCGGCGGTCTGGGAGCCGGGCGTCAAGGTCGCGGGGATCGAGCGGTAGGAGGTGACCATCGCGCCGGTCGTGGGGTTGGCGACATATGCCGTGCACTTGCCCGCCGTGTCCAAGGTGCAGATCGCGACGCGCACTTCCTTGACCGAGGCGCTGGCCCAATAGCCGCCCTTGACGGTCACGGACGTCCCGGTCACCGTGCTGCCCGCGGTCGGGGCGGTGATCGTCGTCTTCGCCTCGCTCGCCATCGCCGGGGCCACGCCGACGGCGAGGGTCGCCGCGCCGACGACGGCCAGGGAGGCGGTTCGCACGGTGTTTGTCATCGCGGGGGGTCCTTTTGCTCGGGCGGAATGGCTGCGGCCAGTGTGCACGGGGGATGGCTCACAAGGCTCAGCGCGGACAGGTCGATCGAGTCACCGTGCTGGGCGTGGCGTTTTTCAGAGTACCTGCTCCGACGCCGCCCCGCGAAACCTCCGTTCGACGCTCTGTGCCGTTGACCTGCCACAAAGTCGACTCACGCCCCTTTCGCGCGAGTGCGCCGAGGGACGCGGCCAACGTCTGGCCTACCGCCTAGTACCGGTCGTGATCGCGGCCGATTCCAGGCGGTAGGTCGGTAGTTAGTGCCCCGTTTGGCCGTCCAGGCGGCTCGGTCTGAGAGGCCGGTCGAACCTTTCGGACGGCGTTGCGGCCCGAGGTGGGCTAGAGTTTTCCGCGCGTCGGGCCGCGGCAGCCCCGGGTCCCAACTAATAGCCGCTACGAGCGGCCACGCGCCGTGAGGCGCTCCCGGCCCGGCGCACTACTTCCCCCCGGCCACCCCGCGCCCGCGCCACGTCAGCTCGCCGTGGGGCGCCGACTTCGCGCCGGAGCGCTGACATCGCAGCGGAGCGGCGCTATAGCTATGCCCGGCCGCGACATGAGCGCTCCGCCGCGAGACGAGCGCTCGGCCGCGCGACATAAGATCAGGTCAAGCTGCCGGCCCGCCAGGCGGCGGCCGCGCGCTCCAGGTCCAATCCCGTCGCCAACATGGCCGCAGCGGCCTCGGTCTCGTGGCGACCAAGGTCGGCGTCGCGCAGATCGGTCTCGTGCGCCAGATCGGAGCGGCCGACGGAGATGACCCGGCAGAAGGCGCCAGCGCGGTTGAGGGCGACGTCGAACTCCCCGTCATACACCCCGGTGAGGATCGCGTCGACCAGGGTCGAAAGCTCTTGCGGCCCAGGGGGTTCCGCAACCCCGGCGATAGCGTGCGCGGTCTCCGCGGCGCGCATGCCCGCGGCATACTCCCGGCTCGCGGTGGCGGGCGCCCGCCGCACCCATTCGCGCAGCGCATACAGCCGCCACAAGGCGCCCGGCAACGAGCGCGCCGGCCGGGCCGACCACAATTCGGCGATGGTGTCGAGACCGAGTTCGTCGACGAGCGCCACCAGTCGCGCCGTCGTCGCCGGGTCGCGGGCGGCGCGACCCACCCCGACCACCGCGGCGGCCGAGTCGTGCGCGACCTGCGTGACCTCAGCCGGCCCGGGCGAGGTCGCGCCCAACGCCTCCATCGCCGCCATGCTGAAGTGCGCCGGCCGACGCGGACGGCCGCGCCCGGGTGCCTCGCCCACGATCAGTCGTCGAAGAGTTCGGACAGGAACGAGCGGCGCCGCTTGCCATAGTGCTTGGAGTACTTCGCGTAGGGCGCCGAGCCGTAATGCTGCACCGGAGGCTGCTGGTATGCCGTGGGGGCACCCGGCCCGGTGGCGTGCGAGCCGGGCGCCGCGGCATACGGCTGCGGGGCTCGATCCTGCGGCCCAGGCGCCGGCTGAGCCGCCGGGGGCTGGTGCCACGCGGTCTCGGCCGCCACCAGGGCTTCGAGTTCGCCGCGGTCCAGGAAGAGGCCACCGCAGCCGGTGCACTGATCGACAAGCACCCGGTTGCGCTCGTAGGAGCGCATGGTGCTGCCGCACTTGGGACAGGTCAGTGTTGTGTTCACGATCCCTGAACGTAGCGCGTCAACCCGTGCGTTCCCTCGCGCCATCCTGTCCAGATCTTGTGCAGACCGAGCGGCCAGGGCGGGATACCCTGTGGGGGCTCTTCGGAGCCGGGACCTCTAGCTCAATGGCAGAGCTGCGGACTTTTAATCCGTAGGTTGTGGGTTCGAGTCCCACGGGGTCCACCCCACGCACAAGGCTCGAACCCTTGCCAACGGAAACGTTGGTTGAGGTTCGGGCCTTGTCGGCGTCTGCGGCCCAGGTCAGGGCGTTGGCGTTGACCTGCGGATCGAGGAGCATCTCGAAGGGCCGGTTGTGCTCGACGCGCAGCTCGTTGTCCTCGTCGATGAAGACCTTCGTGAAGAACGCCTGGTTGCACAGCCGCCTGTTGGTGTCGTCGCAGCGGGTGTAAATGTCAGCGCAGTTGGCGAGCAGTCCGAGGGCGTCGTCGAGGTGGGCTCGGGCGTCGGCGTAGTCGCCGAAGTGCGCATCGATGCGGCGGGTCACCTGGTCGAGTTCGGCGACGATGCGGTCCTGCTCACGCTTGAGCACGGAGAGCGGGATCGCGTCGGCATAGTGGGCCTGCATGAGGCGGTCCTGCTCGCTTTCGAGCCGGTCACGGTTGGTGGTGAGGCGTTCCAGTTCCTCGGTTTCGACGGCCATGAGCCGGTCGAACTCGTGGTGGAGCATCCCCGCGAGGGCGTCCTGCTGAGCGGGCGTGATCTGGACGCGGGTGTAGTAGTCCTCGACGAGCTTCTCGACGTCTTCGATGAGCATCGCCTGGCGTGTGCAGTCGGTGCGCTTGGAGTGCCGACCGGAGCACACGAAGTAGCAGTAGACGTTGCCGTGGCGGTTCTTCGCGTTGGAGACGATGAGCCGGGAGCCGCACTGACCGCAGTGGATGGTGCCTTTGAGGTAGTGGCCGTGGACTTGGGTTGCCTCGACGGCGCACTGGTGCGCGGTGAGCACGGACTGGACCTGGTACCAGACCTCGGCTGGCACGAGTGCCGGGTGGTTTCCCTTGTAGCGGGTACCCCTGTAGATGACATCGCCCTTGTAGTACGGGTTGGTCAGGAGCCGGTGGATGGTGGATACCGCCAGAGGCTTCGCCGGCCTCTTCGGCGTGGGCAGGCTGCACAGCCCGCGCGAGGTGAGTTCGTCGTGCAGCTGGCTGACGCTCCAGTTGCCCGAGGCGTACGCCTTGAACGCCCACTCGATCATCGGTGCCCGCTCCGGATCGAGCTCGATGGTGCGGACTTCGCGCCCGAGCTCGTCGCGCTTGCGGACGTTCAAGTAGCCGATGGGCGCGCGCCCGTTCGTGCCGCCGCCGATGGCCTTTTGGTTCATACCCTTGGCGACCTCGGTGGCGAGGTTGCGGGAGTAGAACTCGGCGATGGTGGACATGATGCCGTGCAGCAGCATCCCCGAGGGGGTCTCGTCGATGTTCTCCGACGCGGACACGAGCATGACCCCGCACTGTTGGAGCGCGAGGTGGATGCTCACGTCGTCGGCGCGGTTCCTGGCGAGCCGGTCGACCTTGTGAACGATGCAGTACGCGACCTTGTTGGCCTTGACGTACTGGATCATCCGCATCAGCTCGGGCCGGTCGGACGACTTGGCCGAGGCTCCCGCGTCGACGAACTCCTCGACGATGCCGGCGCCGAGCTGCTCGGCCTTGCGCCGGGTCGCTTCGCGTTGGGCAGGGATCGAGAAGCCCTCGTCCGTGCCGCCCTTCTCGGCCTGCTCGCGGGTCGAGACCCGCAGGTACGACACGGCGGCAGCCGCAGTCTTGGGCGGGTCGATGAGGCTGGCAGCCGGATCGTCGGCAATGGTGGTCATCGGGGGCTCACTCTCACGCGGTTCGACCCTCGCGCTCCCACTGTTGGTGGGAGGGGTGTTGATCGTGAGAGCAGCCGTTGAAGGCTGTAGGGCGAGACCCGATGGTCTCGGTGCGTGTTGCCCGCCGAGCGGCGAGGTTTAGGCCACAACACCCCGCATCGCGAGGCTTGCACGGCTCATTCTACCGGGCGGCTTCAGAGGCGGCCAGGCCATCCGTCGCCGCCCGGTAGGTGTCGGGCACCCGCTCGGCCTCGCGGGCCGCGCGGCTTTCGCCGGTCTCCTGCAACGTCAGCCGGATGAGAACCTCGGCGAGCTTGTGCAGGTCGGCGCGTTCGCGGTGGACGGCTCGGACGGAGAACGACCGCTCCTCGTACGGGCGACGGTCGGTCTTCTTGGCGTAGCGGCTCATCGGTCTACTGCGCTTCGTCGTCGTCCAGGTTGGCGTAGAACTCGTCTTCGGCCTCCTGGCGCTTGCGGACTTGCGCGATGACGAACTCGACGAACTCGGTGTCCCGGTCGGTGAACGTGAAGTCCTGGATGGTGGGCGCTGGCTCCTCACCGGGCCAAGCAGCTTGCCGGGTCGGGCGGTCGCGGTCGCCACGAGTGCCGCAAGCGGTGACCCAGTAGCGAAGGCGCTCTCGTGCGTCGGCGAAGTCGCGGTGCCAGCCGAGCGGCGCGGAGGCGTTCTGCTCGGGGTCGTACGCCGCGAGCCAGTGCAGGTGCAGCGCCGACAGCTCCCAGACCATCTCCGGGTGGTGGTGCCAGAACGGCGGCACCACTGCGACGGTGAGGCCGTAGGTGCGCCGCAGCCAGTCAACCCAACGGTTCAGCGCGAGCCATTCCTGCTCCAGCTCGTGCGCTGTCAGCAGGTTCCAGTTCACGGGGTGAGGCGGCTCGGGCATGTCCGCGTTGGTGACGCGGGGCGGTCCGTCGAATACGTCCGGCTCATCCATCTCATGCTGATCGCTCATGGTGCTGTGGCTCCCGAACTCACATGCTGACCGGGGCGTGCGCCGCGGTCGCTGCTCGCGGCGCGGGGTCGTACGCCGCCGCGTCCCGGCCGACCCCATTGCGCGGCGTCCGGTCCACCTCGTAGCGGGTCCGCGCGGCGTCGTGTCCGATCTTCTTGGCGACGAACTCTTCGCCCTCGATCGCCTGACCGTTGCGCTCGTAGTTGACCGGCCGCGTGTAGCCCTCGGCGACGAAGTTGTCGCCCTGGGCGAAGTTCGCGTGCGCGTGCTCAGCGGAACGCCCGAACATCACCAGGTGGTGGTAGGTCGTCTCGGTCTGCGTGAACGAGCCGTCGTCCTCGCGGCGGAAGTGCTCCTTGCCGATACGGGCGAAGAACCTGGCGTCTCCCTTGGTCGTCTCGGTGAGCAACGGCTCCGAGGCGATGAAGCCTGACAGCGATTCCTGGGTGTGAATGGCCATGATGGCCTCCTCCTGACTCGGGCGACCAACTGCGTGTGGTCGCTCTGTCAGGCAGGTGCGCCCCGGATTCCCAAGCGTCGTCAGGACGTGGGACGGTGGCGCAGCAGTGCTTCGAGTTCGTCGCGATCCCTGCGGAGCTGCGCGGCGTCGGGCCGGGTGGGCCAGGCGCGTAGGTCGGTGACGATGGGTGGTGCGGAGCGGAGCATGGTGATGCCGGTGCCGAAGGGCAGGGTGCGGATGCGGTCTGGCGGCAGGATCGGGACGCGGCGGATCGACCGCTGGTTGGAGCGGGTGCCGTGGTCGCCGAGTGTCACGCTGTCGGTGTACTCGTCACGCTCTCCGATGAGGGTGGAGAGGTCTTGAAGGTCGCGGCTGTTGGATGCGCCGCCGAGGATGATCTTGACGATGCTGGCGTCCCAGATCGCGCCGGCCTGGTGTTCGCTCCACTTGGCGCGAGCCTGGGCGAGTGACTGCAAGACCGGCATGGTCGTGATCCCGGTGCCGCCGCCTTCGGCCATGAGCGTCGGCAGTGACGGCAGCGGCGCGAGGTTCCCGATCTCGTCGAGGGCGAGCAGTAGCGGCGGGTCGAGCCGTGCTCCGGGTGAGCGTGCGGCGAGTCGCCGGGCGGTTTCGATGAGGTCTTCGACAAACGCCGCGACCAGCGAGGCAGAGGCTCCTGCTCCGGCACCCGTTGCGAGCAGGTAGAGGGTGCCTTGCTCGGTGAGGAAGGTCTCGGGGTCGAAGTGCTCGTGCGGACCCGGCGTGACGGCATCGAGCACGCGCGGGTCGGCCAGTGCGGAGAGGGCGAGGGAGACGCCTTGCCAGATGCTGTCGCGGGTCTTGGGGTCGGCGTCGATCATCGCGCCAAGGGAGTCGTCCCAGCCCATCGCCGCGTTCGGATGCGAGTTGAGGATCGCGACGGCCTCCGACGCCGCGCTGGGATCAAGAGTCCACCTGAACAGCTCTGCCGGCGGGCGGGCGTCGAGAGCGGCAGCGTGCAGCAACGACTGGAGTGCGGTGCGGGTCTTGCCCTCCCAGAACCCGCCGGACTCGACTCCTCCGGCGGACAGCCCGGTGGCGGCGGCGAGTCCGTTGGCGCGGATCATCGCGGTCAGCGGATCGTCGCAGCCGCGTATCGGTGACCAGCGCAGCCCGGCGGGGATGCCTTCGGCGAGGTGCTGGGGGTCGAACACGGCGACCGGCCCGCCCTTGCGGCGTCGGGCGCGGAGGGTCGCGGTGAGGTTGTCGGGCCTCGTGCTGGTCGTGACGACCGCGCCGGGTGCGTCGAGGATCGCGTTGATGACGACGTGCAAGCCTTTGCCGGAGCGGGGCGGGCCGATCAGCAGGATCGAGTCCTCGACCGATGCCCAGACCTTCGTGCCGCGGCTGGCACCAAGCAGGTAGCCGACATCCTGCGGGGCTGGTGACTCCAAGGAGGGTCGCAGCGTGGCCGCGCGGCGAAGCAGCGCCTTCGCGGTTGCTGCGGTCTTGACTTCATGGCTGGTCGCGATCCCGGCCAGTCGGTGCGGGTCGGTCTCGGTCTTCCGCGTGTGGCGGCGCAGCACGATCCACACCCAGACGATCCCGGCGGCGAGTCCGCCGAGCAGTGCCGTGCTGACAAGCCAGTAGACGACTGGATTGAGCCCGTCGGCACCGAGCGCGGTCGCCGGGTCGCCGGGGTTGAACAGTACGGCGAGCCCCGCCGCTGCGCCGGCGTCAGGCTGTGGTGTGCCGGTGAGGAACGCGGCGACGCTGCCGGCTGCGCGGAGGGCGAGAGCGATGCCGAACATGCCAATCAGGCAAATCAGGGCGGCGTTGGTGAGTTCGTCGCCCATGCCCCCGGCTTGCCGCTGGTTCATGTCAGCCGCCGCACCGCGAGCGTGCCCGAGATGCGCCCGAACAGGATCACCTCGTGTATGCCGTCGGGCAGATCGTCGAGGTCAATGAGTGCGTGGGCCCGCCCGGTTCCTGTGGCGTCGGTGTGGGAGACGATCGTCGCGACCGCGACATCCTCGCCAGGCACGAACCCATCGGCGGTGACCTCGGCCAGGCGCGGCATCCGTCGGGCGTGGCGACTCCGACGAGTCTCCGGCACAGGGGTCTCGGACGGAGCCACTGCGCGTCGGGGCTTGCGGGTGCGGAGGATGTCGGTGAAGACGCTCCCGTCGTTCTCGCGGACCTCGACCCGGACCGCGATGGTGCGGTCCTTGGTGATGGCATCCATGAGCGGCCCGAACGTCGCCCGTGTCCACTCGGTCGTTGCCTGTGCCTCGAATGGTGTTCCATCGACTGTCGCGGTGAGGGTGTCGTCTGCGGCGACGGTCACGAGGACGTGCGGCAGCTCGACGGGAGCGGTCGTGTCGTCGTTCGGGGTGGATCGGCGCGGGCTGGTGAGGTTCATCGGTGGCCTCCGGCTGCGCGGCTGCTGGTGTCGAACAGGGCGAGTTCGTCGGGGTGGAGCTGGTGCTGGCAGACGAAGCTCCTGGCCTTGATCCGCCACAGGCCCTGGCCGACGCCGAGGTTCGGCAAGAGCTGCTGCTCCGTGCCGGTCAGGCCGAGCGCGGTCGCGGTCGGCCCGAGCTGGTCGGACTCCTGCCGGTAGACGATCCGGGTCTCGGCGTTCGCAAGCAGCGAGTTCGCCAGGGAGCGCATGGCGGAGCCTTGGTCGCCCACGTTGTCGAGGTCGGTGAGCTTATGGAAGATCAGCATGTTCGCGATCCCGTAGTGCCGGGCGAGTCGCCAGTGCGCATCCATCCGCCGCAACAGAGCCGGGTGGGACATGAGCCGCCAGGCCTCGTCGTAGATCACCCACCGTTGCCCGCCGTTCGGGTCGAGCAGCGCGGACTCCATCCACGCCGACGAGCAGGTCATCAACACCGAGATGAGCGTTGAGTTCTCGGTGACCCGTGAGAGGTCGAGTGAGATCATCGGCAACGATGGATCGAATGCGACCGTTGAAGGTCCGTCGAACAACCCGGCCAGGTCGCCTGCGACGAGACGGCGCAGCGCGTGGCCGACGAGACGACCGTCCTCGGCCAGCCTGCCGTCGGCATCCGTGCTCGGGGCGAGGATGCGATCGACGACCATCGGCAGGATCGGTACGTCGTTCTCCCGCACGGTCTGGGTCAGGGCGATGTCGATCGCGGTGTGCTCCAACGGCGACAAGCCGCGCGCGAGCACGGTCTCCGCGAGCGCGCCGATCAGGTCACGCCGTCGCGCGGCGACAGTGGACGCCCACTGCTCATCCGACAGGCCACTGGGTCGGTGGCCTTCGTCGAGTGGATTCAGGCGAGTGTTGAGGCCGTGACCGAGGACGATGGCGCGTCCGCCGACGGCGTTGGCGACGGCGGTGTGCTCGCCTTTCGGGTCGCCGGGCACGTACACGCGCCGCCCGAACGGCAGCGACCGCGTGTAGAGCGACTTGGCCAGCGACGACTTGCCGGAACCGACGATCCCGGCCAGCACCACGTTGGGCGCGGTGATGATGCCGCGCGCGTAGAGCACCCACGGGTCATAGACGAAGCTCCCGCCCGAGTAGAGATCTTGACCGACGAACACGCCATCGGCACCGAGACCGCCCTCAGCGACGAACGGGTACGCACCCGCCAGCGTCGCCGACGTGTCCTGATGCCGCGTCAAATGGAACCGGCCCGGAGTGCGCAGCCGCGCAACGCCCGGCTCGCCGGCCTTCGGTAGGTAGACCGTGGCGCGCCGCTCGGCACGCTCCTCCTCGGCCTTCGCCTTCGCTGTAGCGAGCGCAGTCCTTCGCTGCTCGGCGTGGAGCCTCGCCTCGGCCTTGCGACGCTGCTTGCGGAGCCTGCGCCGCTCCTTCGACGGTGCCACCAGAACAGCAGTGTGCAGCCGCGCGCGATCCTCGGTCACAGCACCAGCCCCCGCGACTGCTTGACCGCCGTGATCTTGGCCGGCTCGAACCACGACCCATCGCGCTTCGGCGCGGGCAGGTCGGCCCGCTTCGGAGCGCCCGGCGACGAATACGACACCAGCAGTTCCGGCCCCGCCTGCACCGGCGCGGACTCGACCTGTTCGGCATCCTGGGGCGCTGCCTCTGGTTCGGTGTAGCGGCGCAGCAGCGACACGTAGCCGACGTGCGGATTGACGACCAGCGCGTAGTCACCCGAGAGCGCCACCCTGTCGTTCGTGCCCTCGCCGGGCTCGTCGTAGACGTAGCCGTTCTCCAGTGCGGCCTGCGTGGTCTCGTCTCCGTAGTCCCACTGCGCGAGGAAGTCCACCGCATCGACATGCCCCAGCTCACCGAGGATGCGCAACGGCCGGGCGGCCTCCTCGCCCTGGAGGAACACCACGCTGACCCACCGCGACGGCACGACCTTCTCGACGGCGGGCTCCGGGTGCCAGGCGATCCGCCCGGCGGCGATGAACCCTTTCGCGAGCCGGTCGTACGCCCGGTCGACGAGGTTCGCGGCCTGATGCAGCTCTTCCGCAGTGGCGAGGGCGTCTCGTACTCCTGCCTCGTGGCTGCCGTCGTCGTGAAAGGCGTGCGCGGCCTTGCGTTCATGGGAATCGGCGATCTGGTCGAGCGCCTGCCGCAGCGAGCGCATCCCCGAGGACAGATCACCGATCACCCCATACATCTCGGCGGGCTGATCGAACCCCCGGCTCGCGTGGGCCAACCCTCGCAAGGCTTCGGACGCCTCGGCGGCATCGGCAGTCGAATCAAAGAACGTGGGCATCATGGACCTCCTGGCATCTCGTGAGAAGCAGGTGCGCATCCTCCGCGCCGAATCGACGACCATGCCATGCTTGTCCTGGGACGGGCGTCGGCTCCGACTCCGACGTACGTACAGATGAAGAGGTGCAGCAGGGTGTCAAATCGCCGGGAGTACGAGGCGTACATGGCCAGCCTCTGGGAGGCTCATGCCCCCCGAGTCAGAGCGCACGGCCACTGGCGACGCCATGGCCCGTTCGACGACCTTTTCGGTTACGAACTCGACAGACTTGCCCGCTCCTGGCGAGTCGTGCGTGCCCTGGACAGCGGCGTGGACCCTGGGGCTTTCACGGACGAGTTCATGCGGCGAACGATGCAGGACACCGAGCAGGCCGTCAGACGGTCATCGGACGTCTTGCGTGAGGTTGATCTGCTTCCGCTGCTTGATCGTCAGTACGACCTGATGGCAGAGCACCTTCGTGTGGCAGACCTCCCGCCTCAGGAAATCCCAATCCTGGCCGCGCATGGATTCGACATCAATGAGAACGATCTGATTCGCGTCATCTATCGGGTTCGGCATACCGCACACCCCAACAGTCACCGTGAGATCACTCCCTCGCGCGCCTTCTCGCAGGCGCAGGAGTCCCTACAAGAAGCTCAGAGCATCTACGCCCAGAACGAGGCAGACCAACGACAGCACGCAGTAGCCCTCGCTGAGGCCGAGGGTGGTCAGGGCCGACGGCCAGAACCACCCGAGCGAAGGAAGCCACGGGTGTTCAAGGGTTTGGGTCAGCTTGTGCAAGGAGCCGCGATGACCCTCGCCGACGTTGGCCTCGCGGTCGGGGCGTTCCCCTTCCCTGTCTCGCCTGAGACCCAATCTTGGGGAGCCCTCGCGTCCATCACCGCTGGCGTCGGCTCAGTCATGAACGGGATCGGTGACCTGCGCGGAGAGTGAGGACGGCGCATACTCTGGGATGGCGACAGCCGATGTGCCCGTGGCCATCCAACGTCTGCGTCGGTGTGGTCAGCCCTCTACAGCCCAAGCATGTGGTTGAGCCAGACAGCGAGCGTCCCTCCCGCTGCGGCAATGCCGATCTCCGCAGCAGCGGTGCGCTGAGATCGCTCGAAGCCCTCCCGCGAGAGGACTGCACCTACTCCCCACTGGGGGTCTTCGCCCCCTTGTTCAAGGTCGGTGCTGATGCGGTGCACGACTTCAGCAAGTGACAAGCTTCGCACTCCGTGCAGCCGATCCGAGAGCGGCCCTGAGGCCAAGGACGGCCAGTCCACCTCGGGTTCGCCGTCTGCGTCATAGGTGGCCCGAACAACGACCAAGGTTGGCCGTCCGTCGTAGACGAATCGCCGCTGGCTCTGGCTCTCGACCTCATAGCGCATGACGTCGAAAGAGTCGTGGTTGAAGTACCAGTCGCCGAGGAAATCCTGGCCCGCGGGCCTGCGGCGTGCGGTGTCTGGCGGCGGCGCGTGCCGACTCATTCTGGCGGGGAGCACGAGCCTTGAGACGCTGTGCTCGCGGTCCCAGGAACTCTTGAAGTACCCAGGGAAGAACAGGTCCCACCTGTCGCCAGATCGCACATCCAGGACCCCACCACCGGCATCCAGTAGATCGAGGGCGTCTGCGGGCGGCGGCACGAACGCCATCGCAACGATCGTCTCCCACTCAGCACCCCCCGATGACGTGGGTCGGCGCTGACTGCCTCGATACCGAAGGCGATCCATGACAGACCACGCCTGGCGTCCGTCGGGCATGTACTCGCGCCAGTTGCGGCCAAGCTCATCCCAAGAAGTGGCGGCAAGCATGACTGGAGTCTATCGAGCGGACTTCCACCGGCGCTTCGGTCGCAGGCACGTAGTCGTGAAGCTGCGTCGGTCGTCCTCCGGAGAGAGGCACTCGCTACACCCGACGGCAGAGCGGGAGCGCGGCGGCGGTGAAGGCGGCGGCTTGCTGGCCGACGAGGAGTCGGGTTTCGCAGGAGGCTTGGATCGCGGCCTGCTCAATCGCGGCGACGGCGGCGTCGAGTTCCTCGACGGTGGGTGCGGAGACGGCGATGAGGCCGGTGTAGCGGAGGATGCCGTGTCCGGCGGTGAGGTCGGCTTCTTGCTGGAGAACGTCGTGGTACTCGGCGGTCTGGGAGGCGTCCTCGATCTGGCCGATCTTCGCGCGCTGGGCCTGGTCGGAGATGTGCTCGACCTTCTTCTTGCGGATGTCGCGAGCAGCGGCGTCGGAGCGCATCGGGGTGCAGATCAGCGAGAACGACCGCTGGATGCCGGTGGACAGCAGCACCGGTGACAGGAACCCCGGATAGACCAGCGACCTGGGCCACTCGCTGACCCAGAGCACAGCGTGGTGAGCGGAGTCGGTGCGCAGCCTGCCCCAGGTCTCGGTGACCGCAACCGGTCCGGCGGTAGCGAGCGACTGGCCGAGCCTGCCGTGGCGTTCCAGGGTCGCGGCGATAGCGGGGTCGTACGCCGAGCGCAGCATCACCGCGATCTGCCCTGGTGTCATCCATCCCGAGGGCGAGAGGTCGGCGGAGCGGAGCGCGGCGACGAGGGTGTTCATTTCCTGTCGCAGCACGGCGGCAGCACCGCGTATCCCGCCTCCGGCGGTCCTGATCTGCCGCGCTGCCGTCTTCATGTCCAGTGACAGCGAGAGCGTGGTCGCGTGGCGTTCGCCGGCGGGGCCAGCGCGGTCGATGAGTTCGGCGTAGGTGTCGGCCGCCCACGACCCGTCAGCCGTGCCGTGGGTGGCCCACCATTCGGCCAGTCCGGTGCCGGAGTCTGGGAGGGTGCGTTCGAGGACTTGCAGCGTCGCGATCCGCCCGGAGCGGCAGACGGTGGCCAGAACGCGGCCCCAGGAGCTGACGCGGCGTTCCTGTTCGCCGGGATCGAGGAGCACGAACGCGGGATGGGTGACCTCGCACACCACGGTCAACGTGGCGGCGTGGGGGTCGTGGATCATCCCGGCGCTGGTGTCGGGGTCGGTGTACTCGCGCAGTCGCGCCATGTCGCCGGGCAGGGCGAGGGTTCCGACGGGGCGCGGGACGACGATCCTGCGCCGGTATAGCAGTTGCCCACCGGTGGTGCGCCACAGCCACCAGCAGGCGATGGGCAGCCACTCCACGATGGGCCGACCTGCGATGGGTATCCAGGTCAGCGCAGCGGCGAGTACCCAGATGGGGGCGGTGTAGGCGACTAGCATCCCGCCGCCGGCGTAGAACGCGCCGATCAGTGTCGCTCCGCCGATGGCGAGCGTGATGAGCTGGGTCAGCGACAGGCCGAGGAGGACACCGCGGCGGGTGAGGCGGGAGAACTTCACCGGCACGAGTTCGCCCGCAGCGGGACGGTCGTGGTTCGTGCTGCTCATCGTCTACTCCTTCGGTGGGCGTGGCGCGGGCGGCGGGGGCTGCTTCGGCGGCGGTGACGGGTCGCTGCTCGGCGGTCGTGGTGCCGGGCTCGACGGCGGTGCCGCAGGCGATGCGGGCGGTGGCGGTGTCTGAGCGGCTGCGTCGGCGGCGTGCTCGCCCTGGGCTCCCAACGCGGTTCCGGCCTTCGGCCCGGCGGTTGCGGCACCCTTGGCGACACTTGCTCCGACCACGACGCCTGCAGCCACGGGACCGGCTGCGGCTGCGCCGCTCCCGCCCGCTGCGGCTCCACCGCCGGCTGCGCCTCCGCCGCTCGCGGCGGGTGCCGGTGCTGGGGTCTTTGGCGGTGGCGGTGCGCTGCTACCTCCGCCGGAACCTCCGCTCGCGTTCCCGCCGCTGCGGCTGGTTCCGTCGAGCACCTTCTTCGGGTCGCCGCCGCCTTGCGGCTTGGTGGGGACGGGGATCGGCCGGTTGAGTGCGCTCTTGGCGTCCTGCTCGGAGCCGATCGCGTGGTACATGTCGAACCCGACGAACGCGATGAACTTGTACGTGAGATACGGGGCGAACGCGGCCATCGCCATCAGCACGATCCCCGCGATGGGATCACTGACCGAGGCGAGATCGGCGTCAATCGGTGCCGAGACCTGCGTGATCGCGACGAGGAACATCACGACAAGCACGAGCTTGGAGCAGATCAGTGCGACGACGAACATCGCCCACTTCCCGATCCACCCGCGCGAGGCATCCCACGAGGCACCAGAGAAGGCGAGCGGCGCGAACACGACCGCGACCAGAAGGAGCGCTTTCCTGACGAGGAGGGATAGCCACACGATCGCGGCGGCGGTGATCGCGAGGCCGGCCATGAAGATCGTGATGATGGCGCCGACGCCGGGAGCGGCGATGTTGATGCCGACCAGCCCTGCGGCGAGGCGGGCGATCTTGTCGCCCATCGACTCGGTAGTTTCCCCGGCGGCCTGCACGATCCCGATGCACAACTGATCGACGACTTCCAGCAGCAGCGCGGTCAGCGTGATGACCACGAACGACCCGAGGACGGACTTCGCCAGGCCGAGGGCGGCGCGGGTGAGGGCGGTGGGGTCGCGGCGGATCAGCCCGGTGATGAGTTGGAGGCAGAAGAAGATCAGCATCACGAAGACTGCGATGCCGAACAGAAGGTTGTAGACGGCGATGTAGCCGGGCTTGGTGACATCCACCAGGGTCGTGGTGTCGAAGACCGACCAGACCGCCTCGAACAGCCACCCGGCGGCGGCACCCATCGCCTGGGCGAGCCAGTCGAACGGGGCCGCGACCAACGACCTGACTTAGGCCACTTTCGCCGCCTGCTCGGGTCGGTGATGGGTTGACCTGCAGGTTTGTGGTCG
>NZ_BAAAPO010000012.1:0-7656 GCF_039531185.1 Nostocoides veronense
GCCGCCCGCTACCGCGCCTGGCTCACCGCCGCATGAACAGACCTTGACACGGAATAGGAGCATCACCCCCGCATGAGGCGATCGACATCCTCGAAGCAGCCATCCCCACGACCGATCCAGCCGAGATCTACTCGGTCACCCACAAGGCCCTCGCGTCGTCACTGAAGGTGATCGCCCGAGCCGACGATTCCAGCGGCATCATCGGCGACGCCTGTCGTCGCCTCCTGGAACTCCACCCTCAGGCAGCCGCGGCGGCCAGGACGGCGGTGGGGAAGCTGGTCGACTGGATGATGAAGTTCCAGTTCGACGGCGAGGTCGACTACTTCGAACTCGACCCCGTGGCCTACGCCCCGGCACTTGGCGAGGTCGGCATGGCCTCCTACCGGAAACGGTTGGCCGAAGTCGAGGCGCGACTCGGTCCCCGCCCCGCCGAACGGTGGAACTCCGAGCACTCCCACGACTGGTTCACCTTGGACTGGAACGCCCAGCGGCTGGCCGTGCTCGACCACGACATCGACGCCATCATCCGGACCCACGCCAAGGACCGGAAGGTCGCAGCCTGGCTGGAGGACACCGCCGAAGCGTTCGAGGAGATCGGCGAGATCGACCTCGCCATCGACTGGTCGAAACAGGCCACCGACTTCGACCGCGGACACCAGTCACTCAAGGCAGCCGACTACTGGTGCAGACTCCTGGAAGCTCATCGCCCATCGGCCGAGGCGCTCGATGCGCGGTTGGCGGTGTTCCGCAAGTGGCCCTCGTCCACGTCCGCGGCTCGGCTGCACAAGACCGCGGGCAAGGCTTGGCCGGGCTACCGTGACGAGGTTGTCACCACGCTCGCCGCGAGCCCGAGCGACGCGGTCCTCTTCGCACTCCACACGCTCAAAGAACCCGAGTTCGCGTGGAACCTCGCGCATTCGTTCGCACTCGACAACGGCTCCACCTGGAGCGAGCTGGTGAAGGCATACGAGAAGGTCGACCCGATCGCCACACTGCCGATCCATCAGCGCCTCGTGGAGGGAATCCTCATTGAGGCGAACGCCAAGAACTACAAGCTCGCCGCCAGACGACTGGCGACCATGCGCAAACTCAGCGCAGGGTCGGAGAAGTCAGCCGAGGTCGACAACCTCATCGCGGAGCTGCGCGAGGTCCATCGGGTCGTCCGCGCTTGCAGCAGGAGTTCGACCGCGCCGGACTTCCCTGAGAAGTGTCAGTCTCCGTCGGTCCGAGGCGACCTGCCGCGGGTGACCTTGACGTGGGGCGGCAGCGGCTCGTTCGGGTCGCTGGTCGACTCAGCGTCTTCCGTTGCCCTCGCCTCGTCGTCGAGGAGCCCGACGAGGTCGATCTCCTTCATCCAGGCGTTGACCTCGGCCACAGCCTCGTCGAGAGACAGGCCCACACCACCGGAGGTAGCGGCTCGGGCGAAGTCGTCGGCCCAATGTGGATGAGCCACCAGGGTCGGAGGCCAAGCGCGAGTCGCGAGGCCGAGCTGGGCCGCCTCATCGGCTCGAGCGGCGAACACAGCCATCGCGGCGCGCCGGATCTCGGCCAGTGCCGGGCTCCCGGTCGACTCGGCGAGGTCGCGGAGCAGAAGAAGATCAACGACGTCACGCGCACGGTCGTTGATCGATTCCGGCGGCTCGTGCGGGTCGGAGACGGCGTGGAGCTTCTGCGCGATCTGGAAGCGCATCGCGATCCCGACCAGGGCGTCCGGATCGGGCAGTCCGAAACCGCCCAGCGGTGGCGGCTCGATGGTTTCGTGCTCATCGCTCACGCCGGCCTCGTCGGGTGACACCTCGAACTGGATCCGCCGCCAGGTCACACCACGCAATTCCAGGATGATGTCGAAGCGCCGCGGCTTGATGATCTTGGTCGGCACGTTGACCACCTCGACCTCGCCCCGGCGCAGGGTGAGCGGTCCCCACGGTTCGTCGAGCGCCTCGTCCAAGGCGAGGATGAATTGATCGAGGTCGCCGCGGATGAGGCCGTCGACGTCCTTGGTGGTGCGGGCCGTTGCCTTCAACCGGTGTTGGAGCAGGGTGCCGCCCTTGAGCAGGAACAGGTGGCGTCCCTCGGTGTCGATCGCGCGCTGCACGGCCGCAATCGCCACCGACGACGCGACGAGCCAACCGAGTCGGCCACCCCGGGCCTCGTCCCCGAGCTTGCCCTCGGCCTGGGCGATCCAGGTGTTGAGGACCTTGGCCGAAACTGGTTCCTTGCTCTTGGGCTTCAGTGTGCGGAGCAGCGCGGCCAGCCTGGAGCCGAGGTGTTCATCGCTCATGTCGAGTCTCCAGCGCCTCGGTGAGTTCGTCGCGGTCCGTCGCCTTGAGGTAGCCCTGCGCGTGGCCGCGCTCGATCGCTTGGCGGAGCAGGTATGTCGGCGTTCCGTAGGTCAGGCACTGGCCAATGGCCGTCACCGGTGTGACCGTCGGGATCTCCTGCCACCAGCCGATCTGCTTCTGGGCGAGGTCCTCGTAGTGCACCTCATAGACGTCTCCCCCCGTCCTACGGAAGCGGCGCTGCTTGCCGACGGTGAGGTGGATCCGGTTGGGGTTCACGTCGCTGATGCCGTACGCATCAAGCGCGGTCTCGTGCGACAACGCGGCTTCGGGCACCCGCGTCCACAGGACCGCGAGCATGAGGTTGTCGTGTTCGCCGACCGGATATTGCGGAAAGCGGTACACGCCGTGCGCAGCGCGCGCCAACGTGCCGCGGTGGACGAGCATCTGGAGCGCGTGCTTGTCGATGCCTGCCTCGGTGGCCTGCTGAGCGGTCACGAAGCCGTGCTGTGCGGTCGCAATGCCCCACAGCGCGTCGCGTGCCAACGGCTTGGTCGCCATGGCAGAAGTATAACGGAACCGTGACACTATTGCCACGCTACTCACAGCGGCCCGCCGCCGTCTTCGCGGGCGAACGCCTGATCGAGCAACTCGGCTGTCAGCGGGTTCACCTGCTCGTTGCGGCGGATGTAGTGCTCGATCGTGACCTTGGGGTCGGTGTGGCCAAGCAGCTCCGAGGCCAGGTTCAGGCTGGCCTGCTCGTTGATCACCGTCGCGACCGTCCGGCGGAACATGTGCGGACTGACACCCTCGATACCCGCAGCGCCGAGAACCTTACGGAGCTGTCGCCGTACGTTGGCTGTCGTGAGCGGCGTCCCCTCCCGGCTGCGGAACACCAACGCGTCCAGCGAATGATCCGCCATGATCGCCAGTCGCCGACGCAGTGCCTCAGCGGTGAACGACGGCAGCGCCACCACCCGGTTGGAACGATCGGTCTTCGGGTGCTCCTGCCGGTACGTCCCGACACCACGCTCGGAGATGACCGTGCCGCAGATCCGCAGGGTGGCCGGCGTCGTCGTCAGATCCAGATCGCGGCGCCGGATCGCGAGCACCTCACCGATCCGAGCAGACGTACCCAGCATCACCTCGACGATCTGCCCGAGCTGGCCGTCCGGGTTCGGACCCGAGGTGCCACTGGACAACTCCCACGCCTTGATCACGGCCCGGATCGCGTTGACCTCGGTCGCGCTCAGCGCCGTCGGGGTCCGCTTCGGCTTGTGGAGCCGGGACACGTTGTCGATCGGATTGCGCACCAGCACCTCGTGCCGCACCGCCAGCGCGAACGACTGCCGCAGCACCGTCCGCGCCCGCTTCGCCGAGGAGTACGACTCCTGCCCCAACCGTTTGAGAAGAGCATCGCAGCGGGCGACACCGATCTCGCGCAGGGTGTAGCCGCGGAAGGCCGGGAGCACGAGCCGCTCCATGTCGCGCTCATAGTTGAAGCGGGTAGCGGGCGCGATCCGGTTCTCCAAGTCGAGATCGGCCAGCCAGTACTCGACCAGCGCCGGGAACGGGCTGTCCGGCGTCAGCGTCGTGTCGACCGGCTGGCAGACGTTGCGCTCCGCCAGCCGCCGCTTCAACTCGACCTCGGCCGCCGGCCTCGATGAGGCGGTGGCCTGCACCAGCCGGGTCTGGCCGTCCCAGTCGCGGAACCGAGTCCGGGCCTCGACCCTGCCCTTCGCCCGCGGGAAGAAGGTGATCTCGCCGTACCCGCCGACAGGGATGCGCGGCCTACTCATGGGAGCCGCCCTCATGCCGCTCCTCCAGCCACGCCGCGATGTCGCTGGCCGCGAACCGCAGGTGCTTGCCGAGCTTGTAGGCCCGCGGCGCCCGGCCGGACAGCCGCCAGTCATAGATGGTCTGCACGGGGACACCGAGGTACTCGGCGAGTTCCTCGACCCCGATGAGGGGCTCCAGCCCCAGTTCTGTGCTGTTCATGCCCATCAGGTGTGCGAGCGGAACCGAGCAGCCCCGAGGCAACCGGAACCGACGACGATGACACCCGGCCGGGCGGCGCTGCGCACCTGTCAATGTGATGGGTAAACGATGGGATCGCATCTCGCCCCCAAAGCGAAAGTCCAGGTCAACCATGGGCTGACCTGGACTTTCTTCGTAGCGGGGGCAGGATTTGAACCTGCGACCTCCGGGTTATGAGCCCGGCGAGCTACCGAGCTGCTCCACCCCGCGTCGGTAGCTCAACGATACGTGACGGATCGGGGTGGACCAAATCGGCTTAGCTACTCGCGGAGGGCGAGGGCGTCGGCGAGACGGTTGCGGTGCCACCCTGGGGTTGGGCCTTGACCGCGCGCTCGAGCGCTGCCTGGAGGCGTTGCTGGGCCGCGCCATAGGCGGCGAAGTCGCCCTTCTCCAGCGCCGCCTTGCCCTCATCGAAGGCCTTCTGCATATCGGCGAGGGCCTCGGCGAGCAGCTGGTCGTTGGTCTGCGGCGCTTGATTTCCCGTGTCTGGTGGCGTGGTGCCATTGTCGTCGCCGGCATTGGCGCCGGCATTTCCGCCGAAGAGTTGATCCAAGGCGCCGGTCAGGGTGTCGGACCAGGCGAGCTTGTCACCGAAGGCCGCGACCGTTACGCGACTGAGGGGATACGAGCTGCTGGAGTCCGCCCGGACGTAGATCGGCTGCACATAGAGCAGTCCGCCGCCGACCGGGAGGGTCAGCAGATTGCCGAGCGTGACCCGCGAGCCCTGCTGCCGGTTGTTGTTCAAGAACTGGCTCAGGGTGAGGGAGAAGCCTGGGCTGTTGTCATTGGAGGAATTGATCTCGTTCTGGACCTGTCCGGGGCCTTTGACGTTGGAGTCGCGGGGCAACTCCAGAAGGCGCAAGGTGCCGAAGCCCTCGGCCTTCTTGCCGGCGTCGGCTCCGGCATCGGCGTCCACGGCCAGGAAGCCGGAGAGGACTTGCCGGTCACCGGTCGGCATGAAAGTGGTCGTCAGCGCGAACCCGGGCCGCTTTTGGCCGGGCATCGCGAGCGTGAGGTAGTAGGGCGGTTGCAGCGCGTTGGCGCCCTCCTGAGCCGGGTCCTCCGGCACCCGCCAGTAGTCGTTGCCGCCATAGAAGGCGTCGGATGAGGTGACGTGATAACGCGAGAGCAGCATCCGCTGGATCTTGAACAGATCCTCCGGGTAGCGCAGATGCGACATCAGCGAACCGCTGATCGAGGACATCGGCGAGACCGTGTCGGGATAGGCGCTCATCCACGTTTTGAGCACGGGATCGGCCTCATCCCAGGCATAGAGCTTCACGGTGCCGTCCGTGGCATCCACCGTGGCCTTGACCGAATTGCGCACATAGTTGACCTGGCCTGAGCGCAACGCCGAGACGCTGGTCGCCCGCGCGGTCGTGGAGTCGCTGGTCGCGGCATCGAGGTTCTGCAATTGCGAATAGGGATAGTTCGCCGAGGTGGTGTAGCCGTCAACGATCCACAAAACCTTGCCGTCGACGATCGCGGGATACGGATTGCCGTCCAAGGTCAGCCAGGGCGCGACCCGAGAAACCCGCTCCAGCGGTGTGCGGTGATCCAGAATGCGCGAGTTGGACCCGACCGCATCGGAGAGCAGGAAGTTGACCTCGCGGTACTTCACGGCATACGCGGCCTGGCGCAGGAAGGAGCCGATCGGCACGCCGCCCTTGCCGGCGTAGGTGTTGTTTTGCTGCCCCTGGGCGCTGCCATCGGGATAGTCGAACTCGCGCGGGTTGTCGCCGGCGGCTCCGCCGACGATGGAGTATGTCGGGCTCTGTTCGCCGAAGTAGATGCGCGGCTCGAACTCCCCCAGGGTCGTCGAGGGCGGGATATTCGAAACCGCGAAAACCGGAGAACCGTCGCTGGCGCGCTTGTTGCCATAGGCGGCGACGAGGCCGAAGCCGTGGGTGTAGACCGTGTGGTCGTTGAGCCAGTTGCGCTGCGAGGCCGGCACCCCGTCGAGCGTCAACTCCCGCACGGCGATGACGACATCCTCTTCTTTGCCATTGACCTGATAGCGGTCGACATCGAGGGCATCGGGAAAGGCATAGTAGGAGCGCAGCGCCTGCTGCTGGCGGAAGGTGGGCGCGACGACGATGGGGTCGACGAGCCGGATGCCGGGGATGGTCTCGGCGTCATTGCGCAGCTGGCCTGGCGAGGCTTCGGAGGTCGCTTGGTAGGGCGTGACCTGGACGCCTTCAAGGCCGTACGCCGCGCGCGTCGATTCGATATTGCGTTGCAGGTATGTCGCTTCCAGAGACTTCTCGGACGGCTTAACCCGCACCGACTGGATGATCGCTGGGTAGATCCCGCCCACGACCACCGAGGTGATCACGAGCATGGCCACACCGATGATCGGCAGACGCCACGATCGGGTGAAAATCGCGGCCAGGAAGAGGCCGGCGACGACCAAAGAGGCGATGGCGAGGATGAGTTTGGTTGGCAGGACGGCATTGGCATCGGTGTAGGTGATGCCGGTCATCAGTCGGGATTGCTTGGTCGAGAGGGCATAGCGGTCCACGACATATGTCCCGGCGCGCAGCAGCGCAAGGACAGCACCGAGGACGGCGACCTGGGTGATCGCGGCCCGGGTGGACGCCCCGCGGCCCGGAAGCTGGAGGCCGCCATAGACGTAGTGGGTGAAGGCGGCAGCCGCGAGGGCTGCCCCAACCGCCATCGTGAGGAAGCCGAGCAGGGTCTGCAGCCAGGGCACGGTGAAGACGAAGAACGAAATATCGCGGCCGAATTGCGGGTCGGTGCGGCCGAAGGGCACCTGGTTGGCCCACAGCAGGTAGGTACGCCACTGGCCGGAGGCCGCCGTCGCCCCGAGTGCGCCGAGAATGACCGGAATGCCGAACAAGGCGATCCGCCGCACCGGTTCGATGGCCTCGCGATATTGCTCGAGGCTCTCATTGGTCACAGTGCGCGGGACATAGATCGGCCGGGTGCGATAGGCCACGAGCAGGCTCGCGAAGACCAGGCCGCCGACGAGCACGAATCCCGCGACCCCGAGCAGGATCTTGGTGAGGATCGTGGTGGTGAAGACGCCGGTGAAGTTGACCGAGCGGTACCAGAGGATGTCGGTCCACACGCCCGCGAGGCCGGTGCTGATCAGGGCCAGAACCGCGAGGACCACGAGAGTCGGGACCAGCGGTCCCCGGCGGCGGCCGGTCGGCATACGTCGGGCGGGGCGGGGCGCCGGACGCTCCTGCGCGTCATCGGCGTCGGGCCACTGGGAATCACTCACGGGGGCAACTTACCTAGTCAATCTGACTTACATGCTGGTATGGCGTGCGCGGGGGTCGTGACCCTGAATCTGACTGGTGTCCTGCTGGATTGC
>NZ_BAAAPO010000013.1:0-24674 GCF_039531185.1 Nostocoides veronense
TCGTCGATCACCCCTGCCCGAAGAATCCACCCTCCACCACCTTGACAACCAGTTAGGGAATCTCTTCGCCGTTGAGTGTGGGGTGGGCACGACGCGCTGAAGCGCTTGGGGTCCGGCGGGTAGGGGTCGAGGCCCTTGAGGATCAGAGGACTTCTACCTCTCCTGAACCCAAGGACCTCGACGATGCCCGAGCCTACGTTGTGCTGCCCGGTGGGCGGCTACTGCGGCCGCTGCGACCTGCTGGTCGGCCTGGACGGTCTCCGCGTGATCGACGTCGCCCGCGACGACCACGACGCCCTGACCGTGACGGTGGAGTCCGAGCCATCGGTGACGGGGTGCTGGTCGTGCGGGGTCGTCGCGCACGCTCACGGCCGGGTCGAGGTGCGCCTGGTCGATGCGCCGGCGTTCGGGCGGCCGGTGCGGATCGTGTGGCGCAAACGCCGCTGGGTGTGCCCCGAGGCTGGGTGCCCGGTCGGGTCGTTCCTGGAGCAGGATGAGACCATCGCGGCACCCAGGTCGAAGCTGACCGTCCGGGCGGCGCGGTGGGCGGTCGAGCAGATCCGCCGCGAACACGCCTCCGTGAACGGGATCCGCCGTCAGCTCGGCTGCGGCTGGCGGACCGTGTGAGAGCTTGTTCCACAGTGCGAGTACGTCGACCATGCCGCGATGCTACTCGAAAGTAACTTAACTGTCTGCTGTCGTCACCGACACCTCGCCCACGGGCCAACCCCGAGTCCGAGATAGGTGGTAGCACCGATGCGCCGGCGAGTTCGGCGCAGGCACGCTGGTGACCTCCTCGGAAAGGGGCCACCATGTCCACGCTCACTGCACGAGTCCTGCCCGCCATTCTCACGCTCGCCATGACCACGTCGCTGGTCGCGGGATGTGGTGGCGACGGCGACTCCGTCGACGCGGCGACGGGGAACGCCGACGCCGTTGTCGCCGATGGGCCCGGAGGCGAGGGCGCCGCCACGGCCACGGACGCGCCCAGCGAGGCCACACCCGACGCCGGTACCTACGCGCCGGTCGACGTCTGCGCGCTGGCCGATCGGATCGACTGGTCGGCCCTGTTCTCCGGAAACCGCGAGTTCACCGACGATCCCACCGACCGCGGGGCCTCCCTGGGGACCTGCCAAGTGCGCTACGAGGGCGTCAACGTACTCCTCGCCGTGGCTCCTGCCTCGGACTACGAACTCCGCAAGGCCAGCCACGTCGGGGAACCGTTCACCCCTTCCCTGGGGGATGAGTCGGTGGGCTACGTCTTCACGACCGCTGACCGTCCAGAAGAAGGCAACGTCAGCGTGGTGGCGCGCTCGGGCGACCACACGATCAGTGTCGGAACGCCCAACGTCACCGCCGATTCCGCCAGCCAGGAGCGCGTCGTACGCATCGCCGAACTGCTACTCGATCAGGTCGATGCACCGTGACGCGATGGCGCTCTCGCCTGATCACCTCGCTGGCGATACTGCTCACCCTGACCCTCACCGCGTGCATCGACGGAGCCCATCCACGTACCCACCAGCCCGACTCCCACCAGTCTGGTGAGCCGCAGTCCGGTGAGCAGGGCTCGGACTCATCCGATCCGGCAGACCTGGCCGACACCCTGCGCTCCCACGGCATCACCATCGTCGCCTCCGCAGCCGACCTCGACAGCGTCGCGCAGGCGCCGTACGGCGTGAGCGTGACGCGGTCACAGGTGGCCAACATGGCCCGCCAACTCGGCGGACATGGAGGCTTGTGGGGAAGTGAGCTCGACCAACTCATCCCCATGCCCGACTCATCCCCATCGTTCAGCTATCTCCTCGGGGCCTGGCTGGACTTGGCGGAGACACCGCGCGCGCTGACTGCCGCCCAGTGGTTCCAGGAGGACACGAACTGGCGACTCAGCCCACGCGTGCTGTTCCCGGCAGCGGTCCTGCCGCTGTTCCTCGCCGACAACGCCGAGGCAGCCACGAAGGACCTGCCAGCCCCGCCACAGGTCTGGCCCACAGGTCACCGGGACGAAGGCAACCTCATGGGGACCCGCTCAGTTGCCCTCAGCGCCGCGGATCCTCTCGCCACGCCGTGCTCGTCGGTCGCAGAGTTCTTCAACACCTCTCTCACGTCGCTCTTCAACGCGCTGCGCCTGGACCCCAAGGGGGTGGGGTCGGGGGCAATCCAGGCAGTGTCGGGCTTCGTCGCCGGCCTGTGGGACCACGCCGTCTCCTTGGCCGAGGGCGTCGTGCGCGGGCTGGTCAAGACCCTGAGCCAGGATGCGCTCGAGGCATTGGCCGAGGCGATGGCCATCGCCCAGGTGGTGCTGCATGTGAGCACCTACATCTTCGGATGGACGGTCCAGGTGAGTTCGTCACACGATCCGTTGGTGATGCCGGGGGGTAGTGGGCCGGCGGTGGACGGACGATGGTGGGTCGTCCCCGACCAGCGCTACGTCGATTTCGACGACCCGATCAAGGACTGCGTCAAGACCCTGCCGGGCAATCACAAACTCCTCTCGATCTTCGAGCCCGGCACTCCGGTGACGTGGAGGGTTCTGCCTGACGGGTTCGATCCGCTCGCCCCACCACAGGTTGCGTTCGCCTCCTACTCGGCGTTGTCCCAGGTCCAGAAGGTGCCTGCGTCTGGCAACATCTCCCTTCCGTTCACCTCGGGCATCGAGCCCCAACAGAAGGCGGACCCGGCCACGGGCTGGGCCAACGTCGAGGTCGCCATCCCACGCGCAGAGATCAGGGCGCTCTATGAAGCCACCGAGTCGATGCTGCGCAGCATGATCGACTCGATCGCCAGCCGGCCCGTATTCGTCACCTTGCAACTCGACGGATTCCTCCGGGAGACCCTCACAGGCTGGCTCAAGCCGCTGCTCACTCGCCTCCAGGGCGCCTTCGGCAATGCCGTCGGCCAGATGTTCACAGTGCGGGGCTACGGCACAACCACCGTCTCCTACCACCCTTGGACGCCGCCCGAAGGACCCGAGTTCGCCCCCTGCTTCGTCGGCCGATGGGCGATGCAACGAACGCCGAAGGGTTTCGGGGTCGAGCAGAGCTGGGAGTCCTGGACGTTCGACATCACCCAGGATCGCTTCGACATGTCCGTGCACTTGTGGCATAACCGCATCAAGGGGCTTCCGGGATGGACATCGTCATGGACCGGTGGAACTCCCATGAAGGTGTACGGGCGGTGGGTCGGCGACGATTTCGCCGTGGAGCTGCCCTCACGCCGGATGCGCAGCAGCGACCACGGTGGCAGTTGGCAGCTGCCCGGCACCCAATTGGGGAGCGAGGCCGACTACGCCACCGACATCGCCTTCGCGGTTCAGTTCGCCCCCAAGAAGCTCACCTGCATCGACGACAACCACCTGCAGGTACGCAGCATCGTCGACCGCATGTATCCCTTCTCGTATCGCCTGCGTCGCATCTGAGGATCGGTGCTCGTCACCCGTCCGATCAGCGGGACGGCACCTCGACTGGGCAGGGCGCCAGCAACCGCAACTACTTCAACACCTACCTCTGGCGGCCGGCCCTGGAGAAGGCTGGCATCGAGGCCAAGCGCGAGAACGGACGTTGACGGCCGCGGCCCCCGCCTTGGCGGCCTCGGGGACGAGCGGCACGGCAGTGCTGTGGTATGCCGAATCCCGCACCAATCTTTCGCTGCCGGACTATTCCAATAACGGCTACACCGCGACCTACGTCCACCACACCGACCCGGTGCAGCCCGGCTATTTGAAGGTGATGCGCTGGGTCTACAACGGCACGTTCTATTGGCGGCCAGCGCTCGGCGTCGGCGTGGCGATGAACAACCCCACCATCGTCTTCACTGTCGCGGACGACCAGACCCTCGGCACCGTCAGCGCGACACACGACTACATCGCCTCCGCGACCTTCACGGCCACGCTGGCCTGATCCCGACCGCCGACCGCGCACTCGCGTCGCCCGCGCACCCGCGGGTCACGGGCCCAAGGTCGTCGAGTCCGGGAAACACGCCGAGGTAACGGCCGATTCGTCGGCGTGTTTCCCGATCTCGACGGGTGATGGGCGGCCGCCAGACGGCAATTTCAGGTCATAGCAAGCGCACAGCGACCCCAAAGAGGACGAAAAGGGCCAGTCGCCACTCTCTAGGGGTACGCACTTGCCAAGACCTCTCGGAAGGCCGCCCCATGAACCGCATCCGCACCCGCCGCTTCGCCGCCGTCACCTCCAGCCTGGCCCTGGCCGCTGGCGTGCTCGTCGGCTGCTCCACGACCGCAGACAGCACGACCACCGTCAGTGCGACGAGCGCAACATCTGTGACGGCTGCCGCCACCGCCGATGACGCCGCCGCCGACGACGCCAACGCGACCTCCGCCGCCACCGCGACCAACGCCAGCAACCAGAACGCGACGAGCGCTATCGACACGCACTACGACGCCGACGACCTGACCTGGGACGCCAGCGACGAGGTCGCGATCACCCTGGCCGATGGCGCCTCCGCTGGGGAGGGCGTGAGCGTCGACGGGAACATCGTGACGATCACCAGCGGTGGGGTTTACCGCCTCTCGGGCACCCTGACGGATGGCCAGCTCGTGGTGGCCGCCCCGGACGACGAGACCGTCACGCTGATCCTCGACAATGCGTCCATCACCAACTCCGCGGGTCCCGCGATCGCCGTGACGAGCGCTGACGAGGTCACGATCGACCTCGCGGATGGCACCACAAACTCCGTGCAGGACGGGTCGGGCTATACCGTCCCCGATGACGCAACGCCGGTCGCCGCGATCGCCTCGGCGTCCGACCTGACCATCGCGGGCACCGGGACGCTGAATGTCACTGGCTCGACCAATGACGCCATCAACTCCACCGATGGCCTGGTCATCGTCTCCGGCACCCTCAATGTCACGGCCGCCGACGACGGCATCCGCGGCAAGGACTATGTCCAGATCCTCGACGGCACCATCACGGTCACAGCGGGCGGCGACGCGCTCAAGGCCGATAACACCGAAGACGCCGACCGCGGCTGGGTCCGGATCGACGGTGGCAGCGTGACCATCGAGGCCGGCGATGACGGCATCCACGGCGAGCGCGCCGTCGAGATCACCGATGGCACCGTCACCGTCACCCAGTCGGTCGAGGGCATCGAGGGCCAAGACATCACCATCTCGGGCGGCACGGTCGCCGTGACCGCCTCCGACGACGGCATCAACGCCACCGCCGTGTCCGCCGAGGCCGGCACCGGCGGCACCGAGTCCGACGACGGCTCGCTGCTGACGATCAGCGGCGGCACCGTCACGGTCAATGCCGGCGCGGATGGCATCGACTCCAATGGCTCGGTCTCCCTGACCGGCGGCGGCATCACAATCACGAGCGGCGCGGGCGGCGGAACGGGCGCGGTCGACGCCAATGGCACAATCGAGTTCACCGCCGCGCAACTGACCGCGAATGGCACCCAGATCACCTCCGCCGACCAGCTCGGCACGCGCATGGGCGGCCGTCCCTGACGCAACCGCACGGCATACCCCTGGCACGGACCGGACAGGGCAGGGCCCGGCACCTCAGATCGAGGTGCCGGGCCCTTCGCGTATGCCCGTGCGGGTCGGGGCTCAGAGGCCAGCAACCCGGTCCGGGGGCGGGGTCAGGTTGGGGTGGGCCCCCAGGTAGTCGACCAGGTTCTGCAGGTCTTCCTTGCCACCGAGCAGGTTGGTCCCGCCGGTGAACGCGGTGAAGGCGTCACCGCCATTGGCCAGGAAGTTCAGCGTGCCGACGCGGTAGGTGGAGGTCAGGCTCATCGGCGTGCCGTTGAGCGTCATGGACGAGGCGACGACCTTGCTGCCCTGGGGCTGAGTGTCATCCCAGGTGTAGTTGAAGCCCTCGGAAACGCCGAGCGCCAGGTACTGCCGACCACGGGTCGGGTCGTACTGCTGTTCCAGCGCGTCTTTGATCTGCTGGCCGGTCATATCCAAGGTGACCAGCAGGTTGCCGAAGGGCGCGACGTTATAGGCCTCGGTGTAGGTGATCTGACCGGGCTGCTCGCCATTGCTGATCTGGTTGGTCAGGAAGCTGGCCCGGACGCCGCCGACATTCATGAAGGCGATCTGGCTGTTGCCGCTCTGGGTACCCCACAGGATCGAGTCCGCGACCAGGTCGGCCATCGGGGTCTCGATACCGCGGTTGCCGCTGGAGTCACCGGTGATGTCCTCGGCGATGGTGCCCACGACCTTGCCCGCGATCGGACCGGCCAGCGTCTTCCACTTGTCGATCACCGCGGTCTGCGCCGGGTCGGGCGTGTTGGACCGGTCGACCAGGACGTTGTGGGAGACGAAGGAGTTGCGGTTGACGTCCTTGGTGTTGGAGTTGATGTTGAAGTAGGTCTCGGTGACCATCTGGCCGTAGGAGGCCGCACTGGTGATCAGGCGGGGGCGGCCCTGCGGGTCGCTCTGGGTGCAGACATACGGCTGGTGGGTGTGACCGGAGACGACGACATCAACCAGCGAGGAGAACTTCGGCGCCATCTCGGCGATCGGGCCGTTGAAGCCGACGCAGCCGTCATAGTTGGAGGTGGCCGGGTCCTGGGTGCCACCCTGGTGGATCAGCACCACGATGGCCTTGACGCCCCTGCGGTCCAGTGCGCCGGCCTGCTGGTTGACCGTCTTGATCTCGTCGGCGAAGCGCACGCTGGCCACACCGGCCGGGTCGACCAGGGTCGGGGTCTCCCGCAGCGTCAAACCGATGAAGCCGATCGGCACCCCGCCGACCTTGCGGATCGTGAAACCGGGCAGCAAAGGCTTGTTGTCGGACTTCTTGAAGACATTGGCAGCCAGGTAGGGATACTTCGCACCGGCATACGGCTGATCCGGGAAGTAACAGCCGTCGACGGGGTGACAGCCGCCCTTCTGGATCCGCAGCAACTCCGCGGTGCCCTCGTCGAACTCGTGGTTGCCGACCGAGGTGACGTCCAGGCCCAGGGTGTTCAGCGACTCCACGCTGGGCTCGTCGTGGAACATCCCGGACAGGAAGGTCGAGCCGCCGATCGTGTCACCGGCGGCCACGGTCAGGGAGTTCTTGTCCCCTACCTTGGTGCGCAACTCAGTGAGCTTGGCCGAGAGGTACTCCACGCCGCCGGCGGGCGTCTTGGTCGGGTCGCTGGCCAGCGGCGGATCGGTGGCCTCAAGGTGGCCGTGGTAGTCGTTGAACGACAGCAATTGCACCGGGATCGCCCGGGCTGTGCTCTCTGTCGCCGCGGTGGCGCCGGTCGTGGAGACCAGTCCTCCGGCGAGCGCCGCGGCCGCACCGGCCGCGAACAGCGTCGTCATCTTGCGCATGCAGTACCTCCCGTAAAGGGCGGCCAGAGACCGATCACGTGCCGCCGTGGGCAACCTACCCGGCCGAACCGACAACGGCCAGACCCCGGCGGCTATGAGTCGTGAACAGCGGGTAACGATCCGTCGGCGAGGCCGAGCTGGTCGAGCAGCACCGACCACTCCCACGCGACCTCGCGCCACGCGTCATAGCGGCCGCTGCGGCCGCCATGCCCGGCCGACATCTCGGTGTGCAGCAGGATCGGGCGGGTTTGCGGATCGTTGGTGGCGAGCTCGCGCAGCCGGGCGACCCACTTGGCGGGCTCGGTGACCAGGACCCGGGTGTCGTGCAGCGATGTCGTCGCGAGGATGGCCGGGTATTCCGTCGCCTGCACATTGTCGTAGGGCGCGTAGCCGGCCATGGTGTCGTATGCCGCGGGGTCCGCGAGCGGATTGCCCCACTCCTCCCACTCCCCCGCCGTCAGCGGCAGATCTGGGTCGAGCATGGAGGTCAGGGCGTCGACGAAGGGCACGGCGGCGTGCGCGAAACGGAAGCGGTCCGGGGCCAGGTTGAGCGCCGCCCCGATGAGCAGGCCCCCGGCCGAACCGCCCTCGCAGGCGAGCCGGTCCGGATCGACCCAGCCGCCCCGCAGGGCATCCGCGACGGCCACGAAATCACCGAAGGTGTTGGGTTTGGCGGCGAGTTTGCCCTCGTCATACCAGCCGCGGCCCATCTCGCCGCCGCCGCGGACGTGGGCCACGGCATACACCAGCCCACGATCGAGCAGGCTCAGCCGCGCGACGGAGAAGTAGGGGTCGGAGGAGATTTCATAGGCACCATAGCCATTGAGCAGGCCGGGGGCGCTGCCGTCCTGCCCGACGTCGGCGCGCCGGACGATGGAGACGGGTATGCGGGCCCCGTCCGCCGCGCTGACCCACTCGCGCGATTCCGCGTAGTTCGCCGGGTCGAAGTCGCCCAGGACCGGCTGCCGCTTGAGCAGGGTGCGGGTGCCGTCCAGCGGGGAGACGGCATAACTGGCCCGGGGGTGGATATAGCTCTCCTCGGTGACCACAACCTCGCGGGTAGCCATCTCGGGATTGTCGGCGAGGTAGACGGCCGTCAACTCGCCGTCGACGGGCCAGGCTTGCGGCTCACCGAAACCGGATTCGGTGGCGGCATCGCGGGGCAGAACGCGCAGGGTGGGCAGACCGTCGGCCCGCAAGGTCAGCACCGCGAAGTCGTCGAAGGCATCCACGCCGAGGAAGCGCTCACCGGGCAGGGAGGTCGCGATCGGGCGCCACTCGCTGGGGTCGGCGAGCTCGGTCCAAGCCAGGTCGCCCTCGCGATTGCGGATGTTGTGGACGATCAGGATGGTCTCGCCGGCGATCTCGATGTCGTACTCGACGCCCTCGACCCGCTCGCGCACGCATCGCCAGGTGCCCGTCGGGTCGTCGGCGGGCAGGATCCAGGCCTCGCTGGTGGTCTTGGTGCCGAGCCCAATGATCAGGTGGCTGTCATCGCGCGAGCCACCGAGTCCGAGCCAGAAGCGTTCGTCGTCTTCTTGATAGATGAGCACGTCGTCGGCCCGGGGGGTGCCGACCTCGTGCCGCCACACCTGGTAGGGCCGCCAGGCATCGTCGACGGCGACATAGAAGAGATAGCGACCGGAATTGTCGAACTCCGCGCCATAGCCGACCCCGGTGATCTCGTGGTCGAGGATGGTGCCGGTCGCCACCTCGGTCACGGTCAGCGCGAACCGTTCATCGCCCTCGGTGTCGACGCCCGCCACGACGAGCCGGTGGTCGGTGCTGACCGCGAGCGCGCCGACAGAGAAGAAGTCGTGGCCCGCCGCGGCGGCATTGCCGTCCAGCAGGATCTGCTCCCCCTCGGGGATGGCACCCGGCTCGAGCACGGGGCGGGGCGCATCCGGCCCGGTCCGCGGACAGCGGGCGTGGACGGCATACTGCTGCCCCTCGATGGTGCGGGCGTAATACCACCACGGCCCGTCGCCCACCGGAACGCTGAGGTCGCTTTCCTGGACGCGGCTCTTGATCTCCTGGAAAAGCTGCTCGCGCAGGGGCGCAAGGTGCGCGGTGCGCGCGTCGGCATACGCATTCTCGGCGTGCAGGTAGGCGATCAGCTCCGGATCCTCCCGGTCGCGCATCCAGGCATAGGGGTCGCTAACCGTATGCCCGTGGTGGGTGCGCTCGTGCGGCCGCTGCGGCGCGCGCGGCGGCTCGCCCGCTGCCGCCGATGCCGTATGCCGGGTGCTCGCCCGCTCCTGTTCAGTCACGCCATCAACCCTAGGCCGCGCCACCCGCTGTCTTGGGCGGCGGGACCTTCGTACGATGGCTAGGGGAGGCCGAGGATCGGTGCGGCGGAGCCACGACTGGCGGTGCTGCCATCGCCCAACTGTCCCTGCGCATTGTCTCCCCAACAGTAGGCGGCCCCCGAGGCGGTGCGGGCGCAGGCGAAATCTCGGCCGACGCGGATGTCGAGGGCGTCGGGGGGCAAGCCGATGACCGGGGCCGGCAAGAGGGAGGTAGCGTCGCTCCCCTCGCCAGGACCACGGAAGATATTGGGTCCCCAGCACCACCCACCGGATCGGAGGGCGCAACTTGCGCCGCCGGCGCTGAGGGCAACCACACCCGATTCCATGCCGGCAACGACGGTCGGCAGCAACCGCCGCGTCATCGTGCCGTCGCCGACCTGGCCGGCGACGTTTCGGCCCCAGCACAAGGCCGCACCGTCACGAATGGCACACGTATGCAGCAGGCCCGCCGAGACCTCCTCGACGCCCGCGCTCATCCCGCTGACGGGGGTGGGGCGGGCCGAGGGGCTGGTCGTTGCGTCGCCCAGTTGCCCGGTGTGGTTGGCTCCCCAGCACCAAAGCCCACCGGCGGCGGTTCGAGCGCAGGAGTGCTCATCACCCGCCGAGAGCTGGGCGATTCCCGCCGGAGCGTCGACCACCGCGACCGGGAGCGGCGAGGAGGTCGTGGTCCCGGAGCCGAGCTGTCCATAGTGGTTCCACCCCCAGCACACCGGCCGGTCGCCGGCGAGAAGCGCGCAGCCGTGACCGTTGCCCAGCGTCACCTGCTGCACCTGGTCGAGCGCGGCGACCTTCGTCGGGACGGATCGGTCGATCGTGGTCCCGTCCCCGAGCTGCCCGAAGGAATTCCAGCCCCAGCACCACAAAGATGCATCGATCGTCAGGGCGCAGGTGCTCCCTCCCCCCGCGGCAAGTTGGGTGACGATCGGGAGTCCGGTGACCGCGACCGGCGCCGTGCGGGAGTGCGTGGTCCCATCCCCGAGCTGGCCGAAGCCATTCCATCCCCAGCAGCGCACGGTACCGGCCACGTCGAGGGCGCACGCGTGATCCGAACCGGCGGCGACCTGGGCGACCGCGGCCGATTCCGTGATGTACACGAAGGTGGCGGTCGGACTCGGCGTCGAGGTGCCCACTGAGGTCGTCACGGTGACGGGTACCGCTCCCTGCGCGCCTGCGGGCGCCACCGCCACGAGGCTGGTGTCGTCCACCGCCGTGATGGATGCGGCCGGCTCGGCGCCGAAGTGCACCTGCTGCACACTCGCCAAGCCGGAACCTCGAATCGTCACGCTCGTGCCGCCACTGATGGGTCCAGATGACGGCGCCAGCGCGGTGATGACCGGACCGACAACGTCATAGGTGAAGGTCAGAGGTGAGCTCGTGCCCGATGGGGTCGATACGGTGATGGGCGCTTGGCCAGGGTTCCCGGGAGGCGTTGTCGCGTCGATGCGGTTGGCGCTGATGATCGTGAACTCGGCCATGGCGCCGCCGATTGTCACGGCGTGGGCATCGATGAATCCGCTGCCCACGATGCTGACGAGGGTGCCGCCTGCGGCCGGCCCGGACGCGGGCGTCACAGAGGTGGCCTTCGGCCCCTCGCCCACATAGGTGAAGCGAGCCGCCGTGCGGATCGGCGAGAGCCCCGAGGCCGTTCGCACTCGCAGATCGACCGTGCCCCCGCCGCTCGGCGCGATCGCGGTGAGCATCGATGATGACGAGACCGTGAAGCGGGCCGCGGGCTTGGAACCGAAGAGGACCGCCGTCACGCCGACGAATCGTTTGCCGGTCACGCTCACGCTGGAGCCCCCCTCAGCAGGCCCGGACGACGGAGAGATCGCGGTGACAGTTGGGCCGGCGAGGTAGGTGTAGCGCGAAGCGGATCCGGCTGCGCTGGTGCCCCCACTCGTGACGACCTTGATGTTCACAAGGCCACCAGGATGAGCAGGACTGGTCACCTCGAGGACGCTGGGCGAGATCACCTTCACCGCCGAACCCGCCACGGAGCCGAAGAGCACACGCTTGACACCGACGAAACCCGTTCCGGTCATTGTCACGCGCTGACCTCCGCGCGGCGGTCCGGAGTTTGGCCAGACCTTCGAGATCGTCGGGGCCGCCGCCCCCCTCGTCGACACCAGGTCAGCGCCATTCGTCCGCGGCGGGTCGGCGGCGCCCGCCTGCACACTGACCAGCCCGGTCACCAGGAGCAGGAGGACGAGCAGGCGCACCGGGCCGATGACGGCCCGGCCCGGCCGTGCCCTGAAGGGGGGTGTCGTCATACGAACTCCACGAAGCGATCGGGGGCCCGGGCGGGGCGGCTCCGGGGGCCGGGCGGGCGCGGGACGGAAGGGTTCATGGCCGCGGCCAGCCGAGGTAGTCCTCGGGGACGCGATCCCACAACTGCGCCATCGTGGCCGGATCGGTGAAGATCGCGGTGCGGCTGCGACCGTCCAGCGCCTCAAGGAAGGAGGTGCGGCAATAGATCTCCGGTTGCGAGGTCCATCGATCTCGCCAATCCGACGCCTCGCAATCCCAGGCAAACTTATCGCCGATCCGACCCTGACGGCCCTGGACCAGGCGGTAGATCTGGATCACCGACCATTCCCCCGGGGCGGGATTCATGGCGGCTTGCAGCCGGGTGCGCTCCGCCATCTGCCGGTTGGCCGTCACCGCCATGGTGGCGCAGGGCAGACTCGGATTGCGGCAGCGTCCGCCGTTGATCGACCAGGTGAGCATCCGAAACGGTGCCGTCGTCGCGCTCGGCCGTGTGTTGGGTTGCATGCCATAGATCCGCAGGAAACCGAAGTACTTCTGCACCAGCGCCAGTGCGGCCGGGTCCTGCTTGTTGTTGGCGAACGCGAAGGAACCCCAGGCGCGGGGGAATCCGTGGGCCGCGAAGATCGCCACGGTGGCTGCGCTTTCCTGGAAGCGCTGCTCATCGCTCGTCATCTGCGTCATATCGGCATAGGTCATTCCTTGGGAGGTGACCGACCAGCCATAGACGTCCTGCATCCGGCGCAGGTCCTGCCAGGACGCCATCTCGACGTATCCCTGGCAGAAGCGGGTGGTCTCCAGCGTTCTGGTGACGACGGCCTGGGCGGTGGCGGTCACCCCGCGGCTGCTCAGGTCCTGCGCGATGTCCTCCATCGTCAGCGCGCCCGAGTACCGGGTCTGGCAGTCGGTTCCGGAGGCCACCGACCAGTTCGCTCGGCCGAGCAGAAGGGAGACATAGCCCGGCTCGGCGTCGCGGGTCAGCACGGCGCCGGTGTCCCGCAACTGCTTGGCCTGCGCGCCGGCTCCCGGAAAGGCGACGGCGATCAGCGCCGAGGCCAGAGCCGCGACCACCGTCAGCCAGCTGACGCGGCTCCGAGATGCCATTCGGTCTCCCTCCCTGTGCCGTTATCCTGACGGTGCGCACCACGCTGCGGTATGTCGTCTTTTGCGCCGACAACACTCATGGCGGGGCGGCGATCAGCTTACGCTGCGGGCGCCGAGCAGCACCTTCAGATCCCCCATCAAGGCTTCGGTGGCGTTGACGCGCAGCTGGTCGTCGAGCTTGAGCAGGACCGACCGGCCGGGTTGGACGAGCTTGAGATGGACCTCGGTGGCGCCGGGATAGGACATTAGGACGGTCTTGAGCTGCTCGATGTGCGGCGCCGTCGCGCGCGTGGTCTCCATCGAGATGACCACGGGCCCGCGAGGGCCCTCCGTGATTTCGGGGAGAAAGAAGTCGACGGCCGAGAGTTGCACGCCGTCCTCGCGACGCCGGACCCGCGCCTTGACCGAGCACACGGCATCCATGGCGAGCAGGTGCTGGCAGGCGAGATAGGTCTTGGTGAAGAACATGATTTCGACGGCACCGCCGAGGTCTTCGACCGTGACCGTTGCGTAGGGGTCGCCCCGCTTGTTGCGCTTGACGGCCATCGAGGTGATCAGGCCGGCGACCGTGACCTGGGCGCCGTCCTCGTGCGAGGAGTCCTCCTCGATCAGCGCGGCGATTCCGGTGTCGGAGTTGCGGGTCAGCACGTGTTCGATGCCGAAGAGGGGGTGGTCGCTGACATACAGCCCGAGCATGTCGCGCTCGTGCGCGAGCTGGGTGCGCTTATCCCACGCGATAGCCGGGATCGGCGGCAGGCCGGACAGGTCGGCGCTGAAGTCGTCCTCATCGTCGAGCCCGCCGAAGAGGGAGTCCTGGCCCATCGCCTCGGCCCGCTTTGCTTCGACGAAGGCATCGACATAGTCCTCGTGGACGCGCAGCAGGCCGCCGCGCGGGTGCCCCAGGTCGTCGAAGGCGCCGCCCTTGATGAGGGATTCGATGGTCCGCTTGTTGCACACCGAGGCGGGGACCTTGTCCAGGAAGTCGCTGAAGGAGGTGAACTTGCCCTTCTCCTCGCGCGCCGCGACGATCGCCTCAACGACATTGCGCCCGACATTGCGGATGGCTTCGAGCCCGAAACGGATGTCGCTGCCCACGGCGGCGAAGGCGGCTCGCGACTCATTAACCGAGGGCGGAAGCACGGTGATGTGCATGCGCCGGGCCTCGTTGAGATAGAGCGCCGACTTGTCCTTGTCGTCTCGGACGCTGGTGAGCAGGGCGGCCATGTACTCGGCCGGGTAGTTGGCCTTGAGGTAGGCAGTCCAATAGCTGACGAGGCCGTATGCCGCCGTGTGCGCCTTATTGAAGGCATAGTCCGAGAACGGGACGAGGACGTCCCAGAGGGCTTTGACCGAATCCTGGTTGAAGCCTTGGGAGCGCATGCCCGAGGAGAAAGTGTCGAACTCGGCGTCGAGGACTTCCTTCTTCTTCTTGCCCATGGCCCGCCGCAGCAAGTCGGCCGCACCGAGGGTGTAGCCGGCCAATTTCTGCGCCAGCTCCATCACTTGCTCTTGATACACACAAAGCATGTAGGTATTGCCAAGGATGGGCTTGAGCGCCTCCAACATGGCCGGTTCGAGCTTGCCGTCCAGCTTGGGGTCGAGGGGCACCTCCGCCTGCTTGCCGTTCTTGCGCAACGCGAAGTTCGTGTGCGCGTCCACGCCCATCGGGCCGGGGCGATAGAGCGCGAGCGCGGCGGAAATGTCCTCAAAGTTGTCCGGCTGCATCAACTTCAGCAGCGTGCGCATGCCGCCGCCGTCAAGCTGGAAAACGCCGAGGGTGTCCCCGCGGGAGAGCAACTGATAGGTGGCCGGATCGTCCAAGGTCTCGGACAGGGCGTCGAGGTCGATCTCCTCGCCGCGGTTATCGCGAATATTTTCGATCGCATCGTCGAGGATCGTCAGATTGCGCAGGCCGAGGAAATCCATCTTGACCAGCCCGAGTTGCTCACAACTTGGGTAGTCGAACTGGGTGATGATCTGCCCGTCCTGCTCCCGCTTCATAATCGGGATCAGGTCAGTCAGCGGCTCGCTGGACATGATGACGCCGGCCGCGTGCACGCCGGCCTGGCGCTTCAGACCCTCCAAGCCGATGGCGGTATCGACGATCTCGCGGACCGGCTCCTCCACCTCGTGGATCGCCCGGAAGTCGGCCCCATCGGCGAAGCGCGCATGCTCGCTATTGAAGATCTCCTTCAGGGGCACGCCCTTGCCCATGACATCGGCAGGCATCGCCTTGGTCAGCCGGTCACCCATCGCGAAGGGGTGCCCCAGCACTCGGGCCGCGTCCTTGACTGCCTGCTTGGCCTTGATCGTGCCGTAGGTGACGATCTGCGCGACCCGGTCATCGCCATACTTCTCCGTCACATAACGGATGACCTCACCTCGGCGGCGCTCGTCGAAGTCGACATCGAAGTCCGGCATCGACGGCCGCTCAGGGTTGAGGAAGCGCTCGAAGATCAGGCCGTGGCGCAGCGGGTCCAGATCAGTGATCCGCATGGCATATGCGCACATCGAGCCGGCACCCGAGCCGCGCCCCGGGCCGACCCGGATGCCATTGTCCTTGGCCCAGTTGATGAAGTCGGCGACGACGAGGAAGTACCCGGCATACCCCTTGCCGACGATGATGTCGATTTCGTATGCCGCCTGCTTGCGTGACTCCTCCGGCACCCCGCCGGGGTAGCGCGCCTGCAGGCCCGTCTCGACCTCCTTGATGAACCAGGACGTCTCGTCTTCCCCAGCTGGGCAGGGGAAGCGGGGCATGTACTGCCCCTCCTTTTCCACGAACGAGACCTCGCACATCTCGGCGATGCGCAGGGTGTTGTCGCACGCCTCGGGGAGCTCACGGAAGAGCTGGCGCATCTCGGCAGCGCTGCGCAGGTAGAAGTTCTCGGCGTCGAACTTGAAGCGGCCGGGATCCATCAGGGTCGAGGCGGACTGGACGCAGAGCAGCGCCGCGTGGGCCTTGGCGTCCTCGGCCTTGGTGTAGTGCAGGTCGTTGGTCGCCAGCAGCGGCAGACCCATGTCCTTGGCCAGTCGCAGCAGCTCGGCCTGAGTCTGCCGCTCGATGGGTATGCCGTGATCCATCACCTCGGCGTAGAAGTGCTCCTTGCCGAAGATGTCCCGCAACTCACCGGCCGCCTGTTTGGCCTCGGCATACTGCCCGAAGCGCAGGCGGGTCTGGATCTCGCCGCCGACGCAACCGGTGGTGCCGATCAGCCCATCGGCATACGTGCTGAGCAGGTCGCGGTCCATGCGGGGCTTGTAGTAGTGCCCCTCGAGGGAGGCCAGCGACGACATGCGGAAGAGGTTGTGCATGCCCTCGGTCGTGCGTGAAAGCAGGGTCATATGGGTGTAGGCACCATTGCCGCCGATATCGTCGCGGCCGCCGTCGCCCCACTTCACGCGGGTCTTGTCGCCGCGGGCGGTGCCGGGCGTGATGTAGGCCTCGACGCCGATGATCGGCTTGATGTTGTATTTGCGCGCCTTGGACCAGAACTCGTAGGCGCCGTAGATATACCCGTGGTCGGTCGTCGCGATCGCCGGCATGCCCTGATCGGCGGCGGCCTTGAGGAGCTCGTCGATGCGCGCCGCCCCGTCGAGCATGGAGTACTCGGTGTGGACGTGCAGGTGGACAAAATTGTCCCCGGAGGCTGGGGCGGCGGCTGGATTCGACATCGGAATGGCAGTCTAAGTCGCCCCTCCGACAGCCCCTCGGCGTGTCGCGGACGCGTGTCCTGCGGGAGGGGGTCAGGCGGGGTCGAGGCGGTCGAGAGCGGCCTCGAGGTCGGCGGCATACGCGCTCTCGAAGGTGACCCAATCGCCGGTGCCGGGGTGCTCGAAGCCGAGAGCCACGGCGTGCAGCCACTGGCGTTCTAGGCCGACCTGCGCGGCCAAGGTGGGATCGGCGCCATAGGTCAGATCGCCGACGCACGGATGACGCAGCGCCGAGAAGTGCACGCGGATCTGGTGGGTGCGGCCGGTCTCCAGCTTGATCTCCAGCAGCGAGGCGCGGCGGAAAGCCTCTAGCAGTTCGTAATGCGTGACCGACGGCCGCCCGGAATCCATGACGGCGAAGCGATAGTCATGGCCAGGATGCCGCCCAATCGGCGCGTCGATGGTGCCCACGAGAGGATCGGGCAGGCCCTGCACCAGCGTGTGGTAGGTCTTGTCCACGGTTCGGCTGCGGAAGGCCTGCTTCAGCCGCGAGTAGGCGTATTCACTCTTCGCCACGACCATCAGCCCGGAGGTCCCGACATCGAGCCGGGACACAATCCCCTGCCGCTCCGCCGCACCCGAGGTCGTGATCTGGTAGCCCGCGGCGAGCAGTCCTCCGAGCACATCCGGCCCGTCCCAGCCGACGCTCGGGTGCGCGGCGACGCCAGCCGGCTTATCGACGACGATTAGGTCGTCGTCGGCGTGCACGATCGCCAGATCCGGGATGTCCATGGGTATGACGCGTGGTCCCCCCTGCGGCGCGGGCAAGCTCACCTCGATGAGGTCCCCCGCGCCGACCTTGGCCGATTTCGCGACCGCCTGACCGTTGAGCAGGACGAGGCCCGCACCGGCCAGATCGGCGGCCCGGCTGCGTGAGAGGCCGAGGAGCCGAGCGATGGCGGCGTCGATCCGCTCACCGTCCAAGCCCTCGGGGATGGCGGCGGTCTTGACCTCAGTCATGCTGCGGCGCCGTTCGCCAGGACAGGAGGAGCAGGACGATGGCGGCGATGACGATGGCGATATCGGCGATATTGCCGACGAACCAGCCGAAGTAGTCGATGAAGTCGACGACATGCCCGCGCAGGAAGCCCGGGGTGCGGAAGAAGCGATCCCCCAGATTTCCCAGCGCGCCACCCCCGATCAGTCCGAGGCACCAGGCCACCGGAGAGGTGATGGGACGGGTCCAGACGTAATAGACCAGTCCGGCGACGATGAGCACGGCCACGGCGGTCACAACATATGTCATGCCATCGAGGCTGGAGAAGGCGGCGCCCGGGTTGTGCACGAGGCGCAGCGACAACAGGCTGCCGATCAGCGGTTTCACCTCGCCGGGGGTGAGGGCGTGCAGAGCCCAGATCTTGCTGGCCTGGTCGATGAGCAGCGTCGCCAGGGCGACCCAGAGCACCAGGGGCGGGCGGTGGCGCGTGGGGCTGGTGGTCAGGTCGGAATCGGTCAGCGGCGTTCTTGTTTGGTCTTGCATGGCACACATAGCGTCGCACGGGGAGCGGCTTCAAGCCGAAGCTTGCCGATCGGCTGACCGCAGGACTCGCAGATTCCGTAGGTTCCGTCGTCGATGCGCTCCAGGGCGTGCTGGTCCTGTTCGAGGATCTCGCGGGCGTTATTGGCCAGACTCATCTCTTGTTCGCGTTCCAGGGTCTTGCTGCCCGCGTCGGCCTGGTCGTCACCGGCGCCATCGCCCGACTGGCGCATGAGCGAGGCAACCTCGGCCTCCGCGTCCGCGATCTCGGCCCGCAGGCTGAGCATCTCGGAGACGATGGAATCCCGGATGGCGTTGAGCTCAGAGGTGGTCCAGGCGACAACGCCGACGGCAGTCGCGCCAGCTTTAGAGGCCGCGCCCGCGGCCACCTTGGTGGCCGCCGTCGCGGCACCCGTCACGGAGTCCGCGAGCCGCCGGGCCGATGCCGCGCCGGATGCTGTCCGGGTGGACGACGTCTTCTTGATCGCCGGAGTGCTTGTGGGCTTGACTGCCGGTGCCGCGGCCGGCGTTGCCGCAGCCGACGCCTTCTTTGCCTCCGGTGCGCTGGTCTGCGGTGCCGTCGCGGCTGGCTTTGCTGCCGCGGCTGATTTCGTGGTGGCTTTCCTCGCTGCTGTCCCGGCCTTCGGAGCGGCTTTCGTGGATGTAGCGGGCGTCGCAGCCGATGTCACTCCGGCAGCCTTCTTTGCTGCCGCCCCGGTCTTCGCCGCGTCCTTCGCCGCCGACGTCGCAGTGGCCTTCTTCGCCGGGGCCGTCTTCGTCGTGGCCTTCTTCGCCGCGGTCTTAGCGACCGGCGCCGTCCTCGTGACCGTCGCCTTCTTGGCGCTCGCGGTTATGGCGGTGCTCGCAGCCTTCGTGGCGCTCGCGGTTTTGGTCGCGCTCGCCGTCTTGGTGGTGCTCGCAGCCTTCTTGGCGCTCGCACCTTTGGTCGTGCTCGCAGCCTTCTTCGCGGCGGAGCCCTTCGAAGTGGCGCTCGCCGATGCCCGCGAAGGGCGGCTAGAAGCAGTGCGCGATGTGGGCGTCATGGCCGAAGGCCCCCTTTGGCGTTCGAGTCCGGACCGAGAGATGCACGCCCCGGGGGCGCACACGTGCGAGCCTGACAATAGGGCATCGGGACGGGGCAGGCCTGGGGACCACCCCCTCCCCCCCGTCGAGTTCAGGAAACACGCCGACGGCAACGTGTCAACCTCGGCGTGTTTCCCGAACTCGACGAAGGAGCAAAAGACTCGACGCGGAGTAGGGACGCGAGCCCCGATGCACGCACGGCCACGAAAACACCGAGGGCGCCCGGCGGCACAAGCCGTCGGGCGCCCTCCGCGCGAACCGGTGCCGGGAGGTCAGCGGGTGACTGCCGCCGAGGCCGGCAGAGTCTCCTCGATCGGAACCTCCGCCTCGAGCTTGGCGAGCGCCTCCTCCATATAGGCCCTCAAGCGGCTGCGGTAGGTGTGCTCATAGGAGCGCAGGTCGGTGATCAGCGTCTCCAACTCGGCGCGCTTGCCCTCAAGGTCGCTGAGGATGTCGGCGCGACGATCGTTGGCCTCGGCAACCATCCCGGCAGCCCGCTCCCGGGCGTCCGTGAGCATCGCATCGCGCTGCTGAGTGGCCTCACCGACGACGGAGTCGTGATGGGACTGCGCGGTCGACAACAACTCGTCGTGGCTGCTCTGCGCGGTTGCCAGCAATTCGTCGTGCTGAGCCTGGGCGACCCGCAGCAGTTCGTCGTGCCGCGACTGGCCCTCGGTGATCAACCGCGCGCGCGTGGTCTCCCCCTCGGCGACGTGCTCATCGTGGACCCGCTGGGCCAACGCGATCAGGCCCGAGGCGTCGCCCGCGCGGGGCGCGGAAACATCCGCAACCGGCGCGGCGCCCGCGCTCTCGGCTTCGAGCGCTCGAGAGTTGGCGGTGGCGATGCGCTCCTGCGCGTCGGCCTCGATGCGGTCCGCGTCGGTGTTGATCCGCGTGATCCGCTCCGAAGCGGCCTGCTCGGCCTCGTCCGCGCGGGCATTGGCCGCCTCGATCCGCGATCGGGCCGCCTGCTCAGCATCCTCGGCGCGGGCGTTCGCGTCGGCGACACGCTGGCCTAGCTCGGCCTCTTGGCTGTCACCGGCGGCAGCAGCAGCAGCGATGCGCTGCTCCTCGTCGCGGCGCACCCGCTCCTGCACCTCGGCCAGGGCACGCTCGGCGTCCTGACGCAAGCCGACCTCACGGTCCAGGCGCGCCTGCACCGAGGCATCGGCAACGGGCGCGGGAGCCACGGCAGCGTCAGAGACGCTGCTGCGGCACTCGTCGAGGTCCTTGTTGAGCCGACGCAAGGTCGCCACGATTTCGTCAAGGAAGTCATCGACTTCCCGCTCGTCGTAGCCGCGTCGGAATTGGGTGGTTCCGAAGGTCTTGTTCAGGACATCCTCGGGAGTTAGGGACATCACTTCTCCTGATCTGACCAAGCCGGTCTATTACCCCGGACGGGGAGTACCGGCAAGTCAGTTTAGAGGATGGACATCAGCACCGATATCCCCAGCATCAGGACGAGAAAAGACAGGTCGATCCCGACATTGCCCAGGCGCAGCGGCGGGATGACCCGGCGCAGCGCCTTCAGCGGCGGGTCGGTGGCGGTGTAAATGGCTTCCGCAACCACCAAGACCGGCCCTTTGGGACGCCAGTCGCGCGCGAAAACCTGGACCCACTCAAAGACCAGTCGCCCGATGAGCAGCACGAAATAGAGGAAAAGAGCGGTGCGGAGCACTTCGAGAACGAGGGACATCGTGGCCTTAGGAGTCGCGGACGGTCACGGGGCCAAACGCCCGGCGCCGACCCGCCAGTTCCCGATTCAGCTCTGGTTGAACAGTTCGCGGGCCGGCTCGGTTGGCTCGTCGGTCGCGACCTCAACATGCTCGGGTGAGAGCAGGAAGACTTTGGCGGTGACCCGCTCGATGCTGCCGTGCAGGCCGAAGACCAGACCCGCGGCGAAGTCGACCAGGCGCTTGGCGTCCGCATCGTTCATGTCGGAGAGGTTCATGATCACCGGCACGCCATCACGGAAGGCCTCGCCGATGTTCTTGGCCTCGTTGTAGGTGCGCGGGTGGATCGTCGTGATGCGGCTCAAGGTGGAGCTGCGCTCCTCTCGGGCGACCTGGGTCAAGGTGGCGCGGCGCGGCATGGGCGTGACCTCCGCGGAGCGCTCGAGGCGGGCCTCGGGGCGGTGCTCGGCGCGCGCGGGGGTGGGGCGCTCGACCTCCTCCTCGGCATAGGAGTCGGAGTCGTAGTAGTCGTCGTAACGGTCGTCCTCAGCGAACCCGAGGTAGACCATCGTCTTCTTCAGCGCTCCGGCCATGCCGAAATCCCTCACTCTCGAACTGCCCCAGTGCCGCTCTCGCGAGGCGCGCCACCGGAAAGATGTCGTGTTCGAAGTTAACGAAGTGACGGGCGAGAACCGAGGATTGCCGACCCGACACGCAGGTGTGTCGCCCCGGCGCGCACCGCCGCCTCCAGATCGGAGCTCATTCCGGCCGACAGCATGCTCGCCTCCGGGGCCTGTTCGCGCACCTGCGCGGCGAGCCGGGCGAGGTCGGTGAAGGCGGCATACGGCTCGGCACCGCGCGGCGGAACCCCCATCACCCCCGCGAGCCGCAGCGCCGGCTGCTGGAGTATGCAGTCCACCAAGTCCGCGAGCGCCTCCCGCGGCACGCCACCGCGGGCCGGATCGCCATCGAGACTGATCTGGACCAGCACCGGCAAGGGCGCTGTCCCCGCGCGCTCGCGGCCGGCCGCGAGCGCCCGCGCGAGTTTGGGCCGATCGAGCGAGTGCACGACATCGGCGAGCCGAGCCGCCGCCGCGGCCTTGTTGGTCTGCACCTGGCCGATCAGGTGCAGGCGTATGCCGTCAAAAGCCCCCTCGTCCGCCTTCGCCTGCGCCTCCTGCACCTTGTTCTCGCCGACCTCACGCACCCCCAGCCCCGTCAGCAGGCGGACATCCGAGGCGGGAAAGGTCTTGGTCACGACGATGAGGGAAATCTGCGATGACTCACGCTCCGCCCGCTCGCAGGCCACCGTGATGCGCCGCCATACGGCCTGGAGCCCAGCCTGCAGGTCGGCCTGACGGTCGGCATCCGAGACCTCGCTCATGAGGAGTTAAACCGCAACACGATCAGGCCCGCGTGGCGGCCTGTGCGGCCGTCGCGGCGGTAGGAATACAGATCATCGGACTCGCGGGTACACCCCAAGACCTGCGTGGCCGGCACCCCCAGGGCACGCAACTGGGCCAGGACACCGCGGGCGATATCGACGGCCGGCGTCCCGGTCGCGCTGACGGCATCGGCCTCCGGGACCAACGCCACGACCTCGTCATGCATCTGCTGCGGGACTTCATAACAGGCCCCGCAGACCGCCGGCCCGACCGCGGCATCGATGGCGGTCGCGCCACAGGCGCGCATCGCCGCAACGACGGCGGCCACGGTCCCGGCGACCAGGCCGGGCCGCCCGACATGCGCAGCGCCGATCACGCCGGTGATCTCGTCGGCGAGCAGGACCGGCACGCAGTCGGCGGCGAGGACGGCCAGCCCGAGACCGGGCGTCGTCGTGACGAGCGCATCGGCGACCGGCTCGCGGTCCGGGACCGAGTCGAGGACGGCAACGTCCGCGCCATGCACCTGATGCAGATAGACGACGCGCTCCTCGCCGAGGCCCAAGGCGGCGGCCGCGGTGGCGCGATTGCGCGCCACCGCGGCCGGATTGTCCTCCACGCGCGAGCCCAGGTTGAGCCCGGCGTATGGCGCCCGGCTGGCCCCCGTGCCGCGTCGCGTGAAACAGCGGGTCACCCGGGGGCCGTTCGCCGACCAGGCGAAGGGACCAGCGTCGTCGGGTTGCGGGATTACTTCAACCACTCCGGGACGTCGAGTTCCTCGACGTCGTCGATGACCGGCTGCTTGGGCGGACGGATCGGCTCCGGGGCGGCGGCCGGCGCGGCCGGTGCCGCGACGGGAGCGACCGGGCTGGCGGCGGGCGCCGAGGTCGTGACAGCAGGGGCCGCTGCAGGTGCCGGGGCGGCCGCTGGGGCCGCGACCGCCGGGCGAGCGGTCGCCGCTGGGGTGGCCGCAGCCGGTCGAGCGGCAGCCGGTGCCGGACGAGAGACGATGGTCCCGAGCGCGCGCTCGTCGGCGCGCTTGAGGGGGGTGCCCCCGTCGAAGCCAGCCGCGATGACGGTGACCCGCACCTCGTCGCCGAGGGCGTCATCGATGACCGCACCGAAGATGATGTTGGCGTCGGGGTGCGCCGCTTCCTGCACCAAACGAGCCGCCTCGTTGATCTCGAACAGGCCGAGGTCGCTGCCACCTTGGACCGAGAGCAGCACGCCGTGGGCGCCGTCGATGCTCGCCTCCAGCAGCGGCGAGGAAATCGCCATCTCGGCGGCCTGGACGGCGCGCTCGTCGCCGCGCGAGGAGCCGATACCCATCAGGGCGGAGCCGGCGCCCGACATGACCGACTTGACGTCGGCGAAGTCGAGGTTGATCAGGCCGGGGGTGGTGATCAAGTCGGTAATGCCTTGGACACCGGAGAGCAGCACCTGGTCGGCGCTGCGGAAGGCGTCGAGCATGCTGACATTGCGGTCGCTGATCGAGAGCAGTCGGTCGTTGGGGATGACGATGACGGTGTCGACCTCTTCGCGCAGGGTGCCGATGCCGGTCTCGGCCTGGTTGGCGCGGCGGCGGCCCTCGAAGGTGAAGGGGCGGGTGACGACACCGATCGTCAGGGCGCCGAGGCCCTTGGCGATGCGTGCCACAACCGGCGCGCCACCGGTGCCCGTGCCGCCGCCCTCACCGGCGGTCACGAAGACCATGTCCGCGCCCTTGAGGACCTCTTCGATCTCTTCGGAGTGATCCTCCGCAGCGCGACGGCCAACCTCGGGGTCGGCGCCCGCTCCAAGACCACGGGTCAGGTCGCGACCCACATCGAGCTTGACATCGGCGTCGCTCATCAAGAGCGCTTGGGCATCGGTGTTGATGGCGATGAACTCAACACCCTTAAGGCCCGCCTCGATCATGCGGTTGATGGCGTTGACGCCACCGCCGCCGATGCCGACGACCTTGATGACGGCCAGATAATTCTGGGGAGCAGCCACAGTGAGGGCCTTCCTGATGCTTCGTATTGTCGGATATCCGGGAACGTCGCGAGTCCGGGTCTCTCGCGACCGATCAAGACGCCCTATCCTCGCCAGCAAAGCCTCAACTTTGACTTGACAGTGAGAGTTCATCTCGGATCTGTTCGGAGTCGACGCTATGCGCGAGAGCGGGCTGGTGCAAACGTCCGGCGGGCGTGTCGGGGAAAACTTGCACTGATCCCCCGCCACAGCGCCAAACCTCCGGCGCATTCGTCACACTCGCCTCACGCGTCACAGCCCGCGCGGTGAAACAGATGACTCTCCGGACAGCCAGGCTTAGGGAAGCGCTGATCTTTAGGACTGTGCGGCCTGGTGGCTGGCTCGGCCGGGCGGGTCGGGAAATGA
>NZ_BAAAPO010000014.1:0-789 GCF_039531185.1 Nostocoides veronense
TCGTCGATCACCCCTGCCCGAAGAATCCACCCTCCACCACCTTGACAACCAGTTAGGGAATCTCTTCGGACTTGAGTGTGGGGTGAGCACGACTCGCCGGGGGTTGGCTGCGGCTGGGTAGGGGTCGAGGCCCTTCAGGATTGGTTGCGACCAAGCAAACCGCTGCTGAAGGACCTCGACTATGTCCGAGCCTACGGCGTGCATGCTCACGCCCGCTGACCCTGACCTTCCTTCCTCCTCGTCGTGCCAGAGCTGTGACCTGCTGGTCGGTCTGGATGGGCTGCACGTGCGCGGGGTGGTTCGCGACGAGGACGGCCTGACCGTCACGGTCGAGTCGCCGCCGGCACCGATGGGCTGCCCGACCTGCGGCGTCATCGTCCACGGACATGGCCGGGTCGCCGTGGACCTGGTGGACCTGCCGTGCTTCGGCCGGCCGGTGCGGATCCGGTGGGTCAAGCGACGATGGTCCTGTCCCGAACCGACCTGCCCGACCGGGACGTTCGTGGAGCAGGACGAGCGCGTCGCCCGCCCTCGCGGGCTGTTGACGGTGCGGGCCTGCTGGTGGGCCATCGAGCAGATCCGCCGCGAGCACGCCTCCGTCCTGGGGATCGCCCGCCAGCTGGGTACGTCATGGAAGACGGTGTGGCGCTCCATCGAACCGATCCTGACCGCCCTGGACGCCGACCCGGCCCGCTTCGAGGGAGTCACCACCCTCGGGGTCGATGAGCACGTGGTGCGCCACGAGGCGCTGTTGTTTCGGATGGAGGTGAGAGACCTACATCGCTTGGC
>NZ_BAAAPO010000015.1:0-202802 GCF_039531185.1 Nostocoides veronense
GCCGCCCGCTACCGCGCCTGGCTCACCGCCGCATGAACAGACCTTGACACGGAATAGGAGCATCACCCTCATGCCGATGGAGTAGAGCCGACCGCCACCATCAGTGATCCCAACTGGACCCTGGTGGAGGAGACAACCGCCGGATTCCTCTTCAGCTACAACGCGGCCGTCCCTATCGCTGCGGGCGGGGGCCTAACGTCCATGATCGAGGTCGGCGTCTACCAGTTCACGCATATGACCCAGCCATTGAACCTCACCGCCAGCATCCCGGGCGCAGCGGGCGGCGAAACCGACACGTCCAACAACTCCACGACCACAACCCTGCAGCCGACCTACGTCCCTACACCCGACCTGATCATCGCCGCGACCTCGCCGTCGACCACCTTCACGCAGGGTTCGTCAGTGGTCGTAACCTACCCCGTCACTAACCAGGGCGACCGGGCAACATACGGCGTCAACGGCCCGATCACCGTCTATACCCAGTTGCCGCCGGACTGCACGGTCGACACCTCGGCCCTGCCCAGTGGCTGGACCGTGACTACCCCTCCGATAACGAAGTTGTTCTCACGACGACCAACGAACTTGCGGCCTTTAGCTCGATTGACCTCGTGCTGACGTACACCATCGTGTGCAACCCGGAAGGCTTGGGCTTCTTTGCCGAGGTCGCGACGCAGGGTGATCTGCGCGACGACAACAACTACTCCGGGTGGCTGAATCTGACCCGCGCCTGACGCTCGTCCGCTCCCATTGTCGGTGGGCCCGTCCACAATCATGGGTATGCAGCTCGCCCGACTCGTCGAGACCTCCGCGGCCCTGGTGGCCACGCCCGCGCGCAACGCCAAAATCGGGTTGGTTGCGCAATTGCTTACCGACGCGGGCCCTGAGGATGTCGCGCTCGTGGCGGCATATCTCTCCAATGTCGTGCCTCAGCGCCGCCTCGGGGTGGGCTGGCGCAGTCTGAGCGCGCTGCCGGAGCCAGCAACCGAGAGGACTCTGACGGTTCGTGACGTCGACGCGGCCTTCGAGGTCCTCGCCGCCGCCGCTGGCGCGGGCTCCACAAGCGTGCGACGCACCGAGCTGGCGCACCTGCTCAGCCGAGCCACCGCGCCCGAGCAGGAATATCTTCGCGGGCTGATGCTCGGCGGGGTGCGTCAAGGCGCTCAGGACGGCGTCATGCTCGCCGCCATCGCCAAGGCCGCCGGTGTTCCACTGGCCGCAGTCCAGCGTGCCGTGATGCTCGCGGGGTATGCCGCGCCGGTCGCCGAAGCGGCGCTGGCCGGAGGCACCGACGCCTTGGAGCGGATCGGGCTCGAGGTGCTTCGCCCGCTGCGGCCCATGCTGGCCGGGAGCGCGCCGGAGGTCATCGAGGCCATGACCGGGGACGCCGAGCGCATCATCGAACGCAAAATCGACGGTATCCGACTCCAGGCGCACAAGGCCGGGACCGAAGTGCGTCTCTTCACCAGGTCGCTCGATGAGATCACCGACCGCCTCCCGGAGGTTGTGGAGTTGGTCGCGGCCCTGCCGGCCGACCGCATCGTCCTGGACGGTGAGACGGTGGCCACGCGCCCCGATGGTCGCCCCGAGCCCTTCCAAGTCACCGGTTCCCGGACCGCCTCCAGCGCCGATCCCGACAGCCTGCGGTCGAGCACTCCACTCGTTACCAGCTTCTTCGACCTGCTCCATCTCGACGGGGAAGATCTGCTCGACCATCCGCTGTCGGAGCGGATCGCCCGCCTTGATGCGCTGGTGCCGGAGCACGCCCGCATGACCCGCATCGCGACCGACTCCCCCACCGAAGCCAGCGCCTTCTTTGCCGACCAGGTGGCCGCCGGACACGAGGGCGTCATCGTCAAAGACCCGAGCAGCCCGTATGCCGCCGGCCGGCGCGGGAGCGGCTGGGTCAAGGTCAAGCCACGACATACCCTCGATCTCGTGGTCCTCGCCGTGGAGTGGGGCAGCGGCCGACGGCGTGGCACCTTGTCGAATATCCATCTCGGAGCGCGCGATTCGGCGACCGGCGAGTTCGTCATGCTCGGCAAGACCTTCAAGGGCATGACCGACGCCATGCTGGCCTGGCAGACCGAGCGCTTCCAGGAGTTGGAGACCCACCGCGACTCCTACACCGTCTATGTCCGACCGGAGCAGGTCGTCGAGATCGCCTTCGACGCCATCCAGAAGAGCAGCCGCTATCCCGGCGGGATGGCGCTGCGTTTCGCCCGCGTGCTGCGCTATCGCGAGGACAAGAGCGCCGATCAGGCCGACACCCTCGACACCGTCCGCGCGATCCGAGGCTGGTGACCACGGGTATGCCGCTGACCTGGGACGACCTGGCCCAGCAGACCCTCGCCCGGCAGTTCCCCAACCCGCCGTCGTCCACGCCCACGGTGACCGAGGTGCTGGCCACGATCGCGCGGATCGGTCCGATTCAGAGCCAGAATGCCCGAGCGCCTTTCCTCGCCCTCGCGGCACGCCTGCCGGGTGTGAGCCACGAGACGGTGAGCGCGGCATACGAGGGCTTCGGCCTCGTGCGCGGCTCAACCCTGCGCGGGACCGTGCATACCTCAACGGCCCAAGACCACCCCATGCTCGACGCCGCGACGCGCCTGGGGCAGGCGGCTCTCGTCGCCCGCACCCTGCGTCTTGTCGAGACCACGCCACGACAGGCGTGGGACAGCCTCGAAGACTTCGCCACCGACGAATGGCGTTCTCCCGCAGACCTATTTCGCTACTTGACCGCCTGGATCGGCGAACACGACCCGCGGGCCGAACACCGACTGGAGAACGGGGCCGGGCGGTATTTCGCCTTCGGGCACGGGGGACTTGTGCGACGCCCGCTCAAGGGCACGTGGTCTGGGCAGGGTGCCCCGGCTATCGCGCCGCCGGCGCCGTGCTCGGTCCGGCGGCGCGCGAGACTCGCGACGCCTGGATCGCCGATCCGCAGGCCACCGCCACCGCGATCGTCGAGCGGCATCTGACCGCATACGGCCCCAGCAGCCGCCAGGACATCGCCTGGTGGTCCGGACTCGGGCTGACGGCCGTGAACGGAGCGATTGCCCGCCTGGCGGACCGGCTGACCGACGCGACCGGTCCGGACGGACGGATCTATTGGTCCTTGGTGGGTGACGTGCCCGGACCCGCGAGCATCCCCGAAACAGCCCTGCTGCCCGAGTTCGATGCATTGCTGTGCGGCTTCGATCCGCCAGCCCGCGCCCGCTTCGTCGACCCGGCCCACTACGACATCCTGTGGAAGCAACAAAACGGCCAACTGCTCGCCCCCGTCCTTGATCAGGGTCGCCTCGCGGGATATTGGCGGATCGGCGGGACCAGCAAGAGGGTCTTGACCGTCACGGCCTTTTCCGGGGCGCGGCGCCCCACGAAGGCCCACCTTGCGGAGCCGATAGCCGCCCTTGAGGCGGCGATGGATCTGCACATCGCGTCGGTCGAGGTCACGCGGCATCCTTGAATCCGCCGGGTTGTAAAGCCCCAATGCGCGTCCTCCGCATTTAGCCTCGAACGTGGCCGCGCCCCGTGGCAGCCCATCAACTGGGTTGAACAAAGCGATCGTGGAGCGTGTCCCGAATACCGACGACTGGCATCGGGCGCCGATCAGATGTCTGCTCGATCACGCGTCACCGTGCGTCGGTGCACAAGGGTCCTCGCCCCCCGCGGCGAGGCTGCCAGCGGATCCGACCCCCTCCGCTCCGCTGGCCCGGGCCCGAGGCTGGTGCGTTATCGCGCCGCCTCGGGCCCCACTTACGCCGGGCACCCCTCCTGATCACTCTCCCGGGCCCAGCCCCGGCAGAGATGGTTGGCGAGGGGCGGCGCATAGGCTGTGAGCCATGCTCGACGAGGTTGGCGCCACGCGCTATGTGACGCCGCTGCGTGAGGGCGGGAGCCTGCCGGGCATCGTTGAGGCCGACGACCTCGGCACGTATGTCGTGAAGTTCCGGGGCGCCGGCCAGGGGCTCAAGGTGCTCGTGGCGGAAGTGATTGTCGGTGAGTTGGCCCGCGGCCTCGGCATCTCGACCCCGCGGCTGGTCCGGATCGACCTGCCCTCGGCGATCGCCAAATATGAAGCGGACGAAGAGGTCCAAGACCTGCTCACCGCGAGCATCGGCAGCAATCTCGGGGTCGACTTTCTGCCCGGTGCCTTTGGGTATGACGGCGCTCGGCCCCCGGCTCCAGAGACCGCATCCGAGATCCTCTGGCTCGACGCGCTGACAGCCAATGTCGACCGGACCTGGTCTAATCCAAATTTATTGTTGTGGCACAAGCATGTTCACGCCATCGACCACGGGGCCGCGCTCTACTTTCATCACGCGTGGCCACGCAAGACCCCGGACGCATCCCGGTTCGCGGCCCAGCCGTTCGATGCCTCGCAGCACGTCCTCGCGGACATTGCGGCCCCCATCGGTCCTGTCCACGAACGCCTCGCGCCCATCGCGGCGGCCCTGGTCGAGCAGATAGTCAGCGCGGTTCCCGGCGACTGGCTGGAAACCACAGAGTCCTTGGCGGACGAAGGTTCCGTGCGGGCGGCATATGTCGAGCACCTCCGCTCCCGCCTCGAAGCCCCGCACGTCTGGCTCCCCGGCGGTGGCGCGTGATCCCCTACCAATACGTCACCCTCCGTGTCGTCCCGCGCGTCGACCGCGAGGAATTCATCAACGTGGGCGTCGTGCTCTTTGCCGATGCCGTCGACTATCTCGCCGCCGGCTTCCACCTCGACGCCGACCGGCTGCGCGCCTTCTCCCCCGGCGTGGATCTCGAGGCAATCGCGGACTCGCTCACCGTGGTGGAGGACGTATGCCGTGGGGTCACCGGCCGCGGCCGCCCCAGCCTTTCATCCCCGGGCCGCCGGTTCGGCTGGCTCGCCGCCCCTCGGAGCACCATGGTGCAACCCGGACCTCGGCACGGCGGCCTGACGGACGACCCAGCCGCCGCGCTTGATCAACTCCTCACCTGTTTGGTCCGACCGGCCACCCTCGGCCACGCCTGAGCCGACGGCTCAGCGCACCCGCAGCTCCCAGGCCGCGAGTGCCGCTGCTGCCGCCACATTCAGCGAGTCCACGCCACCGGCCATCGGGATGCGCACCACGGTGTCGACCCCCGCGATCGTTCGCCTCGACAAGCCGTCCCCCTCGGTCCCGAGCACGAGCGCCAACCGGTCGGGAGCCGCAGCCGAGAGTTCGTCCAGCGTCACCGCCTGCGGGCTCAGGGCAAGCGCAGCCGTCGACAGCCCGTTCGCCCGCAGCGTCTCAAGCCCCGCCGGCCAGGGATCCATGCGCGTCCACGGCACCTGAAAGACCGTGCCCATCGACACCCGGATCGCGCGGCGATAGAGCGGGTCGGCGCAGCGTGGCGTCACCAGCACCGCGTCAACGCCCAGCGCCGCGGCAGAGCGGAAGATCGCCCCAACATTCGTGTGATCGACGATGTCCTCCAGGACGAAAATGCGCCGCGCTCCCGCAACCACCGAATCGACCGAGCGCAGCGGCAGCCGGTGCATCGACGCGAGCGCGCCACGATGCAGATGGAAGCCGGTCAGTGCCTCGATGGTCGCCGCCGATCCCGTGAAGACGGGTATGCCGTCCGCTTCCGCCTCTGCGACAAGGTCGCCCAGGTCCGTCAGCCAACGCTCGGCCATCAGATAGGAGCGCGGCCGGTGCCCCGCAGCGAGCGCGCGCCGGATGACCTTCTCCGACTCCGCGATGAACAATCCACCCGCCGGCTCGTAGCGCGTGCGCAGCGCCATATCCGTCAGCCCGACATAGTCCTGCAGGCGGGGATCGTCGAGGAACTCGATCTGCTCAGGCACCCGATGACTGTAGGCGACGCCTCGTTCAGGGAAAGAAGACGATCTTCACGATGCCGAGCACGCCGATCACGATGATGATCGTGCGCAGCACGGAGGCCGGTAGCCGACGTCCGACGCCCGCGCCGACGAAGCCGCCGAGGAAGGTGCCGAGGCCGATCAACGAGGCGATCAGCCAATCCACATGCTCCGGGGCGGCAACCAGAAAAACCGCCGCGGCCGTCCCATTGGCCACCGTGGCCAGGACGTTCTTCCAGGCGTTCAGTTCCTGCAGGCTGCCTTGTGCCAGCGTCGACAGCAGGCCCATCAGAATGACACCCTGCGCGGCCCCGAAGTAGCCGCCATACGCCGCCGCCAGCAGCAGCCCAACGATCAACGCACCAGCTTGCCAGGAAGGCGCCGCGCCGGACTCGTGATGACGGGCGGCGGCCCACCGGTTCACCCGAGGCCCGAAAATCACCATGAGCAGCCCAAACCCGATCAACACCGGCACGATCGCCGCAAAAGCCTTGGCCGGCAGCACCAGCAGCAACATCGCCCCAGCAAGCGCTCCGAGCACGGAGTACGGCAGCAGGCGTATCAAGGGAGCCCACCGCCCCCGCAGTTCCCGGCGATAACCCCAGGTCCCCGTCATACCGCCGCCCAGCATCCCGATGTTGTTCGAGATGTTCGCGGTGATCGGCGCAACGCCGAGCAGCAGCAGCGTGGGAAAGGTGATCAGCGAGCCCGAGCCCACAATCGTGTTGATCGTCCCCGCACCCAGCCCCGCGAGCACGATGCACAGCCCGTCCAACCACGACACCCGCCCACACTATGTGGACGGGTGTCGTGAAGCCCGGAGCAGCCGGTACGCGGTCAGCCCTGGGGCGGCTGCTCCGCGCGCGGGGCGGGTGCCGGCTCGCCATACGGGAACTGCATCGGCTGGGTTGGCACCGGCGGCACCTCGGCGACGGGTGGGGCAGGCAGCGCCGGGGTCGTCGACTCCGGCTGCACCCGCGGCGCGGGGGACGCGTGCTCATTGGCTTCGTTCTCCACCCGGCCAGCCTGGCCGCGAGCCTCCTCCAGCGCCTTGGTCGCATCCTCGAGTTCGGTGCCGGCGAAGGGGTTGGTCAGTTCTTCGCCCGGGTCCACCCATTCGTCGTCGTCGGTGCTGCCGCCGCTGGAGACATTCCCGCCGAGGGTGTTGCCGATGCCCCGCAGCGCGTCGGTCAGCTCCGAGGGAACGATCCACATCTTGTTCGAGTCACCGCGGGCCAGCTGCGGCAGGACCTGGAGGTACTGGTAGGCCAGCAACTTTTGGGTCGGCTTGCCCCGGTGAATGGCGTCGAAGACTTGCTGAATGGCTCGCGCCTGACCTTGGGCTTCGAGGATGCGGGCCTGCGCCGACCCCTCGGCGCGCAGGATCTGGCTCTGCTTCTCGCCCTCGGCGGTCAGGATCTGGCTGGCCTTGACGCCCTCAGCGTTCAGGATGGCTGCGCGGCGGTCCCGCTCGGCCTTCATCTGCTTTTCCATCGACTCCTGCACCGACATCGGCGGGTCGATCGCCTTCAGCTCAACACGGTTGACCCGGATGCCCCACTTGCCGGTCGCCTCATCGAGGACGCCGCGCAACTGACCGTTGATCTGGTCGCGGCTGGTCAAGGTCTGTTCCAGGTCGAGCGAGCCGATGACATTGCGCAGCGTGGTGACGGTCAGCTGCTCGATGCCCTGGATGAAGTTCGCGATCTCATAGACCGCCGACTTGGCGTCGATCACCGAGTAGTAGATGACGGTGTCGATATTGACCACGAGGTTGTCGCTGGTGATCACCGGCTGCGGCGGGAAGCTGACGACCTGCTCGCGAAGGTCGATGTTGGCGCGCACCTTGTCAACGAAGGGCACCAGGAAGTGGATGCCGCCCTCCAAGGTTCGCGAGTAGCGACCGAGCCGCTCGATGATCAGCGAAGTCTGCTGCGGCACGATGCGCACCGTGCGGACGACGACGATCACCGCCAGGACGAGGAAGAGGAAGAGGACGATCAAGCCCGGTTCCATGTGGTGCTCACTTTCGTGTTGTTTGCGGCAGCCCGGTGGCTGCCCCCCTGATGGTTCTTCGAGTCGTATGCCGTGCGTCCGGTTCCCGTCAGCTGTCCGCGATCGCGCGCTCGCCACTGACGATGGCGGTGGCGCCGTGGATCGCGACCACCCGCACCTCTTCGCCGGCCTCGCAGACCCGCCCGCCGGCGGCGATCCGCGCGGACCAGATCTCGCCCCCGAGACGCACCCGGCCGTCATACTCCGTAACCGGCTGGACGACCACCGCGCTGCGACCGACGAGCGAGGACGGCCCGATCCCGTGATCGGTCACGCCGTCGAGGAAGCGCGAGCGCACGATCGGCCGGACAAGAAAGACGAGCAAGGCCCCGACCACGGCGGCGATGATGACCTGGGCGGGGAAAGGCGCGCCGAGTGATGCGGCGAGGCTGCCGGCGAGCGCGCCACCCGCGAGCATGACGAAGACGAAGTCGACCGTTGCGACCTCAATGGCCGCCAGCGCGATCGCGAGGCCTAGCCAGCCCAGCCAGGCGTTGTCATTGAGCCAGTCCATTACGCCTCCTGGCGATGCTGTCCGCGATATTCCTCGGGCCGGGCGCGCGCTGAATATCGCTCGCCGTGCTGCTCCAGCACCAGCGGCATACCGAAGGTCTTCGACAGATTGTCGGCCGTCAAGGTGATTTCGATCGGTCCCTGCGCGACGACCGCGCCATCGCGCAGCAGCAACACGTCGGTGAAGTTCGGCGGGATTTCTTCGACGTGATGCGTGATGAGGATCAAGGCCGGCGCCTCGACATCCCCGGCGATCTCCCCGAGCCGGGCGACCAGATCCTCCCGGCCGCCGAGATCCAAACCGGCGCCCGGCTCATCGAGCAGGAGCAATTCCGGGTCGGTCATCAAGGCCCGGGCGATCTGCACGCGCTTGCGCTCACCCTCGGACAAGGTGCCATAGGTGCGATCCGCGAGGTGGTCGGCGCCGAGGGCCTTCAGCAGGTCGAGCGCCCGACCCTCATCCATGCGTTCGTAACTCTCGCGCCAGCGTCCGACGACGCCATAAGACGCGGTCACCACAACATCGCGCACCCGCTCGCCCCCCGGGATGCGCTCAGCGAGCGATGCGGACGCGAGCCCGATCCGGGGACGCAGCTCGAAGACATCGACCGCTCCCAGCACCTCGCCAAGAATCCCGGCAACGCCATCGCTCGGATGCATGCGGCCGGCGGCCAACTGGATCAACGTCGTCTTGCCAGCGCCATTGGGGCCGAGCACCACCCAGCGTTGACCCTCTTCGACTTCCCAATCGATCTCGCGCACGAGTGCCTTGCCGCCGCGCACGACGCTCACGCCCGCGAAGGCCAGCACGTCACTCATGACTCGACCCTACCCGGCACGGTTGCCGCCGCGGACATCATTAGAGTCACGCTCGTGAACAGCTCGCCTAACAACCGTGCGGACCTCGACGGCGAGACCTTCGTCGCGGCCCTGCGCGGGGCGGCGCCCTATGTCCACGCCCACCACGGACGGACCGTGGTCATTGTCATCCCCGGCGAGATTTGCGCCCGCGACGACATCGACCGGCTGCTCGGCGATATCGCCCTGCTGCACAGCCTCGGAGTCCGACTGGTCTTGGTCCACGGAGCCCGGCCACAGATCGACCGGGAGCTGGCCATCCGGGGAATCTCCCCGGCATACAACGGCGATGTGCGGGTCACTGATTCGGCGACCATGGAGGCCGTCAAGGCAGCGGTCGGGGTGCTGCGGATGGATCTCGAGGCGCGGCTGTCGGCCAGCCGGTCGGTGACGGTGCGCGAGGAGTCGCAGCCGCGGGTTGTCGGTGGCTCCTGGGTGACGGCGCGCCCGGTCGGGGTGCGCGATGGCGTCGATCACCACCTGACCGGTGAAGTGCGGCGCATCGATATCGCCTCGATCCGCCAGGCCGTTGCGCAAGACCAGATCGTGCTGCTCTCGCCGATCGGCTACTCCCCCACCGGTGAAACCTTCAACCTGCGTAATGCCGATATCGCCGAGTCGGTCGCGATCGGGCTTGGCGCCGACAAACTGATCTTCGTCATGGACACCGAGCCCGGCCGGTGGCGCGCGGCCCTGGGTAGCGGCGACTCCGGGCAACTCTCGCTCTCGGCGGCCGAACCCCTGGTGCGCCAGACGGTCGCGGAGTTGGGCGCCGAGGACCGTAACTGCCTGCGTGCCGGGATCGCGGCCGTCACCGGCGGCGTCGGGCGCGTCCACTTGATCGGGACCGAGGGGCACTCGCCCCTGCTGCGCGAGCTGTATACGCGTGACGGTGCCGGGCTGATGATCGCCGACGAGGACGATTACGAGTCGATCCGGCCCGCAACAGTGGAGGACGCCCGCGCCATCGCCGAACTGATCGCGCCCTTGGAGGCGTCCGGAATCCTGCGCCCCCGCAGCCGGGACCAATTGGAGCTCGACATCGAGACCTTCTCCGTCATCGTGCGCGACGGAATGGTCATCGCCTGCAATGCCTTTGTCGACTACCCGGACGACCGGTGCGCCGAGTTCGCGTGTGTCGTGGTGCATCCGGCATACCGGCGCCGCGATCTCGCCGCGGCGCTGCTGCGCCGGGCCCGCACAACCGCCCGATCGCGCGGCTACTCACGCCTGTTCGCGCTGACGACGGCAACGCCGCATTGGTTCCTCGAACACGGCTTCCACCCGGGCACCGTGGGCGATCTGCCCGCGGACAAGGCCCGGTCGTATGACGTGACCCGCGCCTCCAAGGTCCTGCTTCTCGAGCGACCCTAGGCAAACGCGAGGCGGCGGGCGATCAGGCGCCGTCGAGGACGGACTGGTAGACCTCGAGCGTCCGGTCTCCGATGCTGGCCCACGAGAACGAGTCGACCGCGCGGCGACGCCCGGCCAGTCCGAACTCGCGCGCCCGCTCGGGATCGCTGACCGCCTCGTTGAGGGCGGCTGAGAGGTCAGCGACAAATTTGTCCGGGTCGATCGGCGTGCCAGTTCCGTCCTGCACCTGCTCGATCGAAACCAGCCAGCCGGTCTCGCCGTCCACGACGACCTCGGGAATGCCGCCGGTGGCCGTCGCGACGACGGGCAACTCGCACGCCATCGCCTCCAGGTTGACGATGCCAAGCGGCTCATACACCGAGGGGCACGCGAAAACCGTTGCCGCAGAAAGCATTGCGGTCACCTGCGCCCGCGGAAGCATCTCCGGAATCCAGACGACCCCGTCGCCGCGCTTGGCGCGCAAGTCGTCGATGAGCGCCTCGACCTCGGCCTTGATCTCGGGAGTATCCGGTGCCCCCGCCAGGAGCACCAATTGAACGTCAGGCGGCAGGTCGGCAGCCGCGCGCAGGAAATACGGCAGGCCTTTCTGGCGAGTGATGCGCCCGACGAAGATCACGGACGGCTTGTCCGGATCCACGCCATGGCTGCGCACGGTGTCTAGGTCGTGATTGGGCTGCCACAGCTGCGAGTCGATCCCGTTGTGGACGACCTTGACCTTTGCCGGGTCGATCGACGGATAGCTCTTGAGGATGTCCTCGCGCATGCCGGCACTGACGGCGATGACGGCGGCCGCCGCCTCATAGGCCGTCTTCTCGACCCACGATGAGACGCGGTAACCACCGCCGAGTTGCTCGGCCTTCCACGGGCGCATCGGCTCCAGGCTGTGTGCGGAGATGACGTGCGGCATACCCCCGAGCAGTGAGGCGACATGGCCACCGAAGTTTGCGTACCAGGTGTGTGAATGGACGAGATCGGCACCTTCGGTGCCGGCGACCATTGCGAGGTCGACGCCCATCGTCTGGATTGCTGCATTCGACGAACTCAGCTCGGGCAGATCGGCATACGCGAACGTCCCCTCCTCCTCGCGCGGCGCGCCGAAGCAGTGCACGCGCACCTCCATGTCACCACGGTTGCGCAGCGCGCGGACCAGTTCGGCCACATGCACCCCCGCGCCTCCATAGATCGCCGGTGGGTACTCCTTGCTCAGAATGTCGACGCGCATCTGGGAAACCTAGTCCTCAGCGCGGCTTTTCGGCTATCGGTGCGACGAGGGATGGGACGGACCTCGCCGGACAGGTTGTCCGGGCACTACGGTCGTTCTATGGCATCTGGAGGCAAGGGTCCGAAGGTTCTCGCAATCATCCTCGCCGGCGGGGAGGGGAAGCGGCTGATGCCGCTGACAGCAGATCGCGCCAAGCCGGCCGTTCCGTTCGGCGGTATCTACCGGCTCATCGATTTCGCCCTGTCGAATGTCGTCAACTCCGGCTATCGGCAGATCGTTGTGCTGACCCAGTACAAGTCGCACAGCCTTGACCGGCACATCTCCAAAACCTGGCGTCTGTCAACGCAATTGGGCAACTACGTCGCCCCGATCCCGGCGCAGCAACGCAGCGGCAAGGACTGGTATCTCGGCAGTGCCGACGCGATCTACCAATCCCTGAACACCATCAAGGACGAGCGGCCGGACATCGTCGCGGTGCTGGGTGCTGACCACGTCTATCGCATGGACTTCAGCCAGATGATCGACCAACACCGGGAGACTGGTGCTGGCGTCACGGTTGCGGCGATCCGTCAGCCCATCTCGTATGCCGACCAATTCGGCGTCATTGAGGTCGACCCAGACAACCCGGTCAAAATCCACCGCTTCCGCGAGAAGCCCACCGATGCGGTCGGCCTGCCCGATGCCCCGCACGAGGTGCTGGCCTCCATGGGCAACTACGTCTTCGATGCCGACGTCCTCGTCGATGCCGTGACCAAGGACCACGATCTCGAGGGCAGCAAGCACGACATGGGCGGCGACATCGTCCCGGCCTTCGTCTCCCAGGGCGGCGGCTATGTCTACGACTTCAAGAAGAACGAGGTCGACGGCGCCACCGATCGCGACCGCGGCTACTGGCGCGATGTCGGGACCCTGGAGTCCTATTACGAGGCGAATATGGACCTGGTCAGCGTGCACCCGGTCTTCAACCTCTACAACTACGACTGGCCGCTGTTCACCAGCTATGGCGCGCTGCCCCCGGCCAAGTTCGTCCATGGCCACCACAACCGATTCGGCGAGGCGTTGAACTCCATCGTCTCCCCCGGCACCGTTATCTCCGGCGCTCGGATCACTGGCTCAGTCGTGGGGCCGAAGGTCACGGTGCACAGCTACACCGAAATCGCCGACTCCGTGATCATGGATGGCGTCGACATCGGCCGCAGCTGCCAGATCCGCAAGACGATCCTCGACAAGGATGTCGTCGTCCCGGAGGGCACCTCGATCGGCTTCGACCTCGACCACGACCGGGCCCGCGGCTTCACTGTGACCGACACCGGACTCGTCGTCGTCGGAAAGGGCCAGAAGGTCGTCCCGTGAGCTGCGCCCGACTTCGCTCGGGTATGCCGGTCCGCCTACGGTTGGGTCGTGACTGACCCCTTCGCCGCCCTCGCGGCATACCCCCGCCTGCTCGTATGCAGTGACGTCGACTCGACCTTCATCGGCCAGGAAGTCATCGAACTCATCGCACGCCGCGCGGGCACCGAGGCCGAGGTTGCGGCCGTCACGGCCGCCGCCATGCGCGGGGAACTCGACTTCGCGGCCTCCTTGCGCGCCCGCGTGGCGACGCTGGCCGGGCTGCCGGTCGCGGTCCTCGCCGAGGTGCGCAAGGAGGTCACCCTGACCCCCGGCGTCCCCGAGTTGCTGCGCTGGGCCGCCGAACACGGCCATGTCGTGGCGCTGGTGTCCGGCGGCTTCCACGAGGTGATCGATCCGCTCGCCGCGACCCTCGGGATTCGCCATGTACGCGCCAACCGACTGGCGGTCCGCGACGGCCTGCTCACCGGCGAGGTCGACGGACCAATCATCGACCGGGCCGGCAAAGCGGTTGCCCTGCGCCAGTTCGCCGCCGTGGAGGACATTCCCCTGAGCGCGACGATCGCGATTGGGGACGGGGCCAACGACCTGGACATGCTCGCGCTCGCGGGTTTGAGCGTTGCCTTCGCGGCCAAGCCGGTCGTCGCAGAACGCGCCGATATCGCACTGCCCGGCCCCCGGCTCGACGACCTCCTGCCACTGCTCGAACTGGCTCGCGGCTGAGCGTGGGTCGAGCGCGCGAGAGGATGGCGGGTGACTACGCTGTGCCAATGCTTTCTCCCACCAAGCTGCTGATCATCGGCGGGGCCGAGGATCGGGTCGGCAAGGCCAAGATCCTCAAGCGCTTCGTCAAGCTGGCGGGCGGCAAGGCGTCGACGATCGTCATCATCCCGACGGCCTCCTCCTTCCAGGCCGAGGTGATCGCGTCCTACAGCGAGGTCTTCACCCGCCACGGCTGCAAAACCTTGGATGTCATCAATCCGGCTGACCGGATCGCGGCCGACGATCCCGCCCTCGCGAACCGCATCAATGCCGCCACGGGCGTTTTCATGAGCGGTGGCAACCAGCTCAAGCTCGCTCAGGTCTTCGCGGGAACCGCTGCGGGAGAAGCCATCCGACGCGCCCACCAACGTGGGGCCGTCATCGGCGGCACGTCCGCCGGTGCGTCGATCATGAGCGAGTTCATGATTTCGCTGGGCGATGAGGGGGTCACACCCCGGCAGCGTTCGACGCAATTGAGCCAAGGATTGGCCCTGCTTGAAGGGGTCATCGTTGATCAGCATTTCGCCCAGCGGCAGCGCTACGGTCGGCTCATGTCGATCGTCGCGAGCAGCCCGAACCTGATCGGCATCGGCATCGATGAGGACACGGCGATCGAGGTCACCGACAACGAGAGTTTCACGGTGATCGGTCGTGGGGCGGCATACGTCCTGGACTGCCGACGCGCGATCACCGACGCGCCCGAAGCCCGTTCCGGCGCACCGCTGCTCGTGTCCGGGGCAGTCGTGCACTCGCTGCCGGCGGGCTCGACCTTCGACCTGGCGAAGTTGGTCCTCACCGAGTTCGTCGAGCAACACCCCGATAGCGGCATCACGGTGACCGTGGCCGCATCGTCTCGTCCCTAGCCCCCAGTCCCCGCAGCATCAGGAGTATGCCGATGAGCACCGAACGGCCCACCCCCTCCGGCCCAATCGCTCCCGATCTGCGCATCGTGGAGGAGCGCGTCTATCGCGGCGGGAACGTCTGGTCGTATCAGCCGTCGATCCACATGGTGATGGATCTTGGTGTGCTAGAGGATTATCCGAGCAACACCATCCCTGGTTTCGTTGATGGCTTGCTGCAATTGCTCCCCGGCGTCGCGAACCACTCGTGCTCACGAGGTCACCAAGGCGGCTTCGGCGAACGCTTAGCGGAGGGCACCTGGCTCGGCCACGTCGCCGAACACATCGCTCTGCAATTGCAGCAAGAGGCCGGACACGACCAGCGCCGCGGGAAGACCCGCATGGTCAAGGGGCGCCCAGGTGTCTACAACGTCGTCTACGGCTACACCGACGAGGGCGTCGGCCTGTCGGCGGGGCGGCTGGCGGTGCGGTTGATCAACGACCTCATCGCGCCCGACGACTCGTTCGTCTGGCAGGAGGAGTTCGAGACCTTCTTGCGCAGCGCGCAGCGGACGGCCTTCGGCCCGTCGACGGCCGCGATCCTCGAAGAGGCAATCAGCCGGGACATCCCCTTCATCCGCTTGAACTCGGCCTCCTTCGTGCAACTCGGGCAGGGCGTCTATGCCCAGCGCATCCGCGCGACGATGACCTCCAAGACGGGCGCCTTGGCCGTCGACATCGCCTCGGACAAGGACATGACGATCCGGCTGCTCGGCTCCGCCGGGCTGCCGGTGCCGAAGCAAGAGACCTTCCGCACCGAGGCGGGCGCTGTCGAGGGCGCGCGGCGCATCGGCTTCCCCGTCGTCGTCAAGCCGCTTGACGGCAATCACGGCCGCGGTGTCGGTCTGAACTTGATGAGCGATGACGAGGTCCGTGCGGCCTTCGCCATTGCCAAGGAAGAATCGCGCGGCGGCTATGTCATCGTCGAGTCCTTTATCACCGGCAAGGACTATCGCTGCCTGATCGTCGGCGGACGGATGCGGGCCATTGCGGAGCGGGTCCCGGCCCATGTCATCGGGGACGGGCAGCATACGGTCGACGAACTGGTCGCGATCACCAATGCCGACCCGCGCCGAGGCGTGGGCCACGAAAAGGTGCTCACCCGGATCAAGACGGACGCGGCGGCCATCGAGTTGGTCCGTGAGCAGGGCTTCGCGATGACCGATGTGCCGCCCAAGGATCAGATGATCAAGCTCGCCCTGACCGGGAATATGTCGACTGGCGGGATCTCCGTGGACCGCACCTTCGATGCGCACCCGGACAATGTCGAGATCGCCGAAGAGGCAGCGCGGATGATCGGTCTCGATGTCGCCGGCATCGACTTCATCTGCCCCGATATCACCCAGCCGGTCCGCGAAACCGGGGGCGCGATCTGTGAAGTGAATGCGGCGCCCGGTTTCCGGATGCACACCCACCCGACCGTCGGCGAACCGCAGTTCATTGCCAAGCCGGTCGTCGATCTGCTCTTCCCGCCGGGTTCGCAGTCGCGGGTGCCGATCATCGCGGTGACGGGCACCAATGGCAAGACAACGACCTCGCGGATGATCGCGCACATCTTCAAGGAGACCGGCAAAAAGGTCGGCATGACCTCGACCGACGGCATCGTCATCGACGAGCGGCTGGTCATCAAGTCCGATGCCTCCGGTCCCCGTTCGGCCCGCATGGTGCTGCAGAACCCGCGGGTCGAGGTCGCCATCATGGAGGTCGCCCGCGGCGGCATCCTGCGCGAGGGCCTGGGCTATGACCGCAATGACATCGCGGTCGTCACCAATATCGCGCCGGACCACTTGGGCATGAAGGGCATCGACACCCTCGAACAGCTCGCGGATGTCAAGGCCGTCATCGTGGAAGCGGTGCCGCGCAATGGTTTTGCCGTCCTCAATGCCGACGATCCGCATGTGCGGGCGATGCGTGACCGCTGCTCCGGGTCGGTCGTTTGGTACTCCCTCAAGCCCGCCGACTCGCGCGAGCGGGCCTTCATCGATGCCCGCCTGCGGCGGGGCGGGCGCGCGGTCGTGCTGGAACAGACCGACCGCGGCGACATGATCGTCATCAAGCACGGCACCCGATCCATGCAGTTGGCGTGGACACACTTGCTGCCCGCGACCTTCGGCGGCACCGCCCTGTTCAATGTCGCCAATGCCATGGCCGCGGCCGGCGCCGCCTTCGCCGCAGGGATCGGCCTACACGAAATCCGGCAGGGCCTGCGGACCTTCAACACCAGCTACTACCTCTCCCCCGGGCGCATGAACCTGATCAATGTGCGAGGCATAGAGGTCATCGTCGACTACTGCCACAACGCCCCCGGCATGGAGGTGCTCGGCCAGTTCGTCGATCGGTATGCCGATCAGAAGGCCGCCACCTCGGAGTGGGGCAAGATCAGCCGAATCGGCATGATTGCGACCGCCGGCGACCGGCGCGATGAGGACTTGCGGGCGCTCGGCCGAACGGCCGCCTCCTTCTTCGATGTCATCGTGGTCCGCGAGGATGAGCGCCTGCGTGGTCGCAAGCCGGGCGAGTCCGCTGCCCTGATCACCGAGGGGGTCCAGGAGGCACAAGCTGTCGCGGGCACCCGCGTGCGTGTCGTCGAGACGGTCCTCAACGAGGTCGATGCCGTCCGGCACTGCGTGGCCCGTGCCAACCCTGGCGACATCGTCGTGCTCTGCGTCGACAACCACGCAAAGGTCGTCTCGGAGCTGGAGTCCATCACGCAGTCCGCGCAGGCTGGCTCCGGCGGCAACGAGCCGGGTGACCCCGACCTGGTGATCAGCGCCGGCTGACGCTCATGCCTCGGGCGGGTCGGCGTCGCGCAGGCCCTCGGCGTAGCGCGTGAGGGCGGCGCGATAGCGGTTGCTGTCCTCGTCGGCGGCACGCGCCAATAGCGCGTCGATGAGGTCGGCGACCACCGGTCTGTACTGTCCCGCGTCGACTCGAGCGAGGGCGCGGAAGGCCAGGATCGCGGCGCTTTCGGGTCGTTCGCTGGCCAACTGGTCGAGGAGAGCGATCGCCTCGATGGGGCGGCCGAGATTGCGCAGGCTGGAGGCGAGCTGGACCCGAGCACGGTGCCGGTGCGGCTCCGGCAGGCCGGCCCCGAGCGCCGCTTCATAGAGCGGCACGGCGTCCGCTTCATCGCCCTCGGCATCCAGTGCGCTGGCCAGTTCGTATGCCGCTCGCGCGTCGCCGGGCAGCTCTTCGTATAACTGTTGGGCCCAGGGAATCCGCTCAGCGTCGGGGAGCGCCCAGAGGGCGTCGAAGTCGGCCTCGCGCTCGTGCTTGCCTTGCGCGGCAACGACTTTGCGGCGTATGTCGCCCGCTTCGTCCGCGCTCGCCCCCCGGTCGGTGAGCCAGGCGAGCATCTCGGCCCGCTGTTCATGGGTCATCATCGCGATGACATCGCCGGGCGCCACGTGACCCTCAAGGCTCTCCAGCGCGGCCAGTTCACTCGGGTGACTCGGCGCCTCGCCGATCCCGGCGAGCGCCAGCCCGGCGCCGAAATGCGTCTCGAATTCCTCGGTCGAGCGGCCGCGCAGGTAGTGCTCCTTGTGCGCGATGACGACGTGGTCCGCGCGTTGGCCGGCGATCTGTCCGAGCGCGTGCAGGATGTCGTCGGTCCGGTCGCCGGCCGTCCCCAAGGCCAAGAAGACGCGTCCGCCGGGCGCCGTGAGACCGCGCGCGACGTCGAGCAATGCCGCGAGCCCGGCCTCATTGTGGGCGAGGTCGAGGATGACCGATGCGCTCCCGCCGTCGACCGGCAGGGAGTAGATATTCATTCGGCCGGGGTTGAGCCGGTCGTCCGGATTGAAGTCGCGCAGCGCGTCAGTGACGGCACCGAGGGGCAGCCCGAGCCCAATGCCGGCGGCCGTGGCCGCGAGGACGTTAGCAATATTGTGAACCGACAGACCAGACAGAGTGGCGGGAATGTCGGTGAGCGGCAAGACTTTTTGCGTCCGGCCACCCGGCATCAGGATCGTGACATCGCCGTCAATGAGGGTGATGCCGCGGCCGCCGGCGTCGACGGCCTCACGCAGGGCGGGCGTCGTGGGGTCCAAAGCGAACGCCCATGGACGGCCCATGGATCGAGCGTGCATCGCCCAAACGCGCGGGTCTTCACCATTGAGGACGGTCCAGCCGTCGGGCTTGGTCACCGTCGTGACGATCGCCTTGACTTCGGCGAGTTGGTCGAGGGTGTCGATGCCTTGCAGCCCAAGGTGGTCCGCAGAGACATTGGTGACGACCGAGACGTCATTGTGCGTGACGCCCATGCCCTTGAGCAGGAGACCGCCTCGCGCCATTTCGAGGACGCCGATCTGCAGCCCCGGGGTCTCCAAGACCCCCCGCGCCCCGGCTGGACCGGAATAGTCGCCCGGCGTCACGACCTCCCCCATGACGACGACGCCGTCGGTGGACGACCACGCGGTTTTCAAGCCGGCCGTCATACACATATGCGCGAGCAGTCGGGTGGTCGTCGTCTTGCCATTGGTGCCCGTGATGGACGCGACCGGGATCTTCGGTGTGATGGCGGTGGCCGGCCGGCTGGCCGGCGCCGCCGCCATCTCCGCAGCCACCCCAGCGAGCAGCGGACCAGGGTCAGCACCCGAAAGCAGTTGGGCCAGAACGGGGCCCAACGAATCGCCGAGAATCCACGCGCGGGCTCGCCGGCGCCATACGGCGGCCACAACAACATCGGCCGGCCCGGCACCCGGCCGGACCCGGACCCCGACCCGGGTCGTGCCCGCGGCCTTGGCGACCGAGCGGATCACCTGTTGCGCGATCCGGCCGAGGAACGCCTGCCGCTGTACCGAGCCCGGCTCCCCCACCCGCGCCCGCATGCCCAAGCCGTCAGCCACCGCCTTGACGGTCGCGGCCGGCGCGTCGAGGTAGCCCGGCATACTCAGCATCACCTTGACGGCGGGCTTGGTGAAGTAGAGGTTTGGGCCCTCCAGGAGGCGGACCTCCGTGGCACCGACGGGTTCGGTCATGGGGGCGGGCTACTGGCCCATCGCGTGGACGCCGCCGTCCACGTGGATGATCTCGCCGGTCGTGGCGGGGAACCAGTCGCTGAGCAGCGCGGCGCAGGCCTGGGCGGCAGGCACCGGGTCGTTGACATTCCAGCCCAGCGGGGCGCGCTCGTCCCAGATCTGCTCGAAGCGCTCGAAACCGGGAATCGACTTGGCCGCGGTGGTCCGGATGGGGCCGGCCGCGACGAGATTGCAGCGGATGCCCTTAGGTCCGAGGTCGCGGGCGAGATAGCGGTTCGTCGACTCGAAGGCCGCCTTGGCGACGCCCATCCAGTCATAGACGGGCCAGGCAAACTTCGCATCGAAGGTCAGGCCGACGATGGAGCCACCGCCCGTCATCAACGGAAGACACGCCACACCAAGGGATTTCAGGCTGTAGGCGCTGATCTGGAGTGCGGTGGCGACATCCTCCCAGGTGCCCTCGAGGAAGTTGAAGGCACCTTGGGGCGCGAAGCCAATGGAGTGCACCACCCCGTCGAGCCGGTCGGTGTGCTCCCCCAGGCGCTGCGCGAGGGAGTCCAGATGTTCCTGGTTGCTGACATCGAGTTCGATGACGGGCGGGGTCTCGGGCAGCCGCTTCGCGATCGTCTGCGTGATTTTCATCGTCCGACCGAACGACGTGAGCACCACCTTGGCGCCCTGTTCTTGGGCCAATTTGGCGACATGGAAGGCGATGGAGGAGTCCATCAACACGCCGGTGATCAGCAGGGTTTTGCCCTCGAGCAACATCGGGTCGTCCTTTCCCTTGGTGGTATGCCGGTCAGTGGCCCATGCCGAGGCCGCCGTCGACCGGGATGACGGCGCCGGAGATATAGGCCGCTTCGTCGGAGGCGAGGAAGAGCACGGCGGCCGCGACCTCGTCCGGCGTCGCGAAGCGACCCGCAGGGATGGCCGCCTTGTAGGCCTTTTGCCGGTCCTCGGGCAGTTCGGCCGTCATATCGGTTTCGATGAAACCGGGGGCCACGACATTTGCCGTGATCCCCCGCCCACCAAGTTCGCGGGTGATCGATCGGGCCAAGCCCACCAGGCCCGACTTGCTGGCGCTGTAGTTGGTCTGACCGGGCCCGCCATACAGCCCCACCACGCTGCTGATGAAGATCAGCCGGCCGAAGCGCTTCTTGATCATCCCGGCGCTGGCGCGGCGGGCGCACCGGAAGGAGCCCGCGAGGTTCGTGTCGAGGACAGCGTCGAAGTCGGCATCGCTCATCCGCATGAGCAGGCCATCCTTGGTGATGCCGGCATTGGCCACGACCACCTCGACAGGCCCTCCGAAGAGGGCCTCGGCCGCGGTGAAGGCGGCGTCGACGGAGGCGGTGTCGGTGACATCGCCCTGGACCGACTGCATACCCTCGGGCGCGTCGCCGGAGCGGGTTGTGATGACCACATTGTGGCCGGCCGCGGCCATCGCCTGCGCGATCGATTTGCCGATTCCTCGGTTGCCTCCGGTCACCAGGACGTTGCGCGCGGTCATAGTCGGCCTTTCGTGCGTCGGGTGGTGCGGGTCACCCCTGAACCTAGTGGACGACGACCGGTGATGCCCACGCCGCCGTGTCTTAGGCTGGTGCGGTGAGCAGGCATTCGGCACCGGCGCAGTCGGTGACGACGGCCCACGAGAGCCTGGCCGCCGAGCAGAGTGCCCGCATCCGCAAGTACCTCATCACGATGGCGATCAGGACTGCGTGTTTCATCCTGGCCGTCGTGTTGACGGGCTGGCTGCGGTGGACGGCCGTCGCGGGCGCGGTGATCCTGCCCTATGTCGCGGTGGTCTTCGCGAATGCGGTCAAGCCGCGCGGCCCGGGGGTGCTGCAGGAGGTCACGCCCGTGACCCCCGTGATCGCCCAGGATGCCGAGACCCTCGAGGGGTATGTCGTACACCACCCCGAGTGATCAGCCGCCGATCGCGCTCATCGGCCGGTCGGGCTGGTGGAAGTCGGGGCTGCCGATGCCATGACCACGGGCTTTGCGCCACATTTCGCCGCGAATGATGCCTTCAAGGTCGTCATCCGTGGCACCAGCGCGCAGTGGCGTGCGCAGGTCGGACTCGGAGTTGGCAAAGAGGCAGTTGCGCAATTGCCCGTCGGCCGTCAGGCGCACCCGATCGCAGGCGGCGCAGAAGGGCGCGCTAACGCTCGCGATGATCCCGACCGTATGCGGACCGCCGTCGACCAGGAAGCGCTCCGCCGGAGCACTCCCTCGCCCATCGAGGGGGGTCAGCCGGTAGCGCTTGGCCAATTCGGCCCGGATCTCACTGGCCGTCACCATCGTGCTGTGTTGCCATTCATGGCCGGCGTCCAGCGGCATCTGCTCGATGAAGCGCAGTTCGTAATTGCGGTCCATGCACCAGGCCAGCAGGTCGGCGACATCGGTGTCATTGACGTCACGCATGGCCACGGCGTTGACCTTCACCGGCGTCAGGCCAGCGTCGTGCGCCGCCTTCAGGCCTGCCTCGACATCGGCGAGCCGGTCTCGCCGTGTCAAGGTGATGAACTCCTGCGGATCGATCGTGTCCAGCGAAACATTGACCCGGTCCAGCCCGGCCGCTCGCAACGGGGCGGCCAGCCGGTCCAGGCCGATGCCATTGGTCGTCATGGCAATGGTGGGTCGGGGATCGAGCTCGGCGATGCGTGCCACCAAGGACACGAGCGACTTGCGCAGCATCGGCTCTCCGCCGGTCAGGCGAATCTGACGAACACCAAGGCGAACGAACAAGGCGATCAGCCGGATCAATTCGTCATCGGTCAACATCTCCGGCTTGGGCAGCCACGGCAGGCCCTCGGCCGGCATGCAATAGGTGCAGCGCAGATTGCACCGATCGGTGACCGACACCCGCAGGTCTTTCGCGATGCGCCCGAAGGTGTCCACGAGGGGCCCGTCCGCCGGTCCGGGCGGCGCCGGCGGACGCACGCTCGGCATGGGCAGGTCGGTCATAACGTCCCACTCTAAGTTGTTACGGTTGCCAGGTGCTCCGCCGCCTGCTGACTCCTCGCTGGCTGGGCGCCCTCCTCCTGGCGTGCCTGTATGCCGTCGCGGCCTATCACCTCGGGCACTGGCAGTACGGCCGCCACCTGGCGAAGGTCGAGCGCAACGAGCGGATCTCGGCGCACTACAACGCGGCACCAGTCCCGGCGCAGTCCGTGCTGTCCGCGAGCCCGCTGCCGATCGGGCAGGAGTGGACCAAGGTGTCGGCCCGCGGCAGCTATGGTGCCGAGCGGCTTGTCGTCCGCGGACGAACGCTTGACGGGGATGTGGGGTATGACGTGCTGGCCCCCTTCACCCTCGACACCGGTTCCGTCGTGCTCATCGATCGCGGCTGGATTCCGTTGGGCGAGAAGGGGGCTGCGGACGTGCCGGCATACGCACCGCCACCGGCCGGCGACGTGACGCTGACCGGATGGGTGCGGCCGGGCGAGAAGTCTCGGGACAAGGCCACGACACCGGGCCAGATCGCGAGCATCAGCCTGGCGGATGCCTCGAAAGCGCTGGGACTCCCGCTGCTGGGCGGGTATGTGCAGTTGGAGCGGGACGGGGTGACCGGCACGACCACGGCGCCCCCGGCGCCGGCGCCACTCGGCAGGCCCGACCGCAGCCTGGGAGCGCATCAGGCCTATGCCTATCAATGGTGGATGACGGTGCCCTTGGGCTTCATCCTGATCTTCTTTGGGCTGCGCCGTGAGGGGGACGCGACCGCCAGCACCCCGCGGCCGCCCAAGGTCAAGAAGACCCGGATCTGGGACGAAGAGGACGAATAGCTGCTTAGCCCGGCACCGGCGCGTCGTCGAGGAACTGGGTGCGGTACAGGTCCGCATACAGTCCGTCGGCGGCGAGCAATTCGTGGTGACGGCCACGCTCGACGATGCGACCGTCGGCGACGACGAGGATCTGATCGGCCCGGCGGATGGTGGACAGGCGGTGGGCGATGACGATCGCCGTGCGGCCGTGCAGGGCGGTATCTAGAGCTTTCTGAACCGCTAGCTCGGACTCGCTGTCCAGGTGAGCCGTGGCCTCATCGAGGACGAGCAGGCCCGGGCCTTTGAGCAGCAGTCGCGCGATGGCGACGCGCTGCTTCTCGCCGCCTGAGAGGCGGTAGCCGCGGTCGCCGACGACGGTGTCTAGCCCCTGCGGCAGGGAATCGATCAGCGGCAGGATCTGCGCGGCGCGGAGGGCGTCGCGCATCTCGGCCTCGGTGGCGTCGGGGCGGGCATACAGCAGATTGGCGCGGATGGTGTCGTGGAAGAGATGGCTCTCCTGCGTGACGACGCCCACGGAGGCGGTGACCGAGGCGAGCGTCGCGTCGCGCAGGTCGATCCCCTGCAGGCGCACGAAGCCAGATGTCGGGTCGTAGAGGCGGGCGAGGAGATTCGTGATCGTGGTCTTCCCGGCGCCGGAGGGACCGACGAGCGCGACGAGCTCACCGGGCTCGGCACGGAAGGTGATGTCACGCAGGACCGTTGCGCCGCGGGTCCGGTCACCGGCCGCGGAGGTCTCCAGGGATCGCAGCGAGACTTCGTCGGCCCCGGGATAGCCGAAGGAGACCTTCTCGACGTCTACCGCAACAGCGCCACCGGGTAGAGGCCGCGCGTCGGGGGCCTCCTGAATTGACGGCCGCAGGTCGAGGATCTCGAAGACGCGGCTGAAGGACACCAGCGCGGTCATGATGTCGACGCGTACATTGCTCAAGGTGGTGAGCGGCCCATAGAGGCGGGCCAGCAGCGCCGCGAGAGCGATCAGGGTGCCGACCGTCAGGGTTTTGTCGATGGCCATCAGGCCGCCGACGCCATAGACCATCGCCGTCGCCAGCGAGGCTATGAAGCTCAGGGCGACGAAGAGCACGGTGCGGTTCATCGCGATCTTGATCCCGATATCGCGCACCCGGGCGGCCCGTTCGGCATACTCCCGATCCTCCCGATCGAGGTCGCCGAAGAGCTTGACGAGCAGGGCGCCGCCGACATTGAAGCGCTCGGTCATGTGGGTGCCCATCTCGGCGTTGAGATTCATCTGCTCGTGCGAAAGAGCGGCGAGGCGGCGGCCCATCCATTTCGCCGGCAGCAGGAAAAAGGGCACGAGCAGCAGCGCCGCAAGCGTGAGCTTCCACGACAGCACGATCATCGCGGCGAGGATGAGGGTGAGGGAGACGAGGTTGCCGACGACGCTGGACAGCACCGAGGTGAAGGCCTGCTGCGCCCCGATGACGTCATTGTTGACGCGACTGACCAGGGCGCCTGTCTGCGCGCGGGTATAGAACGCAATCGGTTGTCGCACAACGTGACTGAAGACTTCACTGCGCAGGGCGAAGATCAAGCCCTCGCCGATGCGGGCGGAATACCACCGAGAGACGACGGTGACGACGGCATCGAGCACAGCGATGGCGGCGACGAGCAGCGCCAGCGTGGTGACGACACTCCGGTCGCCGGGGATGACTCCGTGGTCGACGAGCCGGGCCAGCAGAAGCGGTGCCGCCACGACGAATAGGGCGTCCGCGACGACCAGCACGAGGAAGGCCGCGATCACCGCCCGCATGGGGCGGGCATATGCCAGCACCCGCTTCGCCGTGCCTGCCGGCAGTTTGGTGTCAGCCACGCTCCCGTCGCGCGTGAGGCTGTGCATCACCTGCCAGGGACTCGCGCTCATAGGGCTAGTCAACCCCTCGGGGCCGACAGCGATTCCCTCAGCCGCGCTCGATCCGCCGCAGCACCAGTTCGGTGAGGGCATCGGTCTGGGCCAGCACGCCGTCGGCGAAGGGTATGCCGTGCTCTGCGCTCCGGCGCACCATCCGATCGCGCAGCACACCGTCGGCGATCATCGCGCTGACAGCGATGGTGTCCGCGGCCCGACCGAGCCCCTTCAGCGCTGCCGGCAGGGGGAGGTAGTCGTCGAGTGTGGCGAACGCGTAGGCGCGCTCCGGCGTCAGGCTCATCGTGAGGGAGCGGATGAGGTCGTCCACGGCGTCATGACGGGAGGAGCCGGCGAGGAAGACCACGACCTGGCACTCGCTGCGCTGCGCCAGAAGTTCTTCCAGCGCGCGGGCCAGCAACGGGTCAGGGCCGAGCGCATCGGTGATCCGGACGCATCGACCCGACCCCTCGCTGAGTTCTGTTGCGGCGGCAGGGATGTCCACCCGAGCGTGGAACGCGCGGGTCAGGAGCACAGGGACGAGGGTGATTTCGCCGTCGTGCCCGGCCAGGTCACGGGCTGTCTCGCCAACGCTCGGCCCGTGGTGGTCGAGGTATGCCGCCCGCACCCTCAGATGCGGCGCAGCCGCCGCCACGCGACCCCGCAGCGCCGCGACGTCGCGCGCGTGCCTCGGGTCCGGCGAGCCGTGGGCGAGCAGCACAACATCCTGGCCCGCGGGGGCCGTCTCCGCGGTCACAGGTTCGCGACGCCGAGGGCGAGCAACTCGTCGCGGACGGCGACGACCTCGCCGATGACGATGACCGCCGGTGACCGGACCAGGGCCGCCTCGGCGTCGGCGGCGGCGCGTTCGAGGGTCGTGGTCGTCGTGCGCTGGCGCGGCGTCCAGCCGGATTCGATCAGGGCCACCGGGGTCTGCGGGGCACGACCGGCGGCGATCAGGCCAGTGGCGGTATCCGCGAGCCGGCTGACGCCCATCAGCAGCACGAGGGTTGCGTCCGGAGCGGCCGAACGTGCCGCTGCGAGAACGTGTTCCGGCCCGTCATGCGCTGAGGCCATGACGAAGGACGCCGTGATGCCGCGCTGGGTCACGGGGATGCCGGCGGCCGCGGGGACCGACACCGCGGAGGTCACGCCGGGCACCACCTCGACGGGTATGCCGTGTGCCGCACAGTGCAGCATCTCCTCGCCGCCGCGCCCGAGAATGAAGGGATCGCCGCCTTTGAGCCGAACGACGAGTTGGCCCTCCTTAGCTTCGCGGACGAGGATCTCGTTGATGTCGAACTGTGGCACCGGGTGGTGGCGGGGCGTCTTGCCGACGTTGATCACCTTGGTGCGCTCGGGCAGTTGAGATAGGAGGCCCGTCGCGCCCAGCCGGTCGGTGACGACGACATCCGCCTGGGCCAGCAGGCGGCGTCCCCGGACGGTGATGAGGTCGTCAGCGCCAGGGCCGCCGCCGACCAGGGCAACCCGCCCCTGCGTCGGCGTCGTCGCGGCGGCAGTGCCACGAACCCGGGCAACCGGCAGCTCGCCCGTCTCCATACCGATGAGGATGGCGTCCCGCAGGGCAGTGGATCGGCGGGGGTCTCCCCCACCGGTCACCGCAACCTGGAGGCCGTCGGCGTCTCCCCTGCCGACTCCGACGGCCGGCATCCACGCTGCGGACTTCTCGGAGTCTGCAGCGCGGACGCACCAGATCGCTTCTGCCGCAGCGGCATTCCCGACCCAGTCATCCACGCCGGAGATGCCGGTGGCGGTGTGCACCAACCAGGCTCGCTTGGGCGTGACGAGATCTGCGATATCGAACTCGCGGTCGAACCAGTCGATTTCGCCGCTCGCGGACAGTTCAGTGATGCCTTCCGTCGCGCGCGGTGCGATGACATCGACCAAGGCGCCCGCCGTGAGCAACCGGCGGACTCGACGCTCGGCAACCGGTCCGGCCCCGACGACGAGCACCCGTCGACCAGTGACATCGAGAGTGATGGGATAGTCCGGCGCGCTCATATGTGCAACCCGCATTCGACCTTGTCGGAATTGGCCCACCGTCCGGCTCGAGGGTCCTCGCCCACGCCCACAGGACGGGTGCAGGGAGCGCAACCAATCGAGGCAAAGCCCAGCTCCCGCAACGGATTCAGGAAGACTCCGTGCTCCGCGGCATACCGATCCACCTCATCGTGAGACCAGCCGACCACTGGATTGATCTTGATCATGGAGCGCTTGGCGTCCCACTCGATGAGCTGCGCGTCGGTGCGGGTCGCGGCGTCGGCGCGGCGGACGCCGGTAACCCACGCGGCATACCCCTCGAGCGCGGCGTTGAGCGGCGCGACCTTGCGCATCCGGCAGCACAGGTCTGGATTGCGTGCGTGGAGCCGCTCACCAAAACGAATGTCTTGGCGCGCAACGCTTTCGCGCGGATGGACCGTGCGGATCCGCAGCGGCAGCATCACTTCATACGCATCCCGCGTGCCGAGGGTCTCGGCGAAGTGATAGCCGGTGTCGAGGAAGAAGACGTCGAAGCCAGGCGCCGTGGTGCCCGCCAGATGGAGCAGGATCTCATCGCCCATCGAGCTGGCGATGGTGAGCGAATCGCCATAGGTGTGGTGGGCCCAGGCGAGCACCTCGCGTCCAAGAGCGACCTTGTCCTCGTAGGTCGTGGCCTCCCGCTCCCGGGTGAGAAAGGTCTCGATCTCGTGCGTGAGGTTTTCGGTGGGTATGGCGCTCACCGCAAGTCCTCCTCGTCTGCTCGGTGCGCCCAGACCGCGAAACTTTCACCGGCAGAGCGCTGTTCGAGATATCGGCCGGCGACGCGGTCGATGTAGTCGGGCAGGTCTTCGGCGGCAACCTTCAGCGCGCGGGTCTTGCGGGCGAGGGAGGGCTGGACGCCCAAGCCGCCGCCCAGATGGACCTGGAAGACCTCCTGAAGTTCGTCGTTCTCGTCGCGCTGGACCATGCCCTTGAGGCCGATATCGCCGACCTGGGTGCGCGCGCACGCGTTGGGGCAACCGTTGACGTGAATGCCGAAGGGGACGTCCATCTCCGGGCGGCGGCGCTCCAATTCGACGACGACCTTGCGGGCCCGGTCCTTGGTGTCGGTGAGGCCGAGCTTGCAATACTCGATCCCGGTGCAGGCCAGCACATTTCGGCGATAAACGCTCGGCTTCGCGATCAGGTCGTATGCCGCGAGCTCCTCGATGATCGCCGTCGCATCGGCTTCCTCGATGTCGAGGACGAGCAACTTTTGGTGCGGCGTGAGGCGGATGCGGGTGCTGCCATACCGCTCGGCGAGGTCGGCGACCTCCCGCAGGATGGTGCCGCTGACCCGGCCGGCGATCGGAGCCGTGCCGATCCAGACCTTGCCGTCCTTCTGCTTGTGCACCCCGACGTGATCGCGGTGGCCGTCCGGCGGGGTGACTGGCTCGGGGCCGTCGGGCAGGCTGTAGCCGAGGTACTCGGTCTCGAGGATGTCGCGGAACTTCTCCGGGCCGATATCGGCCATGAGGAACTTCAGGCGGGCGCGGTTGCGGAGGCGGCGGTAGCCATAGTCGCGGAAGATGCCGATGACGCCGGCCCAAACGTCGGGGACCTGCTCCAGCCGGACGAAGGCGCCGAGCCGCTTGGCGAACATCGGTGCCACCGAGAGTCCGCCGCCGACCCACAGGTCGAAGCCCGGCCCCAACTCGGGGTGGTTAACGCCCACGAACGAGACGTCGTTGATCTCGTGGACAACGTCCATGGCAGGCGAGCCGGAAATGGCGGTCTTGAACTTGCGTGGCAGGTTGGAGAACTCGGGGCTGCCGATGTACTTGCTGCGGATCTGCTCGATCGCCCAGGTGCCGTCGACGATCTCGTCCGCCGCGATGCCGGCGACGGGTGAGCCGATGATGACGCGGGGCGCGTCGCCGCAGGCTTCGAGGGTATGCAGTCCCACCCGCTCCAGCCGATCCCAGATCTCCGGGACGTCCTCGATGCCGATCCAGTGCAATTGGATGTTCTGGCGGTCCGAGATGTCCGCGGTGTCGCGGCCGAAGTCGGTGCTGATCTGGCCGATGGTGCGCAGTTGCTCGGTGGAGAGGATGCCGCCGTCGCTGCGGACGCGCATCATGAAGTATTCGGCGTCCAACTCCTCGGGCTCCAGTGTCGCCGTCTGGCCGCCGTCGATGCCCTCCTTGCGCTGGGTATAGAGCCCCATCCACCGGAACCGGCCTCGCAGGTCATCCCCCGGGATGCTGGCGAAGCCCTGCTTGGAGTAGATGTCGATGATGCGCTGGCGCACATTGAGGGCGTCGTCGGCCTGCTTGAGCACTTCGTTGCCGTTGAGCGGCGTGCGGTCCCCGTCCGCCCACGCCCCCGTCTGCTGCGTCCGCGTCGGCCGCTTGATCGTCTCGGTCACGCCGAGAAGAATACTCGGTCGCGTTATGGATTCAATAACGCGACATTATGTGGACGGTCCTGTGTCCTTGAGGCCATCACCACTTCAGCGTCCGCGGTGCGGGTAGCCCACGGAAGGCCTGATCCGCCGTGACCAGTGTGGCTCCTTCGTGAATGGCTTGAGCAGCGAGGAGCCTGTCGAATGGATCGCGATGCGCCCACGGCATTGAGCCCGCGGTGAGGGCGTGGATACTGGTTATGGCTAGCTCCGTCGCCCCGATCTCCCGGATGCGACGTGGCCACGACGCGACCAGGCCTAGGTCATCTAGCTTGCCAACGCGGGTCTTTGTCGCGATTTCCAGCGCAGACACCGCGGAAACAAGGAGCGTGTCGTTGGGGTTAGCTAGGTGTTCACGGACGGCCACCGGAACGCGATGCGGCGCGCCGAGTAGCCAGAGCAGCACATGCGTGTCAAGCAGGTAGTTCACTCCCACTCGGACAGCTCATCTTCGCTCAATGGTGCATCGAAATCATCCGGGACCTCGAACTGCATATTTCCGAACTTCCGGTGAGGCGGAGCCGCTATCGGCACCAGTCGGGCCACCGGCACCTCACCCCGCAAGATCGTCACCTCGCCACCCAGCTCAACCTCGTGGAGCAACCGAGATAGGTGGGTCTTGGCCGATTGGACGGTATGCGTGGTCACGCACCCTAGTCTGGTTGACCAGGTAGCGTTGGTCAACCGCGATTTGCGAGATTGGCTTTACCCTCGCTCCTGGGAAATCAGGCTGAGATCAACCGCGGTGTTTATGCGGACACGTGCCGTGCCACGAAATTAGAGTGATCGCGCTCACGCCAGGGCGATGAGGTCGAGGTAGTCGGGGCCGTAGAGGTCCTCGACGCCATCGGGGAGGAGCAGGATGCGCTCGGGCGAGAGGGCGACAACGGCGCCTTCGTCGTGGGTGACCAGGACGACGGCGCCCTTGTAGGTCGACAACGCCCCCAGGATCTCTTCGCGGGAGGCCGGGTCGAGGTTGTTCGTTGGCTCGTCCAGTAGCAGCACATTCGCGGATGACACGACAAGCAGAGCCAGCGACAAGCGCGTCTTCTCGCCGCCCGACAATACGCGAGCCGGCTTCTCGACGTCATCGCCGACGAAGAGGAACGAGCCCAGCACCTTGCGGACCTCGGTCTCGCCGAGGTCAGGGGCGGCGGACTTCATATTGGCGAGCACGGTGCGCGAGAGGTCGAGGTTCTCATGCTCCTGCGCGTAGTAGCCGATCTTCAGCCCATGCCCGGGCTCGACCTGGCCGGTGTCTGGCTCGTCGATGCCGGCCAGAATCCGCAGGAGGGTCGTCTTTCCTGCGCCATTGAGCCCGAGGACGACGACCTTCGACCCGCGGTCGATGGCCAGGTCGACATCGGTGAAGACCTCCGTTGAGCCATATGACCGTGAGAGCCCCGAGGCGCGTAATGGCGTGCGACCGCACGGCGACGGTTCGGGGAAACGCAGTTTCGCGACGCGGTCGTGCGTCCGCTCCCCCTCGACCCCGGCGAGCATGCGCTCAGCGCGCCGGATCATGTTCTGGGCCGCAGTGGCCTTGGTCGCCTTCGCGCGCATCTTCTCGGCCTGCTCCAACAGAGCAGACGCCTTCTTCTGCGCGTTCGCGTACTCACGCTTGCGCCGCTTCTCGTCGGTCTCGCGCTGCTCGAGGTAGGCCTTCCACCCGACGTTATAGATGTCGATAACCGCCCGATTCGCATCGAGGTGAAAGACCCGATTGACGACGACCTGCAGCAGGTCGACATCGTGCGAAATGACGACCAGTCCGCCGGGATAACCCTTGAGATAGTCGCGCAGCCAGATGATGGAATCGGCATCCAGGTGGTTTGTCGGCTCATCCAGCAGCAGAGTCGAGGCACCGGAAAAGAGAATGCGCGCCAACTCGATTCGGCGCCGCTGGCCACCGGACAGCGTCCCGATTTCCTGATCGAGTTGCTGCTCCGAGAGCCCAAGTGCAGCCGCGATGGACGCGGCCTCGGACTCCGCGGCATACCCACCGGCAGCGGTGAACTCAGCATCCAGGCGGGAGTAGCGGCGCATCGCCTTCTCCCGTGCCTCCTCGGTGGCGGCCGCCATCGCGAACTCGGCCTTGCGCAGATCGCGCACGATGGCGTCGAGCCCGCGGGCGGAAAGTATGCGGTCCCGCCCGGTGACCGTCAGATCGCCTGTCCGCGGATCCTGCGGCAGGTAGCCAACAGACCCAGACGACGTGAAGGTCCCGGCGGCCGGCAGGGACTCCCCCGCCAGCACCTTGGACAGCGTCGTCTTGCCGGCGCCATTGCGCCCCACGAGGCCGACCCGGTCACCAGGATTGATGCGGAAGGTCGCCTCGTCCAACAGGAGTCGGGAGCCGACGCGCAGCTCAAGCTCGCTGACGGCGATCACGGCATACTCCTCGGGCGGCGGGCACGCGGGCGCGCCGCATAACAAACGGGGTCGATTGGGGTGCGTCAGGGAACACGCTGAGCACCCAGCCAGTTAGTCTAGAGCGCCATCACCATGGGGCCGAACCGGCTCCCGGGCCGCGAAAGGTCACCCTGCATGAGTTTCAACGAGAACGTCCAACTGGACACCTCCTCGGTCGGCGGTGGCGGGGGCGGCGGTGGCCGCGGCGGCATGGTCGTCGGCGGTGGCATCCTCGGCCTGATCATCGCGATCTTGACGATGCTGCTCGGCGGCGATCCGAGCCAACTCCCGGGCGGGACCACCCAGGACACCGGGGCGCAAGACGTCAACTCCAGCGCGATCAAGGAACAGTGCAAGACCGGCGCGGACGCCAACAAATATGTCGAGTGCCGCATCGTCGGCACCGTCAACTCGGCCGAAGCCTTCTGGTCGGAGGAATTGCCCCGCTACGGCAAACAGTTCCGCGAGCCGAAGACCATCATCTACACCCAGGCCACCCAGTCGGCGTGTGGCACCGCCTCAAACCAGGTCGGGCCGTTCTACTGCCCGCTCGATGAGTCGATCTACATCGACGCGAGCTTCTTTGACATCCTCGAGCAGCAGTTCGGCTCCTCAACGGGCCCGCTCGCTCAGGAGTATGTCGTCGCGCACGAATACGGCCACCACATCCAGAACGTCCTCGGCTTGCTCGGCCGCGCCCAGCAGGACCCGAAGGGCGAGGACTCCGGTGCCGTGCGCATCGAGTTGATGGCGGACTGCTTCGGCGGCATGTGGGCGCAGCACGCCTCCACCACCAAGGACGCGCAGGGTAACACCTTCCTGAAGCCGCTGACCGAGACCGACATTCGCGACGCCCTGTCGGCTGCTGAGTCCGTCGGTGACGACAACATCCAGGCCAAGACCCAGGGCCGCGTGACGCCCGAGAACTGGACGCACGGCTCGTCCGAGGCCCGTCAGCGCTGGTTCATCCAGGGCATGAAGGCCTCCGACATCAACAAGTGCAACACCTTCAGCGTCAACGACCCCAACACCCAGACCGTCGACAAGCTCTGAGTGACGCGTCGGCCCGCCGGGCTCCCACGAAGCCTCTGCTGATATGGGGGGTGTGTTTGTCAAGGGGCAGGGGTGAGCGCCGCCGGGCTGGCTGCTCGGCGGCGCTCTATTCGTTCTCGGGCTGGGTCCGGGGGGTCGGCGTGTCTGTCGACGGCGCTGTCAGTCTGATATGCGCGGGTTGGTTACCGCAGGACGGTGCTTCGAAGGGAGCCTTGCCACGGGTCTAAGAGCGAGCGTGGCCGCGGGGGCTGCTCAGAGCAGAATCGTGGGGTGCTCCCGGCGCTACCGGGTTCCCGGATCGGGTTGGGCGAGAACGAAACGCGTGGCGGACGTTAGTCCATGACGGCCAACGCCCAGGCGTGTCCGGCGAGTTCACGGGCGACCGCGACGACCGCGGTGGTGCGCTTCTTCTTCCGCGCCTCGAATGCTGCCCAGCGACCATTGAGGCGTCGGTTCGCCTGGTCAGCTCGGGCGACCACCGGGCCGGGTGCTTTGGCCCAGCGGGCTTGGAGCGCTGGACCGGGCCGGTACGGCTTCTTGTGGTGCCACGCCGCCTCCACCAGCAGCCGGCGGGCGTGGCTGTTCCCGGTCTTGGTGATCCCGCCCTGAGCACGCGAGGCGCCGCTGGAGTACTCGCTGGGCACGAGCCCGAGATACGACCCGATCCGGGCACCGGTCAACCGGTCCCAGTCCCCGATCTCGACCACGAGCGCCAGCCCGGTGATCAGGTCGATCCCGCGCAGGCAACACAGGCGGGTCACCAGGTCTGAAAACTCGCCTTCTAGCGCGGCCTGGCGGATCCGGACATCCAACGCGTCACGACGCTGTTTAGCCTGCATCATCCCGGTGTACGCGTCCTCGAAGGCCGCCGCGAGCCCCGGCCCGCCCGAGCGCTGGAACTCACGCCACTGCTGACGCAGCCACAGATCATGCGCGACCGTCCAGGTCGTCGCCCCCGGATACAGCAGCCCCTGCCGTAACAGCATCTTCGAGAGCCGCTGCCGCCCCGCCTGCAACACCCCGCGCACGTCCTCACGAGCCCGCACCAACTCCCGGGCATCCTCGACCGCGACACTGGGCACCACGACCTGCGTCACCTCACCCAAATGCAGCATCCGCGCCAGCAACAACGCATCCCGACGATCGGTCTTGACCCGATCACCCGGAGCCCGTAACAACTTCGACGAGGCCGCCACCGACGCCGTCACCCCGGCCGCCGTCAACGCCCGATACAACCCGAACCCCGTCGGACCCGACTCATACACCGTCGCCACCGGCCCCGGGAGCTCGCCCAGCCACGCCAGCAACGGATCCACCTCATGCGGCCCGCCGAACCGGGCCTGCCACACCTGACCCGTCGCACCATCCAACGCCGCCGCTACCACCGACCGCGCATGCACATCCAAACCCACACTCGTACGATGACCACTCACCGGGGCCTCCCACATTGTCGGATAGGCCGAGCCGAGAAACCCTCCGCTCGGTAACCCACGAGCGTTGTGCGCGAGGCCCCGGCCCGCAACCCCCAACCCGGGGGCACCCCCATACCGTCTAGCAGAGGTTAGTCGACCCCGCCGACCCCGGCCGCCAGCACGGCGGGGCGCAGGTCGGCAGGGGGCGGGGACCAGGTGGCCGGGTCGGCGGCGACCTGATCGCCGGAGCGGATGTCCTTGACCTGGTCGCCGTCGTCGCGGGGGAACCAGACGTAAGGGATGCCGCGGCGGTCGGCATACCGGATCTGCTTGCCGAATTTGTCCGCCTTCGGCGCGACCTCGCAGGGTATGCCGCGGGCCCGCAGCGCGGTCGCGATGGCCGTGGAGTTGGCCCGCCCGGCCTCGTCGTTGACGGCGACGAGCACGGCCGCCGGGGTGGAGCGGGAGGCGCTGAGTTCGCCGGCGCCGAAGAGCAGCCCGAGGATGCGGGTGACCCCGATCGAGATGCCGACCCCGGGGTATGTCGTGCGGCCGTCGGAGGCGAGGGCGTCATAGCGGCCGCCCGCGCTCACGGTGCCCCAATCCTCGCGCCCGACCAATTGCACCTCATAGACGGTGCCCGTGTAGTAGTCGAGGCCGCGGGCGATCTTCAGATCGGCCACCACCTTGCCCGGCGCATTCGCGGCAGCGAACTCGACGACCTGCGCCAGCGACTCCAGCCCCTCGTCGAGCATCGGATTCGACACGCCGAGCGTGCGAACCTGCTCAACGAAGGAGGTGTCGACGCTACTGATCTGCGCCAGCCGCAGGCAGCCGTCGGCCTGCTCGGCCGTCAGGCCACGCTCCAGGAGCAGCGCACGTACCGCCTCAGCACCAATCTTGTCCAGCTTGTCGACCGCGCGCAGCGTGCCCTGCAAGTCCTTGATGCCCAGCCCGGCATAGAAGCCATTGGCGAGCTTGCGGTTGTTGACCCGGATGACGAACTCACCGATTGGGAACTTCGCGAAGACATCGGCGATCACCAGCGGCATCTCGGCCTCGAAGTGCGGCGCCAACGCCCCGACATCGACGACATCGATGTCCGCTTGCGTGAACTCCCGATACCGCCCTTCCTGGGGCCGCTCGCCGCGCCACGACTTCTGGATCTGATAGCGGCGGAACGGAAATTCCAGGGTCCCGGCATTCTCGAGGACATAGCGCGCAAAGGGCACGGTCAGGTCGAAGTGCAGCCCCCACTTCGCGTCGCTCGCGCCGTCGGCCAGGCGCTGCACGCCATAAATTTCCTTATCCGCGTCTTCGCCCTGGCTCGCAAGCCGCTCGACCGGCTCGATGGAGCGGGTCTCGATCGAGGCGAAACCGTGAAGCTCGAAGGTCTCCCGGATGACGTCGAGGAAGCGTTGTTCGACGATGCGCTGGGCGGGGGAGTACTCCGGGAAACCGGAAATCGGGGCGATCTTGCTCACGGGCGCAATCCTCGCAAATACGGATTGGTGGCGCGCTCCCTTTCCATCGTGGTCGCCGGGCCGTGGCCGGGCAGCAGCAGGGTGGAGTCGGGCAGCGGATAGACCACTTCGCGCAGCGAGTTCTGCATCGCCACGTCGCTGCCGCCATGCAGGTCGGTGCGCCCGATCGCGCCGGCGAACAGGACGTCACCGGTGAGCATCGTGCGATCCAGGCCCTCGGGTATGCCGCCCGGCACCGCCTCGATCCCGAACATCACTGAGCCCTCGGTGTGGCCGGGGGCATGCAGGGTGCGCAGGTCGATCCCGGCAATGCTGACTCGCTCGTCATCTCCGACCGTGACGACCTCGCTCGGCTCGCTCCACGTCGCCTTCGCGCCGAACTGCTGCTCAAAGGCCAACACGAGCATGGGGTCGAGCAAGCGGATCGGGTCCTGGAGGCGATAGCGGTCCTGCTCGTGGATGTATGCCGGAAGCACCGCGGGAGCCTCGCCACCGCATACCGGAGTGACGGAATAGACGTGGTCCAGGTGGCCGTGGGTCAGGAGCACGGCGGCGGGACGCAATCGGTGTTCGGCGAAGACCGCTTGCAGGCTATCGAGCACCCCGATGCCCGGATCGACGACCAGGCACTCCTGACCGGGGGCTGTGGCGATGACATAGCAATTGGTCGCGAAGGCGGCCGCCGGGAAGCTCAACATGAACACGAGGCCCGACCCTATCCGGCGGTTATCGCGCGGTCGTGCCCGCGCGGCTCCATACACTGTGGCGCGTGACGAAGGAGCAGGAGCGCGCTCGGGCCAAGCGGCGGTATGAACGTCAGCAGGCCAATCTGGTGCGCCAAGAGGCGGAACGTAAGAGGAATGCGCAGGTCGCGGCGGTGGTGGTCGCGCTGCTTGCGGTCATCGGCGGCTTCATTCTGCTGGCCGGAAAACTGGGCAAGGACGACAAGTCCGCTGGCGCCTCGTCCTCCTCGACCTCAGCGGCCCCTGCCTCGCTCGCGGCCGGCTGCACGGCTCCTCCCGCGGTGCCGAATACCGAGGGCAAGCTGAGCGCGCCGAGCGCGGATGAGGTGAGCGCTGTGACGGGCAAGACCGTCGTCGCCCAGCTGGAAACCAACTGCGGCACAATCGAACTCACGCTGGACGGGGCCAAGGCACCCAAGACCGTGGCGTCCTTCGTCCAACTAGCGCAGGTCGGCTATTGGAAGGATGCGCCCTGCCACCGGCTCACGGTGCAAGGCATCTTCGTTCTGCAGTGCGGCGACCCCACCGGAGGCGGTTCGGGCAATCCTGGGTACGGCTACGGGATCGAGAACCCGCCGGCTGACGGCACGTATCCGCGAGGCACGGTCGCCATGGCACGAACCGATGACCCGAACAGCAATGGCGGTCAATACTTCATCGTCTACAAGGATTCCGACCTGCCGACCGATGGCGGCGGCTACTCCATATTCGGAACCGTCACGGCGGGGATGGATATTGTGGACAAGATCGCCGCGGGCGGGGTTGGAACGGACGGCGTCGCGCCGGCGCTGCCGATCAGTACGCTCTCGGTGACGACCGAAACGAAGGGCTGAGCAGTGACCGACAACCCGAGCACCCCGGGTGCCGAGCCGACCGACCCGACCCCAGAGGTCGAGCTGACCGCGCCCGCAGAGCCCGCCGTCGAGGCGGAATCATCCACCGCGGCACTGGCAGAGGACACGGTCGAGGGCGCCGCTGCACAGCCGACGGCCGAGGCATCGGTCACCGATTTCGTTGTTGAGGAGCCCGAGGCAGCACCCGAGGCCGATGTGAACTCTGCCGAGCCGGTGGCCGAGGAAGCGCCCGACGAGGAGCCGGTCGCGCAGGAAGCGCCCGACGAGGAGCCGGTCGCGCAGGCGTCCGAGGCCCAGGCCCCACCACCGGCCGCCGCCCCCGCGGCGCCCAGCCCGAAGATGTTCGCGGCCCGACCCAAGCCACCGGCCGCGTCCGTGGTCCAGGCCCACACCCCGTCGGATTCGGCGCGCTTCGGCCGCGTCGGCGAGGACGGCACGGTCTATGTCCGCGATGGCGAGGGCGAGCGGGCCGTCGGGTCCTATCCCGGCGCGGGGGCGGACGACGCACTGCAGTACTTCGCCCGGAAGTATGACGAGTTGTATGCCGCCGCCGACCTGCTGCACCAACGCGCCGGACTGCCGGAGGTCACGAGCAAGGATCTCGCCGAGGGCCTATCGGGCCTGCGGACGCACATCGGCGAGGCCAATGTCGTCGGCGACCTCGCCGCCTTGAACACCCTTGTCGAGGGTGTCGAGTCCCAGATCAGCGTCCGCCGCGAAACCGAATCCGCCGCCCGCGCTGCCGCCCGAGCCGAAGCGCTGACCGTGCGCGAAGGACTGGTCAGCGAGGCTGAGGCGATTGCCGCGCAGCCGCTGGAGAAGGTCCAGTGGAAGACCTCAAGTGCCACCATGCGCTCCCTCCTGGACTCGTGGAAGGAGCAGCAGCGCTCGGGCGCCCGGTTGGACAAGGAGTCCGAGGCGGCCTTGTGGCAGCGCTTCTCCAAGGCGCGCAACTCCTTCGACAAGGCCCGGCGCAGCCACTTCGCCGAGGTCGAGGCGACCCGCGGCGCCGCCAAGGGCGCGAAGGAGAAGCTGGTCGCCGAGGCCGAGAAGCTCTCGACCAGCACCGACTGGGCCCCGACAGCAGGCGCCTTCAAGCGGCTGATGGACCAGTGGCGCGTCGCGGGGCGTGCCTCGCGGTCCGAGGACGACGCCCTTTGGGCCCGTTTCAAGGCCGCCCAGGACAGCTTCTTCGCGGCCAAGGACCAGGTCGTTGCGGCCGAGGACGAGGAATTCCGCAAGAACCTCGATGTCAAGCTGGGCCTGCTCGCCGAAGCCGAGAAGCTGCTTCCGGTGACCAATCTGGAGTCGGCGAAGTCCGCACTGCGCGGCATCCAAGACCGTTGGGAGGCCGCCGGCAAGGTGCCGCGCGCCGACATCGAGCGCACCGAAAAGGGCCTGCGCCGCATCGAGGCCGCGATCCGCGAGGCCGAGGACAAGAAGTGGCGCCGGACCAATCCGGAAGTCACCGCCCGAGCCCAGTCGCTCGCCACCCAGTTGGAGGCTTCGGTCGCCAAACTGGAGACCGATCTCGCCGATGCCCAGGCCAAGGGCAATGCCAAGAAGATCGCCGACGTGCAGGCCAAGTTGGATGCACAGCGCGCCTGGCTCGACCAAGCTCGCGGCGGTCTGGCCGAGTTCGGCTAAGCCCACCTCGCCCCGCCGGGTCCAGTCATGCTAGGTGCGACAACAGACCCGCTGGATCGGGCCCTGCGGGACTGGCTGACCCACCTCGACGTCGAGCGCGGGCTCAGTCGGCATACCCTCGCCGCGTATCAGCGCGATGTGTCGCGCTATGTGGCACGCCTGAACGCCCTGGGCATCACCGACCCCGCCCACGTGACCAGCGCCCACGTCAGCGATCACCTCGCGGCTTTGCGCACCGGCGACGAGGACCACCCGCCGCTCGCCGCCTCCTCCTCCGCCCGCGCGCTGATCGCGGTCCGCGCCTTCCACCGCTTCCTCGCGATCGAGGGGGACCTGAGCGCTGACCCGGCCAAGCCCATCGTCCCTCCGCGCGCCGCACTGCGCCTGCCCAAAGCCATCCCGCTGGATCAGGTCGAGGCCCTCCTCGACGCGGCCGCCGTGGGGGACACCCCGGCCGCCCTGCGCGACCGGGCGGTCCTGGAGGTCCTGTATGGCGCGGGCGCCCGCGTCTCCGAGGTCGTCACTCTTGATGTGGACGACCTGGACCGGGACGGGGAGATCCTGCGGCTGCGCGGCAAGGGCGAGAAGGAACGGATCGTTCCGCTTGGGTCGTATGCCGCCGTCGCCCTCGACGCCTATCGCACCCGCGCACGTCCGGCCCTCGCGGTCCAGGGCCGCGGCACCCCTGCCCTCTTCCTCAACCAGCGCGGCGGCCGGCTGACCCGGCAAGGCATCTGGGGCCTGCTCAAGGCCGCCGCCGACCGGGCCGGCCTGGGGGAGGCGATCTCTCCGCATACCCTCCGGCACTCCTTCGCCACCCATCTGCTGGAGGGCGGCGCGGACGTGCGGATCGTCCAGGAACTGCTCGGCCACGCCTCGGTCACAACCACGCAGATCTACACCAAGGTGACGATCGCCCAGTTGCGGGAGGTGTATGCCGGGAGCCACCCACGCGCCCGCTGAGCGCGAGCGGCCTAGTTGATAAGGTCACCGGGTGGAGCAAACCGAGCAGCATCTGCCCGGCACCGAGGACGCCGAGATCGGCCAGTACGGTCCGACCGGGCGCCGGCTTCCCGCCTTCCCCGCGCCTGCGCCGCTGACCAGCCACGGTCCGGCCCGCGTCATCGCCTTGTGCAACCAAAAGGGCGGCGTTGGCAAGACGACGACGACGATCAACCTCGGCGCGGCGCTGGCCGAATATGGCCGCAAGGTCTTGCTCGTCGACTTCGACCCGCAAGGCGCGCTCTCGGTTGGCTTGGGCGTCAACAGCAACGACCTCGACGTCACGATCTACAACCTGCTGATCGAGCGCGGGCACGACATCCGCGAAGTCATCCAGCACACGCGCACGCCCAATATCGACATCGTCCCCGCGAATATCGACCTCTCCGCGGCCGAGGTCCAGCTCGTCGGCGAGGTCGCCCGCGAGCAAGTCCTGACCCGCGTGCTGCGCCCGGTCATGGACGACTACGACGTCATCCTCATCGACTGCCAGCCCTCGCTCGGGCTGCTCACCGTCAACGCCCTGACGGCCGCGCACGGCGTGCTCATCCCGCTGGAGACCGAATATTTCGCGATGCGCGGCGTCGCCCTGCTCGTGGAGACGATCGAAAAGATCATCGACCGGCTCAATCCTCGCCTGCAGATCGACGGCATCCTCGCGACGATGTATGACGGGCGCACCCTGCACTCGCGCGAGGTCGTGGAGTCGGTGGTGGCCCACTTCGGGGACCAGGTGCTGCATACCGTCATCTCCCGGACGGTGAAGTTCCCGGACGCGACCCTGGCGGCCGAACCCATCACGAGCTATGCCAGCGCACACTCGGGCGCCAATGCCTACCGTCAACTCGCCCGCGAGTTGATCGCCCGCGGCAGCGCCCCCTAGAGGCCGCGCCGGTGAGCCAGTCCCTCCTGCCCACGCAGGCCTATGACGCGCAGGCCGTGCCGGGCGGGGTCATCACGCGCCGAGCTCCGCAGAACTCTTTCTCGGTGCACCTCGACAATTTCGAGGGACCCTTCGATCTGCTGCTCGGCCTGATCGCCAAACACAAACTCGATATCACCGAGATCGCGCTGGCCAAGGTCACCGATGAGTTCCTCGCGCACCTGCGCACGATGCGCGAGGGCGGCGACTGGGATCTCGATCAGGCCAGCGAGTTCCTGCTGGTCGCGGCGACCTTGCTGGATCTGAAGGCGGCCCGGCTGCTGCCGCAATTGGATCCCGAGGACGAGGAGGATCTCGCGCTCATCGAGGCTCGGGACCTGCTTTTCGCCCGGCTGCTGCAATATCGCGCTTTCAAGCACATCGCCCACGACTTCGAGGAGCGTCTCGCGGTCAACCGCGCCATGGTGGCCCGTCGGGCCGGCATCGACCCGCGGTATGCCGCCCTGCTGCCCGAACTCGTCCTTGGCATCACCCCCGAACAATTGGCGATGGTCGCGGCCCGGGCCCTGACCCCCAAGGCCGCGCCGACGGTCGGACTCGACCACTTGCACGCCCCAGCCGTCAGCGTCCAAGAACAGGCGGCCATCATCGGCATGCGGCTGCGACGCGCCCAGGTGGCGACCTTCCGCACCCTGGTCGCCGATGCCGAGTCGACCCTGGTCATCGTAGCGCGCTTCCTCGCGGTGCTGGAGCTTTATCGCGAGGCGAGCATCGCCTTCGAGCAAGCAGAAGCCTTGGGGGAGTTGACGATTCGCTGGACAGGCAGCGATGAGGGCGAGATCTCCGTGAGCGACGAATTCGACGACATCCCCGCCGAACCGGCGAGGAAGGACCAGTCATGACGCAGGACCCGGTGCCTCCGGAGGAGACCGACGACGGACCGCTGGCTTTGGACATCGACGCCATGCCCGGCGGTGCGAAGGCGGCCATCGAGGCCATCCTCATGGTCACCGACGAGCCAGTGACCCCGGTCGCCCTCGCGACCGCCCTGGAGGTGACGCTCGAGCAGGTGCTGGGCCACCTCGCCACCTTGGAGCAGGAGTATGCGGACCGCGGCTTCGCCCTGCGCGAGGTCGCCGGCGGCTGGCGGATCTACAGCCGCCCAGAGTATGCCGCGGCCGTCGAGCGCTTCATCCTCGAGGGCGCGACCGCCAAGCTGACGCAGGCCTCCCTGGAGACCTTGGCCGTCGTGGCCTACCGCCAACCGATTTCCCGGGGACGGATCGGAGCGGTACGTGGGGTCAATGTCGATGGCGTCGTGCGCACTCTGCTTGCCCGCGGCCTGATCGAAGAGGTTGGGTCGGAGCCGGAGTCCGGTGCCTTGCTCTATGGCACCACGGGATACTTCCTCGAACGACTCGGCCTGCGTGATCTGGCCGAGCTGCCCGCATTGGCCCCCTATCTGCCCGAGGTGGATGTCTTGGACGAACTCGCCGAACAGGGACGCGCATGACGCCCCCGAAGCCCCGCGGCGGCGGTAGCAGCAGTGGCGGCGGTGGTCGCGGCGGCAGCAGCGGCGCCGGTGGCCGCGGTGCGCGCGGTGGCCGGTCCGGAGGGCCGAGCGGCGGGACGGGCGGCATACCCGGGCGGCGGCGGGGACCACAGCATGCCGGGACGACCAAGAAGAGCCAGCCGACCCGCATACCCAAGGAGCCGGCACGGCCGCAGATCGATGTGCACGATCCGGAGGGCATCCGACTGCAAAAGCTGCTCGCCGCGTGCGGGATCGGCTCGCGCCGAGCCTGCGAGCAGCTGATCAGCGAGGGTCGGGTCGAGGTCGACGGGCAGATCGTCACGGAGCTCGGCGTGCGGGTCGATCCGTCGCGTCAGCTGATCCATGTCGACGGAGTGCGGGTCCAGACCGACCCGGAGAAGGTCTATCTCGCCTTCAACAAGCCACTCGGCGTCGTCACGACGATGCAGGACGATCTCGGCCGGCCGTGCGTCGGGGACTATGTCGCGGGCCGCCGCGAGCGACTCTTCCACGTCGGTCGGCTCGATGCGGACACCGAAGGCCTGCTGCTGCTCACCAATGACGGTGAGCTCGCCAACCGGCTGGCCCACCCGTCCTATGGCGTGCTGAAGACCTATGTCGCGCAAATTCCCGGCCCGGTGCCGCGCGATCTCGGCAAGCAATTGCGCGCCGGGGTGGAGTTGGACGACGGGCCCGCAAGCGTCGACAGCTTCAAGCTCGTGGATTCCTTCCCCGGCAAGGCGGTCGTCGAGGTGGTGCTGCACGAGGGTCGCAATCACATCGTGCGGCGCCTGCTCGAGGCCGTTGGCCACCCGGTCGTCGCGCTGGCGCGCACCGAGTTCGGTCCGGTGCGGCTCGGGGCGACCAAGGCCGGCAAGTTCCGCGCCCTCAGTGCCCAGGAGATCAGCGCGCTGTATGACGCGGTGGGTCTGTGAGCGCTGAGCGCCGGCGGCTGCCTGCGCCTGTGCTGCCGCAGCGCGTGCACATCATCGGCTCAGGCCTGATCGGCACCAGTTTGGCCATGGCCCTCGTGCGGGCCGGGGTCGTTGTCAGCGTCGCCGACGCCTCGCCGACCAATGAGGCGCTGGCCTCGGACTTAAGCGGTGCCCGCCTCGGGGCGGGCGATCCGGTCGACCTGGTCGTCGTCGCGACTCCGCCGGATGTGACGGCGCAGGTCATCACGGCCGCGCTGGCCGAGTGGCCGAATGCGGTGGTCACCGATGTCGCGTCGGTCAAGGAGATCGTGCAGGCCGAGCTCGTGGCCACCGGCGTGCAGGGCCTGGAGAGGTATGTCGGTGGGCACCCGATGGCCGGTCGAGAGCGGTCCGGGGCGATCGCGGCACGGATCGACCTTTTCGAGGGGCGCCCCTGGGTCGTGACTGCTGGGGAGGCGAGCAGCGACGAGGCCGTCGCGCTGGTGCGCGGCATCGCCGAGGCGACCGGTGCGGTCGTCCGCCTGCTCACACCCGCCGAGCATGACGCCGCGGTGGCCGCGGTCTCGCATGTTCCGCAGGTCGCCGCGAGCCTGGTCGCCGCTCGGCTCGCCGACCTCAGCGAGGACGCCGTCGGCCTGTCCGGAACCGGGATTCGCGATGTCACCCGCATCGCAGCGAGCGATCCGGTGCTGTGGACGCAGATCCTCACCGGCAACGCACGGGCCGTGGCTGAGGTGCTGCGGGGCCTCGCCGACGACCTCGGACAGGTCGTCGCCGCCCTCGACGACCTGGCCACGGGCACCAGCGCCGACGGCCGGATCGAGGCTCCCGGCGCGCGGGCGGTGCTCGCCACGGCGATCGCGAAAGGCAATACCGGCCACGCGCGGATCCCGGGCAAGCACGGGGCCGCGCCCGCGGCATACAGCATCGTCACCGTCTTGATCCCGGACCAACCTGGCCAGCTCGGGCGGCTCTTCCAGGATGTCGGCGACGCCGGCATCAACCTCGAAGAGCTCAACCTCGAGCACAACCTCGGTCAGCCCTTCGGGCAACTCGAACTCTCCGTCCTGCCGGCCGTCGCCGGCGAATTGGCGCAATGGCTCACCGGGCGTGGCTGGCGCATTCATGCCTGAGCCCGACCACTACGCTGCCGCCATGTCCGATCCTGTCGTCGTCGCCATCGATGGCCCCTCCGGCTCCGGCAAGTCCTCCGTCGCCAAAGCCGTGGCCGCGCACTTCGGCTATGGCTATCTCGACACCGGCGCGATGTATCGCGCCGTCACGCTGTGGTGCCTGCGCACCGGCGTCGATCTCGCCGACCAGGAGGCCGTCGTCGCGGCGGCGGAGGATTTGCCGCTCGGGCTGGGGGTGGATCCCACGGAGACCACCGTGGAACTGGACGGCGAAGACGTCGCCGACGCCATCCGCACCAGCGAGGTGTCGGGCGTTGTGTCCGCCGTCGCGACCAATCTTGGGGTTCGCGCCGTCCTGCAACAGGCGCAACGCGACCTGATCGAGTTGATCGCCGACGACTTCGGCGGCGTGGTGGCCGAGGGCCGGGACATCACGACGGTCGTCGCGCCGGATGCCGCTGTGCGGATCCTGCTCACCGCCTCGGAGGCGGCGCGGCTGGCCCGACGCAGCACCCAGTTGCATGGCAGCGCCGATGCGGCGACGGTCGCGGCCACCCATGATGAGGTCGTGCGGCGGGACCGCGATGACTCGACCGTCTCGCAGTTCACCCAGGCCGCCGATGGCGTGGTCCTGCTCGACACCTCCGAGCTGGACTTCGAGGGCAGTGTCGCGGCAGCCATCGCCATCGTGACCGCCGGCCTGGAGTGCGCGGCCGCCGGCGGCTCGCCGGCGTGAGCAGCCCCGACTCGTGGCGGGCCGGCTGGGCCCGGCCGGTCGGTGCGGCGATCTTCCGCACGCTGTATGCCGGTCGCTCCGTCGGCGCCGCACATGTGCCCCGTTCGGGCCCGGTGATCCTCGCGGCCAATCACACCGGCTTCCTCGACGGCGCCGTGATCGTCGGGCTCGCGCCGCGGCCGGTGCACTTCCTCGTCTATGACAAGTCCTTTGAGCGCTGGGTTGGGTCGATCCTGCGGGCCTCGGGCCAGATTCCGTTGGCGATGGATCGTGGCGCCCGGGCCGGGCTGCATGCCGGGCTCGACGTCCTGTCTCGTGGGGGAGTGCTGGGCATCTTCCCGGAGGGGGCGCGCGGGCGAGGGGACCTCGCCGATGCCGAGCGAGGAGTGGCCTGGTTGGCCATCCAGTCGGGGGCGGACGTCATACCCACGGCTTGTCTGGGCACGCGGGCCACGGGTGCGCTCGCGGACTCGGTGCCGGCGCCGCGCTCGAAGCTGGTCGTGGACTTCGGGGAAGCGTTGGCGTTCGACATCCCACAGGGCGTGCCGGGGCGCCGTCGCGTCCAACTGGTCGCGGACCAGATCCGCGAGGGGCTCGCGGCGCACGTTGCGGCGGCATCCCGGGAGCACGGCATACCCCTGCCTGAGGATGTGCCGCCCGACCTGTGGGACTGACGGCTGGCGTGTCGGGCCGCGGCTTCGGATACGGGACACTGGAGGTATGACGAGCACCCCGCCGCCCACCGGCCCGGACGAGCAGGCCCTCGATGCCGCCCTGCGGGTCGGCCTGGACGACTTCGACCTGACCGAAGAGGACCGCGCCCTCCTCGACGGTGACGGCCTGCCGGGCGAGGACGGTCCGACCACCGAACTGCTGCCCGTGGTCGCCATCGTCGGGCGGCCCAATGTCGGCAAGTCCACCCTCGTCAATCGCATCCTGCGCCGCCGCGAGGCGGTTGTCGAGGACGTGCCGGGCGTGACCCGGGACCGGGTCTCGTATGAAGCCGAATGGGCGGGCCGCCGTTTCACCATCGTCGACACAGGCGGGTGGAGCATCGACGCCACCGGCATCCACCTGCGGGTCGCCGAGCAAGCCGAGGTCGCTGTCGATTTGGCGGATGTCGTCATGTTTGTCGTGGACGCGAAGGTCGGGGCGACGGACGACGACGAGGCGGTCGTGCGGATGCTGCGTCGCTCCGGCAAGCCGGTCGTTCTCGTCGCCAACAAGGTCGATGATGACCGCTTCGAGGCCGACGCGATGGCCCTGTGGAATCTGGGGTTGGGGGAGCCGTATGCCGTTTCCGCCCTCCACGGCCGCGGCTCCGGTGATGTGCTGGACCGGGTGGTCGAGTTGCTGCCCGAGCGCTCCCAGGTCCCGGCCTCGGGTGCCGAGGGGGGCCCCCGCCGGGTGGCCCTGATCGGGCGCCCGAATGTCGGCAAGTCCTCGCTGCTGAACAAACTGGCCGGCGCCGAGCGGGTTGTCGTCGACGACCTGGCGGGCACCACCCGCGACCCGGTCGACGAAGTCATCGAGATCGGCGGCGTGCCGTGGCGCTTCGTCGACACCGCGGGCATCCGGCGCCGCGTCCACCAGACGCAGGGCGCGGACTTCTACGCCTCGCTGCGCACGCAGGGCGCCTTGGAGAAGGCCGAAATCGCCGTCGTCCTGATCGACGCGGGCACCTCCATCACTGAGCAGGACATTCGCGTCGTCCAGCAGGTCATCGACGCCGGGCGGGCGCTGGTCATCGCCTACAACAAGTGGGACACCCTCGATGAGGAGCGCCGCTACTACTTGGAGCGGGAGATTGAGCGCGAGCTGGTGCAGGTGCCGTGGGCGCCGCGGGTGAACATCTCGGCCCGGACCGGGCGGCATACGGACAAGCTCGTCCCGGCTCTCGAGGGCGCGCTGGAGTCGTGGGACCGGCGCATCCCGACCGCCCGTCTCAACGCCTTCCTCGGCGAGGTCGTCGCCGCCCACCCCCACCCCGTGCGCGGCGGCAAGCAACCACGGATCCTGTTCGGCACCCAGGCCGGCACCCGCCCGCCCCGCTTCGTGCTCTTCGCCTCCGGCTTCCTCGAAGCGGGCTACCGCCGCTTCTTGGAACGGCGCTTGCGTGAGGAGTTCGGCTTCGAAGGCACCCCCATCGAGGTCTCGGTCCGAGTCCGGGAGAAGCGCAAGCGCTGACGGGCGAGCCGGTTCTGCGCCGCCGCGGCGCTGAGGTAGGCTATGCGAGGCCTTCCGGTTCACGGAGGGCCATTGCCACGGGCTGTGGCGCAGCTTGGTAGCGCACTTGACTGGGGGTCAAGGGGTCGCAGGTTCAAATCCTGTCAGCCCGACGTTGGGCAGAGAGGCGGCTTAGGCCGCTGACCTGCGAAACACCGGAACGGGCTGTGTCTGACTTTCACCAAACACAGCCCGTTCCTTATGCCCTCTCACAAGACCTCTCACAAACGGCCGAGTTGAGCGCAGCGCGCGGCTTTCACTCCGACGCTGCGGCCCTCCCGAGGGCTGCGGCTGCTGCCGCGATGCCTGCCGACCCTGAGTCGGGCAGATTGGTGGAGAGGTGGACCTCGACCGTGTGCCCGAGCAGGGCAGCGGCGTCGGCAGGGGAGACCCCGACCTTGTGCAGCCAGAACGCGAGCGAGTGGCGCACCGAGTGCAGACGGATCAAGGGCACCTCTGCCTCGCTGCACAGTCCCCGGAACGTGTCCGAGTACCACTCGGGGCGCACCGGCACCCCGAGCGCGTCCACGACCACGAGGCCGCTGTCTGTGTAGGCCTCGCCCGCCCTGAGCCGTTCGGCGGCCTGCCGTGCAATGAGTGAGCGCAGGAGAGCCACCGTGCCCGGGTGGATCACCTCGACCGGGACCGTTCGCCGACGCTGCTCGCTCTTGGGTTCGTCGATGTGCGACCGCTGCCCGTCACGCGCAACTGCACCCGCCCTTGCGAGACGGTCACGAGCCCGGCGTCTAGGTCGACGTCGGACCACCGCAGGCCGAGCACGTCGGCCCGGGACAGAGCGCACAGCGAGAGCCGCCACGCAGCCGCGAACGTGTCCGCGTCGGCGTGCTGGCGGAACGTGAGCAACTGCTCGGGCTGCCAGTGCTCAAGATCGCGCCCGACCCGAGTCGCCTGACGGTGATGAAGAGACCGAGACCGACGACCAGAATGAGACCGCCAAGAAGGAGAAGCGTGCTCACGACGGCATCCGCCGCGAGAAGCCGGCGACCTCGCCAGCCATGAGCATGGTGTGCTGGTTGGCAATGAGTTGCAGCCGGCCGGCGGCATGCGGCACAGCGCTGGCGAGCTGTGCTTCTGCCAGCGCCACAAGAGCGACGCCCTGCATGGCGCGGTTGGTGACGTGATCGATGGCATCGATCCGCGCATCTTCGACGTGTGCGGCCGCTGCCACCCGGACGGTGGACAGCTCGGCACCGGCGATGATGCGCGAGATGGCGCGGCCTTGACGGGTCAGGGACGCGCCGGGTGAGAGTGAGGTGTCTGAGTAGGGCTGGAGTTGGGACATGGCGAGAGAGCGCCTCCTTCCGCCACCCTCTGCCCGAGTCCTGGTGGGCTCCGATGAAGCGAAGGTGACAAGAACGACCGTAAAAGGCCAGGTCAACGGCCTGCAAGCATGAGCGTGATAACACAAGCGACCAAGATGGAGGAGCGTCCGCACGCAGCACGGCCACGCCGCACATCGACCTCAGATCGGCCGGACAGACAAGAATCTGGCCACCTGTGATGTCCCTCAATCTGAGGACTCCCCCACACCGAAGTGGTGCGCGCTACCATCCCCTCATGGGAGCTGTCGCCCGCTACCCCGAGGACCGGATGATGTTCCCGCCTGCCTACGCGCACGACATTCCCGAGGCATGGCAGCGCTTCTTCGATCTGCGCGAAGAGCTGCTGCTCGACTACGGCTACAACACCGCCCGGGCCTACTGGGGCGACCTTCAGGACTGGTTCGAGTGGGCGGTCGAGCGGGAGAAGGATGTGCTGAATCTCAGCGAGAAGGATGCGAAGCAGTACTGTGCGCTGCTGCGGCGACGGGGGTATAGCGAGAGTGCAATACGCAGACGGAGAGTACCGCTCGCTAGACTAGATCGTCTCTATTCACAAAACCAAAACAAAAAAACCCAGGAAAGTGAAATACCATGTCCATCATCGGAACAGCCGCAGCAATTCTCACTGGGAATGCAGCCGACTTGGGAGTCGACCTCGTCAAAATCGCCGTGACAGAGGCCAGCCGCGCTCTCTGGTCCCACATCATAGACTGGTTCAAGAGCAATCCTTCTTCTGACCCGGAAATTCAGAAGACGCTTGAGTCAACTAAGCCCGGAAACGATATCCGCGTTGACGACCTGCTACGCATCCTTGGAGCACTCCCCCCAGGAACCCTAGAACGCATGATGCGCAACGAGGGAGTCGACGTCACTGCGACTCGAGTCGCATATGCCGAGGGGAGAGGAAAAGTTCGAGTCGACGGGGATGCAGCCGGAAGAGACATTTACAAGAACGGCTGATTCGCCACATGATTCCAACGGTACTTACAAATCGGTTCCGAACTGAATCTTTCGCAACCGATCTCGAATTTGGTTGTTTCCGCACGATCGCCTGCCACGATATATCCACGTGGAAGCAGCATACTGTTCTGATCTGTAGGCCTCAGCCCAACCGAGCACATGCAATGCAGATGCAATTAATGCCGCTCCTGGCGAGAGAGCAGGTCCTTGCCAGCGGAATGCAGGACGACTGCTTTTGGGCAGTCCTCGAAAACCATCGGCCTGATCACTCAGGAAGCCTGGATGATCTAAAGTGAGTTCCAATCAACGCGTCCCCGAAGACCCAAACTCAATGCCTCCAGGCGCACAGACATATGTCGCGTACTCGGAGAACGGGGAAGTAACAATCCATGGCGATGCCGTCGGGCGCGATAAGATCGTCTTCGGAACCGACCCAGAAACAGACCTCAAGCTCCACCTCGATTCCCTTTCCGCGAGCATTTGGAACGACAACTCGTTCCGACACACGAGCGCAATCGCTCTGTACGTAGACCTTTTGTCGGACGCGATGCGCCCATACGACACAACCAAGCCGGCCCGCTTCTATGTAAGCGAACTCTTGGTGACGACGCCCAGACTAATACTCACGGCCCCACGCCAAGGAGGAAAATCCCTCGCCATTGCTCACCACAGTTACACCCTGTGCACGAACCAAGAAAATTCCGCGATACCCATTCTTTTGGATGCTCGCGGAGACTTTGGAGCTTGGCTGTCATCCGCAAGTGACGTATCGGTTGCATCCTTTTCGAATTGGCTGGAAGGGTACATGGGCCTCCGCTTGCGCGACATAAGAAGATGGAAGCGACCGCCGAAGTTTATGTGGGACCACCTATACCTTCTCTCCCCCGAGATTCAATCGTCCGTACCAGGACTTGTTCGGTCACTCGATCAATGGTTTGACCATACCGAACACGTGATCACTAGTCGCCCGTATACCGGCAGTCATGCAAACCCCCCTGGCTTCACTTATGCGGCCATCCTGCCACCTAACCCAGAATTGGCAAGACAAATCGTCTACGCCCGCAATGTTGCACTGGAGTTCCCTACTACCAGCGTCCGAACAAAAGCAAATCAAACCCCCGGCGAACTCATAAGTGATAATCTACCTCAAAGCGAAGTAGTTCCAGAGGACGAAGTATCCGGTTATCTTCGCGATCTAAACATGACGCCAGCTATTTCAGACGGGTTCAGAACGGCGATACCTAAACTCGCATGGCGGCTCCTCAAGGCCGAACCAATTGGCATAACCTACTATCAGGCAATGGATATTCTAACGGACGGTGACAAAGAGAAGGGAGCCGCAGCTGACCTCGTGTTGAGCACTCTTGCGCGTAAGGGATTTCTCACCCAAGATGGTCAAAGATACAGGGCCGGTAACATCGAAATTGCCTGGAGTTTAGCGTCAGATGCCTTTGAACGGACGGAACTCTTCCCGTTCATCACCGAGCGGCCTGCGAGCATGGGTGAACTTCTCGAGCTTTGTGGTCCTCAAAACCGGGACTGGCTAGCAGCCAATAGCAGGAAACTATTCGGTGACACAATGGTGGTCCCCGACAGGTTTGACCATGCGCTATTGCGCCTTCACCTTCTGGTTTCGCTTGAAGAACTCGGCGTGAGTCACGAGCTTATTAGGGACGAACTTGCGCCTGCGGCCGCACTGGCTGAGGACCTTCGCCCAGAGATTAGCGAGAATCACATAAGCGAGTTGGAAAGTCTCAGTCGGCTGATAGCGCGAACGGATACCCTCCTCGCACGTGAAGCGGCTATTGCGTTTCAGTATCTACCCCCCCAAGCGGCCTTAGTTAGATTCCCAAAAGCAAATGGTGCAATTGAGCACATAGATATCGACATGGTCAGCGGCGCATGGACCGCGGAAACGCCTTTAACCCTGGTTCAGTTTGCATGTCTGGTGGACCTGCTTCCGGAGCAGGTTGTCCGTGAGGTTTACACCTGCAGACCCGAAGTCTGGTCAGAAGCAACAGTACCGATGCAGCCTGTTCCCGAGCACCGCAATGACCCTGTGGTCGGCCTAACGTATAACGGTGCAAAGTTAGTCTGCCTAGCGCTTACCCAGGTACTATCTGAACTTAGTGACGTTAAGATCACTGCATTTCTTCCTACCATGGGCGAATGGAGCCTCCTGGATACTGGTGTCGCCCCAGGCAAGGAACTAATTCACGGACCAGCCACTCCCTCCTCCCCCAAACGCCCAATCCCTGTTGGCATCAGCGGACAATCGACCTTCGGTATATCTGACGTTTACGGTAACGTTATGGAGTGGACGAGCACGTCGTGGGGGTCAGAGTCATTGGCGCAACCGGGTTTCGCTTCAATCTATGAACCCAGCGGGGAGCATGACACTGATGATCGACAGTCGGTCTATCGCCTGCTTCGAGGGGGTTCTTGGCTATTTTGTGAAGGTGGACCTACGTGCGCTTGCGTACTGCCCCCCGACGTGCCATATCCCGATGTTGGGATGCGCCCCTTCCTTCGGATAGAGGGGCCTTGGCAGGATGCACAAGACGGAGGTAGAATAGAGTTGAAGTTCAGTGAACTTGGAGAGACCGGCATAAGAGGAGGTAGTAGTGCGCGTTATTAGAATGGAAGAGTGTGGCGAGCCGTTTCGGGCGCCACTGGGCGAAGAAATCTACGAAATGATCGGGAGGCCACAGCATCTGGGAGGCACCGTCTCGCACTCTTTAGTTCATGTGGTGATTCCACCTGGAAAGTGCTCGCCGAGTCATATACATCGCGTCTCAGAGGAGACCTACTACATTCTCTCGGGGGAGGCGCAGATGACCATTGATGGTAATAGCTGGCGCGCCACTCCGGGGATGGCAATAGCGATCATGCCGGGTGAAGTTCACCAAATCGTCAACGACACGGATGGCCAGTTAGACTTCCTCACGATTTCCGCGCCAGCTTGGGTGCCTGAAGACACTTACGAGGTTCAGATGCCGGCACTCGAGAGCTGAGCAGGAGATTCACGGAAATGAAGGTGGCTTCGGCGCCACTCGCCTCTTTAGCGCGCGTTGGGGTGGTTTTGATCCAACCTGGGCGATAAGTCCCGAGGTGATGGGTCAGGAGCTCCAAGGGAAACTAGTCGTGCACGTCAACCATGAGCTGCCCGACGTCGTGCGCTTTAATGAGTATTTGGAGCGCTACGCTGATGTCGAGTTCATTCCGGTTCCGTACCATGACCGAAGTTCGTCCCGTGGTGCGACTTGGCGCGCTGACTTCGTACGCATAGTTGGGGAACGAGCTTCATCTGCTGCCCACGGCAGACCGATCGTAGTGATCGAAGATGGTGGCTACTTTCTTGAGGCATTGCACACGTTGCAGCTCGACATGAACGCAGAACTCTGTGTCGAACAAACTATGTTTGGGAGACGTCGTGCCGTAGCTCTAAGCACCGCGGGAGACTTAAGAATTCCCGTTATTAGTTGTGCTCGTGCGATTGAGAAATGTCGAGCGGAACCTCATTTCCTCGCAATTCGATTGGCTGAACTGCTTTCTGAATACTTGTTATACACCGATGCCCCGAGCCTTCTGGGTAAGCGGATTATGATACTTGGATACGGCATTCTGGGCCGGGCCCTTTCTTGGCGCCTTCGTGCTGCATATCGCGCAGACGTAACGGTGGTCGAACCACTTGAGGAATGTAGAAATGCAGCGCGGTCTGAGGGGTTCATCAGCTACCCACGCATTCAAGATGTTCTCGAGTGCGTCGACATCATCGTCGGTGCGTCCGGCACTTCGTCGCTAGCACGCGATGATCTTCATCTGATCTTGGACAAAAGGGGCCACGTGAACGGGGTCAGACTTACGCTTGTCAGCGTATCTTCCGGGGAGGTAGAATTTCAAGACATTCTCAAGCAAGAGATGAAGGCGCAGAAGTATCCCTGGGGCTTGCTGGCTTTTGACGAGTACGGTAGGGATTTTAATATGTTGGCGGATGGAAGACCGTTGAATTTTTTTGGCCGCGGCCTAAGCTTGCCTTTCCCCGTGGCACATCTGATCAACTTTCGGCTGATGGAGGGGCTTGCTTGGGCGCTGACTTCGTCGCCAGCGCTTAGAGCCGAGGTTTACGATTGGGCTAGTTTCGACAAAGCGGGCAGCGATTTGGGAGTATCTGAAGAAGTCATTCTGCGAAATTTGGTCTCGGAACTTGGGCTTTCTCATGGCCCTGAGGATCCGAGGGAGGTTCTCATAACGCACGGCCTATACAGTGTGCATCCGTGTGAGCGACTGTTGAAAGGGGATACTGGTCAATGAAGACGGCGACTTCCATACTTTTCGATGGAGAGGAAGAGTTATCATTTGTTGCAAGGGAGCGATGGGCGCTTTGGCACATCACTCGAGCCTGCAATATTGAGTGCAAGTACTGTTATGGCTCCTTTTCAGGTGCCAGTTATAAGCAGCTCGGGTTTCATCCCATGGAGCTGAATACAGCTCAGTGCGTCGATCTAGCTGCAAAACTCAACGACCACTTCGATGGTGTGCATATCAATGGTGGAGAACCTCTGCTTCGTAAGGATCTTCCGTTTATCCTTGAAAATTGGGTCGCGATAGGCGTCCGCCCCCGGGTGTGGCTATTGACCAACGGGACAATTCGAGGGAAGAGCCTCGATAGGGTAGTAGAGTCTGGAGCACTCGATTTGGTGGCGGTTTCGATAGACTCTTTCGACGCACAGGTCGGAAATTCGATGCGCGAAAGATCTCAGGATGCGCTGCGCACTCTGAAAAGGCTAATTGACAAGAGAATCAGCGGATCCATGAGTGCTCATGTTGGTGTCTATACAGTTGCTCACGACAGAAACGTCCACGGATTGCGGGAGCTGGCGGAAAATCTGGTTCAACTTGGTGTGGACTATGTTAATCTTCAACCAGCTTTTTCTCCGGGGAGCGAAGGGCCAAGCGGGAGCGTGCTCAACTCGAGCGCTTGGGAGGTGTTTCAGGATTTCTTTAGTATTTTGCGTTCGGGGAGCGTCAGGGTTTCGAGTCAGGGCGCGAGGGATACTGCAAAGTGGCTTCTATCCAGGACGGGGAAGTCTACTGCCGCCAACTGCTTCGCGGACCAGCACTTATATACCTATATTTCACCGAACGGGGTAGTGTTCAACTGCCCAGTAAAGGCGCACGTCTCTGTTGGCCAGCGCTGGGAGTCAGCGGATTTTTCTGTGAAGGATGAGAGACGTCATGAGTGCGGCCATTTGAGTGTTGATTGCTTGGGCATGTATGAGATGGCGTCAGGGCCAATGCGTGCTCGATAGGCAGTTGTCTGTCATCTTTTCTTGCATTATCAAGTCGGTGCATCTCGCTGGCGCTGCCGCACTGTGCTGGCCGGGCGTACCGTCGATTGAAACGAGCACTGGAACATACCCGAGTCTCGGCACCGGTCTCCGCTTGTCACACTGCCCCGAACAGACATAGCTTGCACCGTCACCATGAGCGCCACCTATCCGTCCGCAGTGTGCTGCGTCCTGACATTGATGTTGAGCGGATTGCCAAGGTCCTCAGCGCCCAGATCGAGCAGATGGCAGCTCAGCGAGTCAGCGATGTCTCCCCCACGGACGGATCGACACGCCACGTTCATGCAGTACCCGTAACACTGTCGACTTCGCTACCCCAACCACCTCGGCAACCTGAAGGCTTGTCTTCCCTGCCTGATATAACTCCATAATCCGATCCTTGTCCTTCTCCAGGACTCGATGAGGTGGAACCACCGACGCCACTGACGCGACTGGAACAGCCATACCCATCCTGACAATGGAGGATTTAAGTTAGTCGTCCTGCCCTTGCTTCCGTCCGATAGCTCCTGGCCGGTCCGACTGAACGTCCACGGCCATGTCTCGCCAATGGAGAATTATAGGGAGCCCGTCATACGCAAGCATAAGCCCTTTGCGAACGTCGCGGAGGGGGCCCCGTAGATCTCGCGACAAACTCTCAACTGGGAGGATTGTATCTGCAAGTGACTTTGCCTGACTCAGCCCTTCTTCGGAGGCGTGACCCAGATCGATAAGGCTCTGTAGAAAGCTGTCTATGGCCTCCGTGTCTGGGCCACCATACTCACGCTGGGCCGCGAAGATTAGCTCCTGCACTCCGTCGTCCATAGCCCGGAGGTCGCTCCCGAATTCGCCACCCGCATTCAGCATCTCGTCAGCTATGGGGCGAATCGCAAATGACAGTTTCTTTAAGATTGTAAGGCGCGCAGCAATAGGCTTTGTTGTGTCATTCGCTTGTTCGATTTGCTCGCCAACCGGACTGACTGTCTGGCCGAGCTGCTCCATTATGGCACCGATGCGTTCCACCTTCTCGCCCATGGTGGACATCTTGTCTTCGGCTTCACTCATCTTATCAAGGGCGCCCGGAGCATCATCCTCGTCTGCCGAATTGTCACCTGCCGGCACAATTGGCGATTGGACTAGTTCTGCTGATTGCGTGATCTCAATCAGACGACTCGCAACCTTGTTGCAGGCTTGGCGGTATTGGCTACTGTTGCAGTCAACCAGTCTGTGATCACGCCAATCCATCCAGTTGTATTTCTTTATGATTCTAACAAGCGGATCAATTGGTTCCACTTGGTGAAGCTCAGGAACGTCCACGTAAAGGATCGGGAGAACGAGGTCTTGTAATCCGATTGCTCGTGCCTTCGACAAGAAGCTTTCGAGCTCCCAGCGGCAGTTTTGGCTGGTAAAGTAGTTGGGCGTCAGAACGGGGATTAGGAAGGCGATACCATTAATTGAGAAGGCTAGCTTGTCTTGCCAGTCCTCGCCCCACTTGATGTCGTCAACGTCAAGAAAGATTTCTAAAGTGTTGCCCGAGAGCAACTCGTACTCTTTCTCGATGTCTTTGGCTAGTTGCAGGATTCGACCGCCATCATTCCCATTGTCTCGACGGACATATGACCAGAAAGTCTGGTACCTTGGGTTTTCTGCTTGTAGGCTCATGGCGCCATGTTAGCACGCGCCTTCGTACGTGTGTTCGCAAGAGCGCTCTGGAAGCTGGGAGGTCATTCGGAAAGGGTCATCAGGTCACCGATGCCTCCCCCACGGACGGATCGGTATCCCTCGTTCATGCAGAACCCGGAGCACCGTCGACTTCGCGACGCCAACCTCCTCGGCAACCTCCAGGCTTGTCTGCCCAGACTGGTACAGCTGAACGATCCGGTCTTTGTCCTTCTCCAGAACCCGACGAGACGCAGTGACCGACGACGCCGACGCGACCGGAACAGCCATCTGCGTCCTGACCAGGGAGGATGGTGGTTTCAGGGGGTTGGGATTAACGGAGGCGAGGGCGACCGAAAATGGGTCTCGGAGCCTTAGCTCCGGGGCCCATTTCTCGCATCGGCCAGCAATCGCCTGTCGCGTGAGCGGTAACAGGGTCCCCACCCTGCTGGCGCTCACGCGAGCGGCAAGCTGGCGCCAGGATCTGGAAGGACGGAGACGGGTGACATGACCTTCGCGGCGGCGATGTCCAGCGTGGTGGCCACTGCTGCCCCGCTGATGAAAGCTGCTGGACTGGTGGAAAAGCAGAGAGATGTTCTGGCTTGCTATGTCGAGCGGAGCCTGGTGACGCACCATGTTCCCTACGTTGAGCGTTACGAGCGCGGAATGGCTGACCTGATCCCGACTCTGTACACGAGCAATCCCGAGGCGGCCGAACGCCGCTAAGCGGCGGCCGAGCCGCGCCATCAAGGTCGGTCTCGCGTGAGCGGCAGCAGGGCCCCACCCTGCTGGCGCTCACGCGAGCGGCAAGCTGGCGCCGAGGCGGCGGGTGATCTCGTCGAGGATGGCCGGGGAGGTGGCGATATTGAGCCGGGCGTGGCCGGCGCCGCGGGCGCCGAAGGTCAGGCCGGGATTCATTCCCACCCGAGCATGCGTCAAGAAGTGCTCCGCGGGCTCAACGGCCAAACCGAGAGCACGACAGTCCAGCCACATCAGGTAGGTCGACTCCGGCAGGGCGACCGAGATGTCCGGCGCGCGCTCGGCCAGCTGCGTGACTACCTGGCGCCGCACCTTGTCCAGTTCGCCGAGCAGTTGGTCCAGCCAGTCCTCGCACTCATTGAAGGCCGCCGTGTGCGCGACGACGCCGGACAGGCTGGCGTTCGGCCCACCGGTGATCTGCCCCAACAACTCATCCTCGCCGGGAGCGGCCAGAATCACCCCGGCCTTCAAGGCCGCTAACGAGAAGGCCTTCGCTGCCGAATGCACGGCGAACCCGCGCTGCAGGCCCGGCACCTGGAGGTATGAGGTGAAGCGCGCCTCGGCATACACCACCGGAGCGTGCACCTCATCGGAGATGACGGTCACGCCATACTCATCGGCCAGCCGCGCAACCGCGGCCAGCTCGTCCGGGGTGTGCACGACGCCGGTCGGGTTGTGCGGATTGGAGAGCAGGTATGCGGACCGCCGCCGCCCCCCTTCGCTCGCCTGATCGAAGGCTGCCCCGAGCGCCTCGAGGTCCAGCCGACCCGCGTCCGTCAGCGCGGCGCGCACGACCCGGCGATTCGCCAACCGCGGGAAGGAGTCGAAGGGCGGATAGACGGGGTCGTTGATCACGACCGCGTCGCCCTCGGACGTCGCCTTGAGCAGCACGACCAGGATGCCCATCATCACGTCCGGCGCCAACCGGGCCCGCGCACCGTCGATGCTCCAGCCCCAGCGGCGCTCGGCGAAACCGCCGAAGGCATCGACATAGCCCGCGGATGTCGGGTAGCCCGTATCGCCCTTGGCCATCCAGTCGGCGAGCGCGCGCCGGATCGGCTCGGCGGGGATGACATCCATCTCGGCCACCCAGGCCGGGATCACATCGGGGTCGTACGCGGTCCACTTGGCGCTGATCCGCGTGCGCAAGTCGGCGAGGTCCACGGCAAGGATGGGCTCGGTCATAGTCGCGAAGGTACCGGCTGGTCCCCGCGAGCGTTTAGGCTTCCCACGTGACGAATGGACCGGGGGCCGAGCAGGCGGCGGACCGGGTCTGGACGATCCCGAATGTGCTCTCGATGCTGCGCCTGGTCGGGGTGCCAGTTTTCCTGTGGGCGATCCTGGAGCACGACGACACGCTGGCCCTGCTGATTCTCATGGGCTCCGGCATCAGCGACTATCTCGACGGCAAGATCGCGCGACGCTTCGGGCTGGTCTCGCAGCTCGGCGCCGTCCTTGACCCCGTCGCCGACCGTCTCTATATCCTCTCGACACTGCTGGGCCTGGCTTGGCGCGAAATCATCCCGTGGTGGCTGGTCGCCGTGCTGCTGGCGCGCGAGGTGCTGCTCACGATCCTGTTGCTCATCGCCCGCACCAAGGGCCTGCGCGAGATGCCGGTGCACTTCGTCGGCAAGGCCGCCACCTTCAACCTGCTTTACGCCTTCCCGCTCTTGCTGCTCGCCGACGGCGACGGCACCCTCGCCAGCATCGCCCGGCCGGTCGGGTGGGGCTTCGCCTGGTGGGGCATCGTGCTCTATTGGCTCGCGGGCCTGATGTATGCCGCTTCCCTGCGCCGCTACCTGCGCGCCCGAACCCTGCAGCCGGTGAGCCCGACGTGACCAGCCCCTCATCGACGCGTCGGCCCGACGCCTCGATGACGCTGATCAACGAGATGCTTACCCGCCCGCTGGATCCGTCGTATGCCGCATCCGCCGCCCGCCGGGTCGCCGCGGGGGAGCCTCCGCATACCTCCGTGGGCACGGTCCTGGTGACGCTGACCGCCATCCTCATCGGCTTCCTGCTCGCCGTGGCCGCTGGCAGTGTGCGGCGGGACGCCCCGACGGCGCAGGGTGTGCGAGCCGAACTGATCGATCAGATCACCGAGCGGCGCGATGTGGTGGAGGAACGCAGCCGGGCCATCGCCGCCCGGCAGCAGGAGATCGCCGGGCTCGAGGCAGCTTCGCTCGCCGGGGCTGGGGCGTCGCTGACGGCGAGGCTCCAGAGGCTGGGCATCGACACCGGATCCAGCGCGGTCGAGGGTCCTGGACTGATCGTCAGCCTCGCCGACCGTCCCGGCCCTGCGGATCCGGAGGCCACGGGGGTCGATCAGGGCAAGGTCCTCTCCCGCGATGTCTTTATCGTCGTCAATGGGCTCTGGCAGTCCGGGGCAGAGGCCATCTCGATCAACGGCCAGCGCCTGACGGTGCGCTCACCGATTCGCTTCGCCGGCGCCGCCATCCTCGTCAACTTCCGGCCGATCTCGCCACCTTACGAAATCTCGGCCATCGGCGATCCAGACCAGTTGCCGGAGCTCTTCGCTCAAAGCGTCGGCGGGGCCTATGTGAAATCGTTGAGCGACAACTTCGGCATCGTCACCTCGGTCACGGCCAAGGATGACATCTCGCTGCCCGGCGCGACACGCGTCAGTATCGACCGGGCCCGACCGCTAGGTGATGGATCGTGATTCCCGCCCTCGGACTGCTTGCTGGCATCGTCATCGGCATCGTGCTCAAGCCCGATGTGCCGATCTGGCTGCAGCCCTATCTGCCGATCGCGGTCATCGCCGCCCTGGATGCGGTATTCGGGGCGGTCCGGGCGGTCCTGGACGGCATCTTCGATGACAAGGTCTTCGTCGTTTCGTTCCTGTCCAATGTCGTCGTCGCCGCCTTCATCGTCTACCTCGGCGACCAGCTCGGCGTCGGTTCGCAACTGTCGACCGGAGTCATCGTCGTGCTCGGCGTGCGAATCTTCTCCAATGTGGCGGCCATCCGACGCCATCTCTTTTCGGCATGAATGACCTGGGATCGAGCCCGCGCCCGGCGACCTCATCGGCCGGCGCGTGGCGCAGGCTGGCCCGGATGGGCCGCCCTCGGGCGACCAAGGCCAATGTCCTGGTCTTGCTCCTCGCGACCCTGCTCGGCTTTGCCATCAGCACGCAGGTCCACCAAACTCGATCCTCCGGCCTGGAGAGCCTGCGCGAGCAAGACCTCGTCGGCGTCCTGGACACCGTCACCCAGGAAGGTGTTCGGCTTGGAACGGAACTGCGCGACTTGGAACGCACCCGGGACCGGCTCGCCAGTGGCGTGGACAGTGAGAAGGAGGCACTCGCCCTGGCCCGCGAGCGCGCCGACACGCTCGCGATCTTGGCGGGCACCGCGCCCGCGACCGGCCCGGGCATCCGGCTGACGATCACTGACCCGGACGGCAAGATCGGCTCGACCATCTTGCTGGACGCCATTCAGGAACTGCGTGACGCCGGTGCCGAGGTGATGCAGGTCGGACCCGTCCGCGTCGTGGCGAGCACGTATTTCACCGATTCTGATGCGGGAGTGAGTGTTTCGGGCACCGGGATCTCCGCGCCATACTCCATCCTCGCCATCGGCGACCCCGCCACGATGACGGCCGCGATGGGCATCCCTGGCGGCGTCACGGTCTCGGTCCGTGGACTCGGGGGCGATGTCACGATCGCGCCATTGGATCGGGTGGATATCACCGCGGTGGTCGATCTGCCGACCCCTCGCTTCGCGACACCCCAGCCCGTCCCGACATCGAGCGCGTCCCCCTGACGCCAGAGCGCCATCGACCATTAGGGTGGCGAACAGCCTCGCCGAGAACGGAGACCCCATGTCAGATTTCGATTACCCCGATAACTTGCGCTATACCGCCGAGCACGAGTGGGTGCGCCCAGGCGACGGCGAGAACGTGCGGGTGGGGATTACGGCCTATGCGCAGGACGCGCTCGGTGATGTGGTGTACGTCAGTGCGCCCTCCGTTGGTGCCGCTGTCACGGCCGGGGAGTCCTGCGGCGAGGTGGAGTCCACCAAGTCGGTCAGCGACCTCTACTCGCCGCTGACTGGCACGATCACGGCCGTCAATGAGGCGCTCGATGCCGCGCCAGAATTGATCAACACCGACCCATATGGCGAGGGTTGGATTTTCGAGATGTCGCTGGCGGACGCCAGCGCAGTGGAGGCTCTGATGGACGCCTCCGCATACCGCGAGAACTTGGCCTGACCGCCACCTCATACACCCCGAGCACGACAGGACAGCCGCGACATGAGTGACACCGCCCCGGGCACGGGCCTTCCCGACGACGGTGCGGACAGCCCGCAGGCCTTCCGCTTCGATCCGTCGACCCAGCGCCTCCCCCCGACCGGCGGCCAGGAGGCGCCAGACTGGGCCGACTACGAGCCTGCCCTCTCGCGCGAGGACCTTGGCCTGATCGAGGCGCTGCGCCCCGGCACCGCCCTGCTGATCGTCCAGCGCGGTCCCAACACCGGCGCGCGCTTCCTGCTTGACAATGCCCAGGTCACCAGCGGGCGCGGCCCGGACAGCGACATCTTCCTCGACGATGTAACGGTCTCGCGCAAGCACGCGGTCTTCTCCTGGGAGGACGAGCACTTCGTCGTGCGCGATGTGGGCTCTCTCAACGGCACCTATGTCAACAAGCAGCGGGTCGACGAGGCGGATCTGCACGATCGCGACGAAGTCCAGATCGGGAAGTTCCGCCTGGTGTTCCACCAGGCCAAGGCCTGATCGTGGCCGGTCAACGAATCGGGGCGGTGCTTGCGGCACTGCAGCCCGATTTCCCTGACCTGAGCATCAGCAAGATCCGCTTCCTCGAATCCGAGGGCCTCGTGGAGCCGCAGCGCAGCGGCTCCGGCTATCGCTACTACAGCGGCGCCGATGTGGAGCGGTTGCGCTTCATCCTCACGGCCCAGCGCGACCGCTTCTGGCCGTTGAAGGTCATTCGTGATGCGCTCGATGGGATGGAACGCGGACTCACGGTGGCCGAGGACGCGCCCTCCGCGCTCCCGCAGCCGCCGCAGTTGGCGGCGGATCCCGACCTCCCCGACCCCGGGAGTATGACGATCCGCACCACCGCGCGCCTGAACAGGGCCGAGTTGGCCCGGGCCGCGGAGGCGCCGCTGGCGCTGTTGGACGAACTGACCTCATACGGCCTGCTGCGCCCGGACCGCGATGGCTATTTCGTCGGTGAGAGCGTCCGGATTGTCGCCGCTGCCGCGCAATTGGCGGCTCTGGGGATCGAGGCGCGGCACTTGCGTCTGTTCCGGACTGCGGCCGAGCGCGAGATCGGGCTCGTGGACTATGCCGCCTCGCAGGCCGCCCGCCCGGAACCGGCAGATGTGGCGCTAGCCTGCCTGGCACTGCATACCGCCCTGGTCAAGGACGAATTGGCCCGTCGGGGCTAAGGTCCGCGCGATAGCGTGGCCTGATGAAGCCCTTGGACGTCCTCGGCGTGCGGGTGGAGATGCCCACAAACACCCCGATCGTGCTGCTGCGCGAACGCGATGGCGTGCGCCATCTGCCGATCTGGATCGGTGCCGCGGAGGCCACCGCAATCGCCTATGCCCAGCAAGGTGTCGTGCCGCCTCGGCCCCTGACGCACGATCTGCTGATCGATGTCCTCGAAGCCCTGGGGGACACCTTGGAGCGGGTGCGGATCGAGCGCATTGAGGATGGCGTCTATTTCGCGAATCTTGTGCTGCACAGCGGTTTAGAGATTGATTCGCGGGCCTCCGATGCCATCGCCTTGGCGATCCGTTCCGGTGCCGAGGTGGTTGCGCCCGAGGGCTTGCTGGAAGCTGCGGGCATCCTGCTGCCGGAAGAGACGGACGACGAGGTGGAGAAGTTCAAGGAGTTCCTCGATCATGTCTCGCCGGAAGACTTCGAATCGACACCCTAGTGACTCAATGTCGACTATGGGTTGAGAGTGTCGTGTGTGACTGATGTGACGAGTGAGGCTGGCGCGACACGCCGAAAGCGTTATCTGCTCGGTCGTTGACGCTGCCCACCCCGCGCCGTACCGTCAAATCCAGATAAACGGCCATTTCAGATGGAGGGACCCGGTGAACGGGACTGGCGAGGAGAACGGTCGGGCGATGCCCACCGTGACCCAGGACGCATTGTTCGACGAATTGTCGAATCCCTTCGGCGATGTCGGCTATCGCGGTGTGACCGCGTGCAAGGCGGCCGGCATCACCTACCGCCAGCTCGACTACTGGGCCCGGACCGGCCTCGTGGAGCCCTCGATCCGCGGGGCGGCCGGCTCCGGTTCGCAGCGGCTCTATGGCTTCCGCGACATCCTCGTGCTCAAGGTCGTCAAGCGGCTGCTGGACACCGGGGTTTCCCTGCACCAGATCCGGCTCGCCATCGAGCACCTGCGCGAGCGCGGCGTCGATGACCTGGCTCAGGTGACCTTGCTCAGCGACGGCGCGTCGGTCTTCGAATGCACCTCGCCGACCGAGATGTTCGACCTGCTCCAAGGCGGTCAGGGCGTCTTCGGGATTGCGCTCGGCAAGGTCTGGCAAGAAGTCGAGGGATCCCTGGCGCACCTGCCTGGGGAGAGCGCCGACCAGGATGAGCCGTCCGAGCACCCGCACGACGAATTGCGCGCTCGCCGCGCCGCCCGCGTCGGCTGAGAGGTCCCACCTTCACCAGCCGGGACCACGTGGGCAGGGTCGTCGGGTGCTGGCGCTGCCATTGATAGGCTCGGCGCGGCCCCACGAGCATCCGATGAAGGAGTTCAGGTGACGACACCGCTGCCCGATTTCACCGCCCGACACATCGGTCCGCGGGAGGCGGATGTCGAGGCGATGCTGCGGGTCGTGGGCCAGTACAGCCTGGAGGCCCTCGTCGATGCCGCCATCCCGTCCTCGATCCGCGCCGAGGCGCCGCTCGGCATCGAGCCAGCCGCCTCCGAGGCCGCCGTCATTGCTCAGTTGCGGGGTTATGCCGAGCAGAACCAGGTCCTGACCAGCCTCATCGGCCAAGGCTACTACGGCACGATCACCCCCGGCGTCATCGCGCGCAATGTGCTGGAGAACCCCGCGTGGTACACCGCCTACACGCCCTATCAGCCGGAGATCTCCCAGGGCCGGCTGGAGGCCCTGGTGAACTTCCAGACGGTCGTCACGGATCTGACGGGCCTGGACATCGCGGGCTCATCCCTGCTCGACGAGGCAACGGCAGCGGCCGAGGCGATGACCTTGATGCACCGTTCCACCCGGGCCAAGGACGACTCGGTGCTGTTGATCGACGAGCGGGTCTTCTCCCAGACCCTCGCCGTCGTCGCCACCCGGGCCGAGGCGATCGGCATACCTCTGGTCGTCGCGGACCTCAGCGGGGTCGACTCGCCCGCCGCCTTGCGCGCCGCGGCGGGGGAGCGTGAGGTCTTCGGGGTGCTCGTGCAATATCCGGACGATCGAGGCGCGATCCGCTCGTATGCCGCCCTCGCCGCCGCCGCCCACGAGGCCAAGGCCCTGGTCACCGCCGCCACAGACCTACTAGCCCTGACCCTGCTGACCCCGCCGGGGGAGTGGGGCGCCGATATCGCCGTCGGCTCGGCGCAGCGCTTCGGAGTGCCGATGATGTTCGGCGGGCCGCACGCGGGCTTCATGAGCGTGCGCAAGGGGCTCGAGCGCACGATGCCGGGCCGGCTCGTCGGTGTTTCCGTGGACGCGGTGGGCTATCCGGCATACCGCCTCGCCTTGCAGACCCGCGAGCAGCACATCCGCCGCGAGAAGGCGACCTCCAATATCTGCACGGCCCAGGTGCTGCTGGCCGTCATGGCCTCGATGTATGCCGTCTACCACGGCCCGCAGGGACTGACCGGCATCGCCCGGACGGTCCATGAACGCGCCCAGCAGCTGCGCGGCGGCCTGATCGCGGGTGGCGTGGAGGTCCTCGCCGACGCCTTCTTCGACACCCTGACGGTGCGAGCGCCCGGCGGAGCCGATGCCGCCGTCGCCGCCGCGCGCCAGCAAGGCATCAACCTGCGCCGGATCGATGACGACCTGGTGGGCATCAGCGTGGACGAGACCACGACACCCGAGGTTGTGAACCGGCTCCTGGTGGCCCTCGGTCTGCCGCAGCAGCTCACCGGCGCTGGCGATGCGGCCATCCCCGAGGACCTGCGCCGCACCAGCGACTTCTTGACCCACCCAGTCTTTAGCAGCCATCACTCTGAGACGGCGATGCTGCGCTACCTGCGCAAACTCGCCGACAAGGACTTCGCCCTCGACCGCGGCATGATCCCGCTCGGCTCGTGCACGATGAAGCTCAACGCGACGACCGAGATGGTCGCCGTGACATGGCCGGAATTCGCCAATCTGCACCCCTTCGCTCCGGACGATCAGTCTGCGGGCTATCAGGATCTGATCGCCGAGCTCGAAGGCTGGCTCTGCGAGATCACCGGCTATGACGCCGTCTCCCTGCAGCCCAATGCCGGCTCCCAAGGCGAGTTGGCTGGCTTGCTGGCGATCCGGGCATACCACCGCGCCAACGGGCAGGGGCACCGCACGGTCTGCCTCATCCCCTCCAGCGCTCACGGCACCAATGCCGCGAGCGCCGTGATGGCCGGGATGAAGGTCGTCGTCGTCGCGACGGCACCCGGCGGCGATATCGACATGGGGGATCTCAAAGACAAGGTCGCGCAGCACGGCGAGAATCTCGCGGCGATGATGGTGACCTATCCCTCGACCCATGGCGTCTACGAGGACACGATCACCGAGTTGTGCGGGCTGGTCCACGACGCCGGCGGCCAGGTCTATGTCGATGGCGCCAATCTCAACGCGCTCGTCGGCCTGGCCCGGCCGGGCAAGTTCGGCTCCGATGTCTCGCACTTGAATCTGCACAAGACCTTCTGCATCCCGCATGGCGGCGGCGGGCCGGGCGTGGGACCGATCGGCGTCCGCGAACACCTGGCGCCCTTCCTGCCCGCGAGCCCGCAGCAGGGGCGCACCGGCGCCGCGGTGTCGGCGGCGCCCTATGGATCGGCCGGCATCCTGCCGATCTCCTGGGCCTACATCCGGCTGATGGGCGGTGTCGGGCTGACCCGCGCGACCCAGGTCGCCATCCTCAATGCCAACTACATCGCGGCCCGGCTCGGCGAGCACTATCCGGTGCTTTATGCCGGGGCCGGTGGCCTCGTCGCGCACGAGTGCATCCTGGATGTCCGGCCGCTGACCAAGGACTCCGGGGTCACTGTGGACGACATCGCCAAGCGCTTGATCGACTACGGCTTCCACGCGCCGACGATGTCCTTCCCGGTCGCCGGAACCTTGATGGTCGAGCCGACCGAGAGCGAGGACCTGGGGGAGATCGACCGCTTCTGCGACGCGATGATCGCGATCCGCGGCGAGATCCAGCAGGTCCTTGATGGTGAGGTGTCCGTCGCCGACAGCGTGCTCCGGCACGCTCCGCATACCGCCCAGTCGTTGGTTGGCGAGTGGGAGCACCCGTATGACCGCGCGACCGCCTGCTTCCCGGCCGGCCTGCACGCCGCGAAGTACTGGCCGCCCGTGGCCCGAATTGATGGTGCGTATGGCGACCGCAACCTGGTCTGTTCCTGTCCGCCGCCGGAGGCCTTCGAATAGGCCGCACCCGAAAGCCGGCGTCGGGGAGTCCGGTCTCCACGGCACGTCGGCTCGGCTTGGCTCAGGCGCTGAGCGCGGAGTTCCCGTTCTGCTCCACGTGTGAGCCGGCGCTCGACTTATGGACCGCCAGCTGCGTGGGTATGCGGTCACGCAATTCGGCGAGGTGGCTCACCACGCCGACGGCGCGGCCACCATCGCGCAGCCCGTCGAGGACGGCCATGACATCTTCGAGGCTGTGCTCGTCGAGGCTGCCGAAGCCTTCGTCGATGAAAAGGGTCTGCAACTCGACCCCGCCGGCGCTTTCGCGGACCGCATCGGCGAGTCCGAGGGCGAGCGCCACCGAGGCCATGAAGGATTCGCCTCCAGACAGGCTCGCCGGCGAGCGGTCCACGCCTGACCACTCGTCGCGGATCAGCAGTCCGAGGCCGCTGCGGGCGCCATGAGCCGCCAGGGAGTCGTCGTGCCCGAGGCGGAAGCGGCCCTCACCCATGACGGCCAAGCGCTCATTGGCAAGTTCCACGACGCGTTCGAGCCGGGCTGCCAGCACAAAGGTCGACAGCCGCATCCGCAGCGTGTTTTCCGCCGAGGTGCCGCCGGTGAGTTCTGCCAGCGCGCTGACCCGCAGGTGAGCTTCTCGCTCCCGCTCGAGCAGCTTCGCCGCAACCCCAATCCGGGCGAGCAGAATCGTTGACGAGGTGGCGATCCGGTCAAGATCATGAGCACTTCGGCTGAGGTTTTGGGCCTGCGCCCGCTGGTGCGCGGCCGCCTGCTTTAGTGCGTCGAGATTGGGCGTCGGGGCCGCGAGGGCAGCGATGATGTCCGGCTCGGCTAAGGTCGCGGTCGCGAGATGACCCCGCCTCTCGTGCTCATGGATGCTCGCCTCCAGCGCCTGGGATTCGGTGTCCGGCAGTAGTGCTCGACGGGCTTCCTCTCGGTCCGCGAAGCCTGTCTCGGGAAGCGCGGCCAGCAGGTCGGTGTCCGCTGCCTGCAGCGCATCGGCGGTGGCGGCCTGACGCTCGCGCGCCGACCGGACTGCCGACACCTCCCGAATCACCTGGTCATGGTGATCGTGGCTGCGGGTCAGTTCGCGCACTAGGCCGGGGTGATCGAGAGCTTCGAGATCGGTCACGACAGGGCCGCTTGGCTGGCATGGGCAGTCGGCATGGTCGGTGAGGAGGGCTCGGACGCGGTCCACGGACTGCTGCAGTCGATCCCGCAGGTCACGCGTGGCGGCCTTGGCCAGTTGGGCGTCGATCGCGGCCTGCCTCAGCGTTGCGGCCGCCTGTTCCTGGGTATGCCGTGCGTCAGCCAGTGCCCGCTGCTGCGCTTCTCGCTCGCGCACCTGCTGCCGGGCCGACTCAACCTCCTCGCCGCATTGACGCAGTTTGCTCGCCAACTCGGCGGGGGAGTGATCGGCATGGCCGAGTTCGGCGAGCCGGCTGGTTGCCGAGGCGATCCGCTCGGACACGACCGCCAGCGTGGAGTTGATGCGCTGCATCTCGCGCCGCCGGGCGGCCAGGGCGGCCTCGGCCTGCGCGATCGCGTCGGGCGACCAGTCCGCGCCGATCTGCGCCGGCTCGGGGTGCTCGGCGGACCCGCATACCGGGCAGGGGGCGCCGGGGATCAGTCCATCGGCGAGTTGGGCGGCGAGGTCGGCGAGCCGGGCTTGCTCGAGATCGAGCAGTCGTCGTTGCGCGGAGAGTTCGGCGCGCTCGGCGGCCAGCGACTCCTCTCGGCCCGCCGTCTCGGCGTCCCGGGACGACGTGAGAACACCCGAAAGCTGCACAGCCTGGGCTATCACGGTATGCCGCGCGATGACCTCGGCGAGCGGTTCTCGCTCGGTCTCGTCCGACGCTAGGGCCCGGTCCAGATCGGCGATCTGCTGGTGGCGTTGGTCCTGCTGGCTCGCAAGTGCCTCGGCTCGGCGCCCAAGGTCCCGATGTGAACGCTCCGCCTTAGTCACCTCAGCTGCCGTCTTGGCGAGATCGCGAGCCGGCGCCTGCGCTGCCGCGAGCAACCGGGTCCCCCGATCCACGGCGTCCTCGGCCAGCAGATCGGTCGGGTCCAGCGAGGTGGACAGGGACGATAAGGAGACGCCCGCCTGGGCCAGAGCCGCGGCGGCACGACGATGAGCCGAGCCGGCCACGTCGGCGGCGTGCAGATGCGGACGAACACGCTCCGCCCTGGCAGATGCCGCAAGCCGCTCGCGAGCCTCGGCAATCGCGCTCGCGTGCGAGGCCAACTCGGCCGTCTCCTGCTGGGCCGCTTCTCCTCGCCGGCGCGCTCGGAGAAGAGTCTCGGCCTGCGCGAGCTCCCGTTGGCAGCCATCGGCGGCGGTGATCGCCTCGCTCGCGCGAGCATTTGCCTCGACGGCGGCACCGCGCAAGTGCTCACTCAGAATCGGCGTGACGGCCGCCCACTCGGTCGCGGCCAGGTCGCTGATGTCCCGGTCACCCAACAGCGCAGGCAAATCGACGGCCTCACCCGGCAGGCCCGAGAGTAGGTCGACGAGGGAGCGCACGGCATACCCAAAATCGCGCTCCGCCGCCTCGCGGGCGCTGGCGTGCTCCCGGCGCTTCTCGGCCAGCCAGGCTTCGACATCCTCAAAAGCCGTGACATCGAAAAGGGCCGTGAGCAGCCGATGCCGATCGCGAGCATCAGCGCGCAGGAAGGCCGAGAACTCACCCTGAGGCAACAGCGCGATGCGTTGAAACTGGGCCAACCCCAACCCGACCGCATCGGCGATGACCTCAGCAGCCTCGTCGATGCGCGTTGAACGCACCTGCCATCCATGGGCAAACTCTTCCAAGACCACGCTGGCCACTGCCTTGACGCTGCCCGTGCCCCGCCGCTTAGGACGGACCTGCTCGGGGCTGCGGGTCACCCGCAAGCGTCGCCCGGAGGCCGTGAACTCAAGCGTCACCGAGGTGAGCAGGTCCGGTGGAGCGAGGTCCGAGCGCAAAGCGCGCGCCGAGCGGGCGCCGGGAACATCGGCGAAGAGGGCAAAACAGACCGCATCGAGAATGCTGGTCTTGCCGGCGCCCGTGGCGCCGTGCACCAGGAAGAGACCAGCACCTGACAACTCATCGAAGTCGATGACCTGCGACTGCGCAAAGGGGCCGAAGGCGCTGACGTGCAGGCCGTGCAATCTCATGCGCTCGCCACCTCACCCGCCGGATCATCGCCGATTTTGGCCTCGTGCTCGCTGAGCCACCGCTCGCGTCGCGAGGCCTCCATCGCGCGTTCGAGCAGCCGTCGCTCGTCCGCATGCACGCCCGCGCCGCCGCGCACGTGCCCGACGAAATCGCAGCAGACGTCCAGATCCGAGCGCCCCTGCACCCGGGTGGTGTAGGTGCTCGGCAGCACGCTGATCCCCTCGGGTTCGAAAGCCAACTCGAGGGTGTGGGGGAAGCGCGCGCGCAGCCGGTCCATGGCGGCCAGCGGCCGCACCGGATCGGTGAGCACGACCGAGCACCACGCGGACTCGGCATGCGCGTGCCGCACCTCGGTCAGCAGCTCCTCCAAAGTCCCGCGTAGCCTGGCGAGGGCGCGCAGGACGGGCACCTCGATGCGCTCGATGCGCGGCGCCCGCGTGCCCGACACCTCGACCAGCGACCAGGTCTTGCGATGGTTCGCCTCCCCGAATGACATCGCTGCTGGCGACCCGCTGTAGTGCACGCGCTCCCCAAGGGTCTGCGCGCCGTGGAGGTGACCCATCGCGGCATACGCCGCCCCGGCGAAGGTCGAGGCCGGCACCGCCGAGAGTCCACCGGTGCTGATATCTCGCTCGGAGTCGCAGCTATCGCCGCCGGTGACGACGGCATGGGCCATCACCACCAGGGGCCCGCCGGAGTATGCCGCCCGCACCCGCCCCATGGCCGCGCCCAGAACGCCGGAGTGGGTTCGCTCACTGGCTCCGAGAGCGCCCGCCGCCAGGATCGGGTCGAGATAGGGAATGGGGGCGATCACTCCGTCGGCGATCGGCACCAGCTGCCCCACCTCCGCAACCGATGTGGCCACGTGCACGCCGGCCTGGCGCAGCAAGCCCGCGCCAAAGCCGAGACGGATCGCCGAATCGTGATTGCCGCTGGACAAGACCACCTGGGTGCCGGCGTCGACCAGCCGCTCCAGCGTGGTCGAGAGCAAGGCGACGGCATCGGGGGAGGGGATCGCGCGGTCATACACATCCCCCGAGATGAGGACCGCATCGACCCGCGTCTCGCGCACCACCTCGATCAGCTGATCGAGAGCGCTCTCGTGCACGGCCTGCATTCCGACACTCTTGAACGACCGGCCCAGGTGCCAGTCGGAGGTGTGCAGGATGCGCATGCCCAGCAGGCTATGAGGCCGCACTGACAGCCCCCCGGCATTTGCGCCGGTGCGCCCCCAATCCGAGAGGCGAGGGCGAGCAATTGGGCAGTTTCGCAGGGCGTGAGAAACGCCCTTCTGGTCAATCGGTAAGAAATCGCCGCTCGCGCGTGGCCCCGACGGGTGGGCTGTGGTTGGGTGTGCCCATGGGTGTCGAGGTCGAAGCCAAGAGCTACAGCCGCGAGGAACGACAGCGCTATCGCGAGAAGGTGCGTCAGAACCTCGACGTCTTCGAGCGCATGCTCGCCAGCAGCCAGTTCGAGTTCGAGAAACCCATGACCGGCATGGAGCTCGAACTCAATCTCGTCGATGACAACTTCCAGCCGCGCTTCGCCAATCTCGAGGTCCTGGCGGCCATCGCCGACTCCGACTTCCAGACCGAATTGGCGCAGTACAACATCGAGATGAACGTCCGGCCCCGGCCGCTGCCCGGAGACTCCGCCCTGGAGTTGGAAGAGGACCTGCGCCGCTCGCTGAACAATGCCGAGGAGAAGGCCCATTCGGCACAGGCGCGGATCGTGCCGATCGGCATCCTGCCGACGATCATGCCGGAGCATTTCGAGGGCGACTGGATCACCGCCAACAATCGCTATGCGGCGCTCAACGACTCGATCTTCTACGCCCGCGGCGAGGACATTTACCTCGACATCGAGGGTCCGACCGGGGAGCGCGTCCATACCTATAGCGACACGATCGCCCCCGAGTCGGCGTGCACCTCGATGCAATTGCACCTGCAGGTCGCTCCCGCGGATTTCGCGAACTATTGGAATGCGGCACAAGCGATCGTCGGCCCGCAACTTGCGCTGGCAGCCAACTCGCCCTATTTCTTCGGCCAGCGGCTACACGCCGAGACCCGCATCGAGCTGTTTAAGCAGGCCACCGACACCCGATCCATCGAACTGAAGAACCAGGGCGTCCGCCCCCGGGTCTTCTTCGGCGAACGCTGGATCACCTCCATCTTCGATCTCTTCGAGGAGAACGTCCGCTACTTCCCGGCCCTACTTGCCGAGTGCGGGGACGAGGATCCGATCGCGCTCTTGGAGCAGGGCGTTGCCCCCACTCTGGCCGAACTGCGCCTACACAATGGCACCGTCTATCGCTGGAACCGGCCCATCTATGACGTCGTGAACGGCACCCCACACCTGCGGGTCGAGAACCGAGTGCTGCCCGCGGGCCCCTCGATGATCGATGTGATGGCCAATGCCGCCTTCTATTACGGCGTCGTGCGCCAGCTCGCCCGCGAAGAGCGGCCGATCTGGACGCGGATGAGTTTCGCCGCAGCCGAGGAAAACTTCCGGCGATGCGCCCGCGACGGGATCGATGCGCGCATCTACTGGCCCGGCTTCGGTGAGGTGCGCGCGGACGAACTCGTGCTGCGGCACCTGCTGCCGATGGCTCACGAGGGCCTGGCGGATTGGGGCGTCTCCGCTGCCGTTCGGGACCGCTATCTCAGCGTCATCGAGGGCCGCTGCATCACCGCGGCCAATGGCGCGGAGTGGCAGGTTCATATGGTCGAGGCCTTCGAGGCGACGGGCATGGATCGCCCGACTGCCCTGCGCTCAATGCTCGAGCGCTATATCAGCCACGTTCACGAGAATCTGCCCGTCCATGAGTGGCCGCGCGAGATCTGAGACCAGTCAGTCAGCGTTGAGGCCAGGCAGCCGATTCCACATCTCCACAGCCGGGAACTCCTTGTCGTAACGCAGCACGCTCACCGACCCGGCGTCGAGCAAAAGCGAGGCAGCTAGCCGCACTTCTTGCCGCAGAAAAACGGTGGCCAAGATCCGCAGCGCGTGTCCGTGCCCCACGAGGGCCACATCCTGTGTCTGCAGTGTCGGCTGTATGCGGACCAGCACCCTCGCCATCCGGGCGGCCACCTCCTCGACCTGCTCGCCCGGCGTGGCGCCGGGCGTGACGCCGTCCAGGAAAACCGACCATGGCCGGCCGAGCTCGGCGCGGATCTGCGCGGTCGTGCGGCCTTCGGCGCTGCCGTAGTCCCACTCCATCAGATCAGGCTCTGCTTCGGGCGAGAGACCCGCGAGTTCCGCTGTGCGCCAAGCGCGTTGCAGCGGCGAGCTGAGCACCAGGCCAAAGCTGCAGCCACTGAGCAAACCGCCTGCGGCCCGGGCTAGCGCCTCCCCGTGCTCGGTCAGCGGCAGGTCCGTCCGGCCCGTATGCCGCCCGCTCTTGGACCACTCGGTCTCCCCGTGACGGAGTAGGAACAGCCGTCCAGTGGGTATGCCGCTCGCAGCCGGTGCACTCATACGTCCGACCTTAGGTGCTCGGTCCGGATAGCGTTTCGATCATGAGTGAGGTCATCGCCGACGGCCCCGGCTTGGGGCACCGCCAGATCACGTTCAGCAGAATCGAGAAGGGCCGCTTCCGAGCAACGAATGCGCGCGGCGGCACTTTGGACTTCGCCTCGGGGGAGAACACCGACTTCACCCCGGTGGAACTTTTGCTCGTCGCCATCGCGGGGTGCAGCGCCGTCGACGTCGACCTGATCACGGTCAAGCGCGCGGAGCCGGAGCACTTCGAGGTCACCGCAACGGGGACCAAGGCGCGCGATGAGCAGGGGAATCGACTGCAGGACATCGCGGTTCACTTCGCCATCGACTTCCCGGACGGCGCGGACGGCGATCGCGCGCGCGAGATGTTGCCCAAAGCTGTCGCCATGTCGCACGACCGGCTGTGCACTGTTTCGCGGACCGTGCAAACCGGTGCCCCGGTCCAGATGACGCACGACTGACGAGGGCTTTGGGCGCGACCAAATACGCTGGCCCCGCGAGTGCTTGAATGGTCGCATGCCTGGCTCCTCGCGCGCTGCCCAGCTCGTCGCCTCCGAAGAACTCGCGGGGCTAGACCCCTTTCTCATCGACGAATTCGCGCTGCGATTGGAGCGCTACTGGCCTACCGTGCGCTCCGGCGTTGCGCGGCTATATGGCGAGGAGCGGGCCGAGGAACTTGCCGAGGATCTCGTGCGTCGGGCCGCGCGCGGATATCGCGACCGCGACCCAGAACTGCGGCGACTGGATCGAGCCCGCCTGCTGACACCCACCTGGTTGCAGGACCCGCGGATGATCGGATACGCCTGCTACACAGAGCGTTTCGCCGGGGATCTGCGTGGCGTGAGCAAGAAGCTGGACTATCTGCAGGAACTCGGCGTCACCTACCTGCACCTGATGCCGCTCCTGCAGCCGCGAGAGGGCGACAGCGATGGTGGGTATGCCGTGGCCGACTACCGCGCTGTCCGTCCCGACCTCGGCACGACCGACGACTTGCGACGCCTGGCCGACTCCTTGCGGGCCCGTGGTATGTCGCTCGTCATGGACCTAGTGCTGAACCACGTTGCCCGCGAACATGATTGGGCGCGGCGCGCGCAGGCGGGAGATGCGACATATCGCGACTACTTCTACATCTATCCCGATCGACAGCAACCGGACGCCTACGAGCGGACGCTGCCGGAGATCTTCCCCGACTTCGCGCCGGGCAGCTTCACCTGGGATGACGCGGTCGGCGGCTGGGTGTGGACCACCTTCAATTCCTGGCAATGGGATGTCAACTGGGCCAACCCGGCGGTGCTGGGGGAGTACGTCGACATCATCTTGTATCTCGCGAACCTCGGCGTCGAGGTCCTGCGCCTCGATGCCATCGCGTTCACGTGGAAGCGCATGGGCACCGATTGCCAGAACCAGCCAGAGGTTCACCACCTCACCGCTGTGCTTCGCGCACTGGCCCGAATCGCTGCTCCCGCAACAGTTTTCAAGGCCGAGGCGATCGTGGGCCCACGCGACCTCATCCAGTACCTCGGAATCGGCCAGCATGTCGGCCAGGTCAGCGATCTGGCATACCACAACTCCCTCATGGTGCAGGGCTGGTCGGTGCTCGCCGGGGGCGACACCGAACTCGCCCGGGTCGCCCTGCGTGCCCTGCCGTCCACGCCGCCGACCGGCACATGGATCACCTACGTCCGCTGCCATGACGACATCGGCTGGGCGATCGATGACCGGGACGCAGCCGCCTTGGGGCTCAACGGCTTTCTCCACCGGCGCTTCCTCGCCGACTGGTATGCCGGGGACGTCGCCGGCTCCTGGGGCCGGGGACTGGTCTTCCAATTCAACGAGGCAACGGGCGACAAGCGCACCAGCGGGACCGCGGCGTCTCTGGCCGGGCTGGCGGCGGCCCGCACCGATGCCGACCGTGAACACGCTCTGGCTCGGATCTTCGTGCTGCACGCTCTGGCCTACGGCTGGGGCGGCATACCCGTGCTGTGGTCGGGGGACGAACTCGGGACGCCCAACGATCCGGAGTGGGCTGCCGAGAAGGGCCATGAGAACGACAACCGGTGGGCGCACCGACCCCGGCTCGACTGGCGGTTGGCTGCGGACCGCCACGACTTGCGCACGGACGCGGGGAAGATATTCCAAGGCCTGGTGCATCTCGGGCGGGTGCGCGCGAGCCTGCCGCAGCTGCACGCAAGCGCGGAATCGCGCGTGTATGGCGAGCACATCGACCGGGGTCTACTCGTTGTGCACCGGGCGCACGCGGCCGGTCCCATGCTGGCGATCTACAACGTCACCGAAGACTGGCGGCCTTTCCCCGGGATGGAGTTCGAAAGCCTCGGTTTCCGGGAGCCGGTCAACGCCTTGGGCAATGACCATCAGGTCGCCATCGGCGATGACGGCTATATCTGGATCCCACCCTTTGCGGCCTGGTGGGTCGTCGACGCGCCGTCGGCTAGCTGACACAGACGAACACGAGCACGGGCAGGTCGGCGGGTGAGTGGCCGGCTTGCGCGGCGACCGTCGTGAGGCGGTCGGGGGTGCCCCGGTGGGCGGATCCGGCGTATGTCGTCCGCCCCGTCGAGGTGGTGCCGAGGCTGTCCTGAACCTGGGCAGCGGCGGTGGTCGTGGTGACGGTGGCGGGCGCGATGGCGATCATCGAGTCTCTCCTTGAGCGGCGAATTCGTATGGTGCGGCTAGCCTTTGGGGCTGGTCTGCCGATGTGACGAGACTCCCGCCTGACCTTGTGAGTCGGCTGTGCCCGACGCGTGGCCTGGCTAGGAATCTCATGACGGACCGCTGGGAATGTTCAGGGCGCCGCGGGCGTGCTAGACAGAGTCCATGGCTACGACTGCATTCAAGGGCAACCCCGTTCACACCGTCGGCGACCTCCCCGCGCAAGGTGGTGCCGCCCCCGATTTCACGTTGACCGGCTCGGACCTGTCCGATGTGACCCTGGCCGGGCTCGCCGGACGCCGGGTGGTCCTCAACATCTTCCCGAGCGTTGACACCGGTGTGTGCGCGGCCAGCGTTCGCAAGTTCAACGAGCTGGCCTCCGGCTTGGAGAACACCAGCGTCGTCTGCGCGTCCGCGGACCTGCCGTTCGCGCTGAGCCGCTTCTGTGGCGCCGAGGGCATCGAGAATGTCGTCGCCGCCTCCTCCTTCCGCAGCGACTTCGGCGCCGACTATGGCGTGACGATGACCGACGGCCCGCTGCGCGGCCTACTCGCCCGCTCCGTCGTCGTGCTCGATGCCGACGGCAAGGTCACCTACACCGAGGTCGTCCCCGAGATCACCACCGAGCCCGACTACGACGCCGCCATCGCCGCCCTCTCCTGAGCCTGGGGCGCCGTTTGTAGGTTTCCCGCCCGATGCCGGAAACCCTCCTTTTGTGCCGGAAAGCTTCTGGCACAAAGGGAGGGTTTCTCTCCCATATGGCGACGCGTCAGCGCTGCAGCAGGACCAGCACCTCGCTGTGACCCGTCTGGGGAAACATGTCGAACAGCCGTGCCTGCTCGACGTGGAAGCTCGGCAGCCGCGTCAGATCGCGCGCTAAGGTCACGGGATTGCAGCTCGAATAGAGCAGGAAGCTCGCGCCTGAGCTCTCGAGGTCTGCCGCGAGACGCGCATCGATTCCGCGCCGTGGCGGGTTGACGATCACCAGGTCCGGCCCTGGCCAGCCTGCGTCACGGGCCATCACGGCTGCGTCGCCGGCAGCGAAGGTGAAGCTCCCGACCCCACCCGACTCGGACGCAGCGAGCTCCGACGCGCTCTGCCGCGCCGACGCGATGGCGTCCGCCGAGATCTCGGCGCCGAAGATCCGGCGACCCGGCGCACCGGCATACAACGAGAACCCGCCGACCCCGCAGTAGAGATCCCAGACGACATCGGGCGCGACCTGCGAAATCCATTGCTGTGCTTGGTGATACAGGCCGATGGCGACGTCGGTGTTGGTCTGGAAGAAGCTGTTCGGCCGCAGGTGCAAGCGGACCTGACCCAACTCCATCGACAGGCTCTGCCGCGCCGTGAGCACCCTCTCGTGCGGACCCTCGAGGATGGCCTTGTGCTCCGGCTGAAGGTTGATCGAGACCACCGCGACTCCATCGACTAAGTCGCCGATTGCGGGCACGGCGTCGGCGATCCGCTGCGCCTGACGCTCGCTGCGCAAGACGAAGCGCACCATGAGTTCGCCGCTGGGGGAGTGGGTGACCAGCAGATTCTTCAGTTCGCCGCGAGCTTTGCGCACGTCATAGGGCAGCAGCCGCAGGTCTTCGATCAGGTGGGCCAGCGGCGCGAAAGCCGCCTGCAATCCCGGTTCGTACAGGCCACATTCGCTCAGGTCTACAGCCCTCTGCGTGGCGTCAAGGATGCCGAGTGTGATCTCACCAGGCCGCCCTGCGACAACGAGTTTGGCCTTATTGCGGAAGCCGGACTCGCGGCTGTCGAAGGGTTCGCTCCACCGGGTGGGGCCCACATGCTCCGCGAGAAGCTGCGCGGCGACCGACTGCTTATCCGCCAGCTGGCGCTCGTAGGGCGTGCCCATCAGGGTGCACGAGCGGCATACGCCGGCGTCGTAGTAGTGGCAGTCCATCACGGCCCAGCGTAGGCCGCGACAATGAGCCCTATGCAGTTCGTCGTTCGCGTCCGGCCTGGCGCCTCGCGCACCCGCGTGGGGGGCCGCTTCGGCGGGGACGCCTCGTGGTCGCGGTGTCCGCGCCCGCCGTGGACGGCCGGGCCAATGAGGCCGTATGCCGTGCGCTCGCCGCCGCGTTCGGGGTGCGCCCCCGCGCGGTCGCCATCGTCGGTGGGGCGACTTCGCGCACCAAACGCGTCGCGATCGACGATCCAGATGACCTGGTGGGCGCGCGGCTGGTGGAGCTGCTCGGCATACAGTGAACACATGGCTCGCCTGCTCGATGTGCACCCGATCGATCCCCAACCGCGGGCGATCTCGCAGGTCGTCGCCGTGCTGCGCGACGGCGGCCTGATCGCCTATCCCACCGACTCGGGCTATGCCCTGGGCGCGACCTTGGGCAATCAAGAGGCTAAGGACCGCATCCGCGAGATCCGCCGCCTGGACGACAAGCACCACTACACCGTGATCTGCCGCGACTTCGCCCAACTCGGGCAGTTCGTGTTCGTCGACAACTCGATCTTCCGCGCGATCAAGTCGGCAACGCCCGGGCCCTACACCTTCATCCTGCCGGCGACGAAGGAAGTGCCGCGAAAACTGTTGCACGCAAAGAAGAAAACGATCGGCGTGCGCATTCCGCAGAGCCGCGTCGTGCAGGCGATCCTCGCGGAATTGGGGGAGCCGCTGCTTTCGAGCACCTTGATCCTGCCCGGCGAGAGCGAGCCAATGACCCAGGGCTGGCTGGTCAAGGAAGAACTAGACCATGCTGTCGACATCGTGCTGGACGCGGGGGAGTGCGGCATCGAACCCACGACGGTGGTCGACTTCTCCTCGGGTGAGCCGGTGATCGCCCGCGCGGGCGCTGGCGACCCCACCCGCTTCGTCGGCTGAGGTGCTTCCTTCGTGGGGGAGAGGAAGCGGGAGGCGAGAGTCGGACACTTGGTTCGAGACGAGCGGGCCGATCTGCTGGAACTGCTTGACCAGTTGACTGCGCGCCAGTGGGCGGCCGACTCGCTGTGCGCTGGCTGGTCTGTCCGTGACGTTGCGGCGCATGTGATCGATTACGACATCGCGGGCTGGCAGAAGACGATCAGGAGGCTGCTCTCGGCGTCCTTCAGCCTGGATCAAGCCAACGCGGGCGGCGGAATCGCGAATGCCCACCTCACGCCGGACGAAATTCGTGAGCTGCTTGCGCAACACCTGTCGCCGAGAGGCCTGACCGCGGTCTTTGGCGGTCGCGTCGGGCTGCTCGATGCGCTGGTCCACCACCAGGACATCCGGCGCGCGCTCGACCTGCCTCGGACCATTCCGCCGGCCCGACTCATCCCAGCCCTCAACTTCGCACGGGTCGCCTTCGCCGCCGGCATCCCGCGCCGAATCAGGGGCCTTCACCTGGTGGCAACGGACCTCGGGTGGACCGCAGGCCGCGGCCCTGTAGTTGAGGGATCGGGCGAGGCATTGCTCATGGGTATGGCGGGGCGCCAGCACGCGATCGCCGAACTGCACGGTCCCGGGGCAGGCATCCTCGCGCGGCGCTGCGCGCCGCCTCCGACGCTGACGGATTGAGAAGAGCCGGTCGGGTCTGCACCTCGTCAATCGTCGCGTCGTTTCGCTGGCTGCGGCCGCACCGATCTTCCCTTGGCGGTTCCGCGTCGCGCTGCGTCGCCTGGTCCGCACTCAGGACTGCTTGCTCCTGAGCGTCGCCGACGCCGAGGCTCCACACCTTCATCCTGCCAGCGACGAAGAAAGTGCCGCGAAAACCGTTGCACGGCAGGAAGAGAAGGATGGACGTGCGCATCCGAACCGCTTCAGCGGCTGACCCTTCAACTGGCACCCCGGAGCACCACGTGCTCGATGCCATCGAGCACGAGGTCCAGGCCAGGCTCAAACTCGCGGTCGAAGGAGTAGCCCGGGGCGGGGATCACCTGCTCGGCAAACCACATCATGTGTGCATAGCCCCGAAGTGCGTCCCCGAAGCCATCCGTGACGATCATCGACGCGGCCTCAGGCCCGCTGTCGAAGGGCAGGGTCGACTCCTGCAGAACGAAGCCATATACGAACGCGTCGATGACGGCATACGCGAAGGCGACCTGGGCGCCAGTGAAGCCGGCCTCCCGCAGGCAGCCGATATTGGCGTCGTGATAGGCCAGGTTCGCTGGCCCAGGCCGGTGACGCGACTCCATCAAGGGCAAAGCCCAAGGATGGCTATGGAGGACCGCCCGCACCGACAGCGAACGACGGCGTAGCTCGGCCCGCCACTGTCCTCGTGCCTGCGGCAACTCGATCTCGCGGTAGATGCGGTCCACCATCAGGTCAAGCAGCGCTTCTTTGTTCGCGACATGGTGGTAGAGCGACATCGCCTCGACGCCGAGGCGGCGGGCCAACGCCCGCATGGTGAGCCCGTCGAGGCCCGACTCATCGGCCATGGCCATCCCCGCGCTGATGACGGCGTCCTGAGTGAGCTTGCGCGGCGGCATACATCCTCCTGCGAAGTCCTTGTGATCCTTACAACGTAATGTTACGGTTCCACTGAAAACTTACAACGTATGGATTGGATTCTGGCTATGACTGCATATTCGCCCGGGGCCGACCTGACCGCCCAGCCTCTGCCGAGCACCATGAGGGCGGCAACCCGATCGGATTACGGCTCAACGGAACGTGTCGTCGTTGATCGCGTCGATCGTCCGGAACCCGGAGCGACCGAGGTGCTCATCCACGTCGCCGCGGCGGGTCTCGACCGGGCCACCGTCCACCTGTTGGAGGGCAAGCCCTATCTGGCCCGACTCGCGTTCGGCGTGCGACGACCGCGGCAGGCGGTCTTGGGGCAGCAGGTCGCCGGGCGCATCGTGGCCGTCGGCTCAGCCGTGACAGGTCGTGCCGTGGGGGAGCGGGTCTTCGGAACCGCATCCGGAGCATTTGCCGAGTATGCCGTGGCGAAGGAGGCCACCATCGCGCCGACACCGGTTCAGCTGAGCGACGACATAGCCGCCACCTTGGGGGTCTCGGGAGTCACTGCATACGCTGCCGTGGTCGGTCGCGCGCGTGTGCAGGCGGGCCAGCGCGTGCTCATCCTCGGCGCGTCTGGCGCGGTGGGGACGTATGCCGTGCAGCTCGCGAGCCAGCTCGGTGCTGACGTGACGGGGGTATGCAGTGCGTCCAAGCGCGATCTGGTCCGCTCCTTCGGGGCCAAGCTGGCCGTCGACTATGCGGGGTTGTCCCTCGCCGACCTGCCGGATACCTACGATGCCATCATCGACATCGCCGGCAACCGCCCGCTCCGCAAACTGCGCTCCGCCCTCGCCGCCGACGGCATACTCGTGATCGTCGGCGGCGAAGCGGGTGGTTCGCTGCTCGGCGGGATCGAGCGAAATCTGTTCGCGTCGCTCGTCAATCGGTTCACGACCCAACGCCTGGGCTGGCTGTTCGCGAGCCCGACCACGGAGAATCTCGCGCTCCTAGCCGACGCCCTGGTGTCCGGGAATCTGCAGCCGCCACTCGATCGGTGTGTTGATCTGGCTGGCCTTGGCCCAGGGATCGAAGACATGCAGCAGGGCCGATTGCGTGGCCACGTAATCGTTCACCCCGGATGACGCCGTGCACTCGGCGTTCGGCCGAGCAGGCAGCCGGTGTCTCAGAGATCATCACTTTCCACCGAGCAGCGGCCAAGCGCGGTATGACCCTGATGTAGGGCAAGTAGTGCGCAGGGCTAGCTGGCAGCGGACGTGAGATGCGAGGCAGCGCCGATAAGCTACATTATGTCAAGTTATACCCAGCGTACGGATGGCGCGTCCCCACCGACTATGTCTACTCCCCTGAAACCGGGCCACTTCCTCATCAAAAGTTGCCTGCTATAGTAGCAGCCCCGTGTCTCACGACTCTTGGCCACATCAGGAGGTGGATCGGTGAGTGGACGCTCGCAGCCGACGTACTTCAACGCCATCGACCGGACTGTCATCGAGTACCGCGACGCGAGCGGCGACAGCGTGTCGACAGTGATCAGCACCGATCTAGCGATTGTTGCTTTCGAGCACACGATGCCCGCGCGCTCAGTGCCCTCGTGGAAGGGCAAGAACGTCTACGAGGGCGACTACTGGGCATCGACCACCAGGGGCTTCGTTCACCACGAGTCCTTCCTGGAGCGCGAGTACCTCATGGCAGCGGACTCTGACCAGTCGATCCTCGCTTTCGCCTGGCAGCCCTTCATTCTGAAGTGGCCCAAGGGCACCAAGGGACACCGGGGCCACGTGCCCGACTACTTCTGCCGTCTCAGCACCGGCGACGGCCTGGTGGTGGACGTGAAGCGTCCGGACAAGGTGCACGCCAGCGAGCAGCAGTTCGCCATGACTCGCGAGGTGTGTGAAGAGGTGGGATGGCGCTACAAGGTCTTCACCGGCCTGCCCGAGCCGCGCCTGTCCAACCTCACGTTCCTGGGCGGGTTCCGCCAGGACCGTTACTCCCCTGGTGCCGAGGACGTGCCAGCGCTCCTGGATGCGTTCACACCTGAGACCTCCTTGGAGGCCGGAGTTCGCCGCGCCGTGCGAGCCACGGGACGACCCCGGCCTGTCGTCCACGGCAACGTCCTTCATCTGCTCTGGAACAGTGTTCTTACCGTCGACCTCGACGCCCCGCTTGACCTGGCGTCTCCGGTGTGGGTCCCATCAGCGGTGCCTGCATGAAGTCAGTCCGGCTCTTCGACTTCATTTCGTACGACGGTGACTCGTACCAGGTCATCGCTCAGGACGGCGCTCGCCTCGCGCTGAAATCTCTGACTACCAACCGGATTCGACATGTCGGCGTCGCCGAACTGCTCGCGGATGACTCGTACGAGCCGGATACGCCTGACCGCCTGCCCGTTCTGGACGACGTGGCCGTGCTGGAGACGCTGGACGACCAGACCCGCGAGGAAACACTCTGGCTCTACCGACACGTCCACGAGATCGTCCATGGCACTCCTCCCCTGGCGGTACTCAACGGTGCAGAGATCGACCCGAACCCCCGGTACGACCCCTCTGTTCCGCTGCTAGAGCGGATCGCGGCGAAAGCCGACGAACTAGCGGGAACGGATCGCCCGCTGTCGGCCCGGAGCCTGCGCCGATATGTGTCGGCGTACCGCAAGCACGGGGTGGTCGCCCTTGTCGACGGTCGAAAGCGCCGCCAGCGCAAGCCTGGGCGTGATCAAGACCCACGTCTGCTCAGCCTGATTCGTGAGGAGATCGCGGCCCAGGAGAAGGTGAGCACCGGGACCCGCACCAGAGTCATCACGCGGGTCATGGTGCGCGCAGGAGACTTGGGGATCGACTTCCCTTCGCGGAACACCATGTACCGCCTCATCAATGCGGAGCAGCGCACGCACCCCTTCGGGGACGCGACGCTGCGCCGGACTCAGGCCAACCGGCCTGACCGAACGTACGGACGGCGCGCTCCCCTGCGCCCGGGCGAACTCGTGGAGATCGACAGCACCAAGTTGGACCTGATGGTCGTGTTCCCCGACGGAACCACGGGACGGCCCGAACTCACGACGATGATCGACGTGGCGACGATGACTCCCACCGCAGCAGTCCTGTTCCCGGAGGCGACCAAGGGCATCGACGTTGCCGCACTTGTGCTGGCCCGTTCTCTGATCCCCCTGCCGATGCAACCGGGCTGGAACGAGGAACTAGCGCTCTCCCGCTCGGTGCTGCCCGCCGACATGATCGAGCCGGATGAGACACTACGGACGGCCATCGCCGCCCGTCCGCTCATCTATCCGGAGACCATCACCATCGACCGAGGCAAGGTCTACACCGGCTCGGTCTTCCAACTGGCCTGCGAACGCCTCCAGATCAGCGTGATCCCCGCTCCCCCAGGCACCCCCACGGCAAAGCCGCACGTCGAGCGCCAGTTCGGAGCCGTTCACGACGGGCTCATTCAGTACCTGCGGGGGTACGTGGGCCGCAGTGTCAACCGCCGTGGCATAGACCCGAGTGCGGAGGCTTACTGGACCCTCTCCCAGTTGCAGAGCATCCTCGATTCCTGGCTGGTGCAGAACTGGCAGACGACGCCACGCAAGGGGCTCACCGTGCCAGCGATGCCTCGAAAGGCGCTCTCCCCCAACGAGATGTACGCCGCCCTGAGTGGAGTCGCCCCCACTCCTGCTGTGGCACTCAATCGTGACGATTACATCTCGCTGCTACCCATCGACTTCCGGTCCATCCAGCCCTACGGCGTGAACCACTCCGGCCTTATATACGACGCGCCGGACCTGCATTCGCTCCGTGGTCAGAGGTCGGGCCTCGGTGGAAGAGCCAAGGACGGCTGGGAGGTCCGCTATGACCCCGCTCGGATGAACATGATCTTCATCCGCGATCATCTGAAGAGCCGCTGGATCGAGGCGCAGTGGCAGCTCGATGACAAAACCCTCGCACCCTTCTCCAGCGCGGTGCTGGAAGCCGCGCGGAAGGCCGTGGCGCGTCGGGACGAGACGGCACCTCAGCACAAGGTACTGGAGGAGATCATCCGCATCCAGAGCGGGGTCGGCGTGACCGGGCAAGAGCGTCGCGCAGCCCGTAGAAGGACGGAGGCGACCGTGCCGGACCTCGCCGTCGTGGTCGAACCTGCTGAGGAGAAGACGTGTCACGAACCGCAGGCGCAACCGAAGAGGAAGCCCGTCCTTCCTGATCTTCCGGACCGTCTGCTCTAAGGGTTGAGATGACTGAAACCACTTGGACACCAGACACTCTCGCGGCCTGGCGTGACTTCGTGAGCTACCAGGCTGATCGGCCCCATGTGCTCACCGTCAAGGAGCGCGATGCGCTCACTCCCCTGCTCCGTGAACAATACGACGACTCTCGAATCGCGTTCGTCAACGCACCCATCGTCCTGCCGACGCCGGACTTGGAGCGACTGATCCGTGAGGCGCGGATCATCACTGGGATGAATCGGGGTCCGCAGTTCACCGCTCGGCTGTCCCTGGCAATCTCAGGCACGCAGACCCTCGGCAAGAGCACAGCGGCCCTCTACCTCGGTCGCGCACATGAAGAGCGAGAGCGCGCCAAGCACGCCCGCGAGGGCGACAAGTCGTTCGTTCCCGTGCTCTACGTCAGCACCCCGCCCCAGACCTCACCCAAGGGTCTGATGGTTCGATTCGCTTCGACTCTAGGAATCCCGGTGCGGTCCAGCACAACCACGGACCAAGCGATGGACCGTGTGGTCGACAATTTGCGCGAACTCCAGACCAGCATGGTGATCCTGGACGAGGTACAACACCTGCGGACGCGAGCACAGGCTGGCATGGAGGCCGCGTCCGCCCTGAAGTCGTTCTCCGAGAGGGTACCCGCCACCTTCCTCTACGTCGGCGTTGATCTCCCACGAAGCGACTTCCTCGGTGGTGCGATGGGAGCCCAGATGCAGGGGCGGACGACGATGGTGCAGATGCAGCCCTACTCCATCGGATCAGAGACGCACCGAAAGGAGTGGGACAAGGTGATTGCCCTTTTCGAGCGGGAGTTCCCTTTGGTCGAGCACGAGGTCGGCACCCTCATGGAAGAGGCCGCGTGGCTTCACGCTGTTACAGGAGGAGTGCTGGGTTCTTTGCGAACGCTGCTGCGAAAAGGTCTGGTCGCGGCCATCATCGACGGTCATGAACATCTCGACCGGAGGGCACTGGAACAGGTCATACCTGACTATCGCGCCGTAATCAGCGCGAGCAATGAGCACAAGTCCAGTCGAAGGGCGTCAGCGTAGGTGCCAATACAACCGCTGCCCCACCCCACGCGTCTAATTGGAGGCGAGGGCATCGGGTCGTACGCCCCTCGCGCAGCGGCCCGAAATGGCGCCATCGTCGACGACATCGAGACGGCGCTGCGGGAGGCCGGTCTTCTCACGAGGTCGAAGGCGCGGTCTCATCCCCTGCGTCTTCAGGCGTGGCGTGAACTGGGCGCGCTCCATGAGTCAGCCTTCACCGCCCCGGAGATCGTGGCGGGCAACTGGGTGATCGACCGGCCCGCCTGTATCCAGTGTTCTGCCGGCGTCCGCTCGACAGGCAAGCGCCCCGACTTGGGATGGGTGTGCGTGAGCCACAAGCGCTGGCTGGACGGAAAACAGGTTGCATTGCAGGCGTTTCCTGAGGCCCTCGCTGCCGAACGGCATCTACGTCGGGTCCTCGTCCCTCGCGGTGTCGTGGTCGAAAGCCCGGTCATGCGGCTTGCCGAAGAGTGCGCCATAGTCGGAATCTCGCGGGCGACATTCGAGGAGCGTGCCAGCCGAGTGACTTACCCCTCTCCTCCTCTTCTCATATACCCGGAGACGGTGCGGATGGCTCGTCTACTGACCCGGAGATCGTTCCTCGATCTCGTCTGTGATCCTGGCGTGCCCGGGCGGCAGCGCCGTTTCTTGGTCGAGGGTGAGGTCACTCGCATCCTGCCTGGCGAGAGGGACACGGAGGCGTGGCGGGCCGTGAACAGAGTGTGGGCCATGGTGACCGACTTATCTGACCTCATTCGAGACGCTGCGCTTGTGGATCGGCTGCCTGAGGACGCTCAGTACAACGTGCTCAGGCTCTCAAGATTCGTCGTAGAGCGTCCGGTCGAACCAGTAGAGGGCGTGCCGACCTTCGGCTGGTGAGGCGGGTATCGGGATCACCGCGCCGACCAGCAACCGCTGGAGGGCATCCGACTCCGGTCCGGTCAAGCCCGCGAGTAGCAGCGTTCCAGGTCCCTTGTCTTCAGCCTCGCCGAGGAGTCTGGCGCCGAGGATCAGGCCCGGTGGGACAAGGCCCGGAAACAGGGTGGTCCCCGCAACGAGAAGCCAAAGCACTCTCGCCTCGGAGGCAGCCCGATTCAGGGCCGATGCCTTATGTACCTGTGACCTGGGCCAACTGGAGAACGTCTCGAACAGCGCGTCCGCCGAGGCGTCGAGGAGCCCCTGGACCGTGCCAAACTGGCCCGGCTCGGTGACTTCAGCCACCAAGACCTGGACGTCATCGGGCGCACGCGCTGCGGGCGCGCTCTGAAGGCGCGAGGCGGTGCGCCCGTCCCAGCGCTCGAAGCAGGAGGCCATCCGGGCGTTGAGCACTGGGGGGTTGAGGGTGAGGATGAGTGCATCTCGCGCGGCTTCCGCTCTATCCTCGCGGCCCCGGTCGGTCAGCGCGTTGGCGAGGACCTCCACCAGAGGGGTTTGCCCCGCGTCCATGATCGCCTTCACCCTCTCGCGGGCGTCAACCTCCCGGTCGGGTAGGGCTTCGGGCGCACCCAGGTCTTGGAAATGTCGGCCCGAGAGTGCAATGCCGACGTAGAAGACCTCGCCCCCGGGATGGCTTGTCGGCGGTCTCGTCGGATCGATGAGCAAGTACACGGCCCACGGCAGAGGATCGCCCTGGAAGTGCGCCTGCGTAGCGGCGTCGAACGCGTCGCGGTCGTGATCGTCGTTCGCGCCGTGGGTGGGAGTGGGCATGAGATGGGTGGCCGGCCTCTCTCGCGTTGGTCTCTCGCGCACCGACGCTAGCGCGAACGCCGCTTGACCGGACTGTCCCGCTCACTCCCCCACACCGGAGCGAGCACCTCATCGAGCGAGACTCCCCACGCCCGCGCCAGCATGAGCCACGTGCGCAGATCGCCGTTGTAGCGCCCGCTGCTGATATTGAGCAGGGTCCCCCTCGTCAGGCCGCTCGCGCTAGCGAGGTCATCGAAACTCATGCCGCTCTTCGCTCGTAAGTCGTTGAAAATGGCCCGGAGTTGGGAGAGGTCGGGCTCTCGCACTTCGCCAATCACGGTGCCAGCCAAGCGTTCTGGGCCACCTCGGCGCAGTACAGGGACTTGTACTTTCTGGTTCAAGATGCTTCACTAAGGGACCTGAACCGAAGTATGGGGACCGTCAAGTTGAGGCCCGACCAAGGGCCGGATCGGGGTGAGGTCATGCAGGGATCAACGAAGGCCAGCATCGGCGTGGGCGCGGCCACCTGGGTTGCCGGGCAGGTCGGTGAGGCGCGTGCCTACGACCGAGCAGGCCGCATCATGAACGCCCAGATCGAGGCCGACATCGACTACATCGCGCGGCATGGCCGGGTCGCGGATGTCCCACCTGCGCTCCCCTTGACGGGCCGTGCTGCCCGCTCCAAGCCGGTGCTCTTCCTCCAGTCCTGGCTCATGGGGGCCGCGTTGACGGCGGTCTTGGTGGCCTTGCCGTTCCTCGTCGCCGGGCTCTCAGCGCGCGACCCCAACACTCCCCCCGGGCTGGCCATAGTGGGCAGTCTCGGCGTTGGCCTTGGCGGGGCCCTCCTGGCGGGCTGGCTGCCTGGGCTCCTGATCTGGATCGTTCGCGGCTCGCGCGAGAACAACCGGCGTAGCGAGGGCGTCGTCCTCGCCGAGTTCCGCCGCTACTGGGACGCTCGCCAGCAGGCCGCTCATGACCTCATGCGGGGTGCTGATCCCGTTCAAGTCAACCTGTGGCTGGGCTCGTTCTTCATCCCTGTGGCTGAGGACGACTGACCGATGTCGCGCCACGCGGAATCCCGCCGCCCCGCTCCCATCGTCACCGCCGTGGCTGCCATCCTCACGCTCGCAGGCTGTTCTGGGCAGGGCGCTCCGGCAAGCACGGATGCCCCAACCCCGGCTGCGTCGACCGCTTCGACACCCACTGTCACCCTTCCGGTCGCATCGGCCTTCGGCGCTCCCTCGTGGGGAGTTCAACTGCCCGCATCGAGCCAGCAGAAACGACCGGTCGTCACAGCGCAACGAGTTATCTACCTCGACGGCGCGTCTGTGAAAGCGGTTGACGCGACGGGCAAGTTGGCCTGGTCAGCGCAGTTCCCCGCCTTCGCGGGCGATGCACAGATCAAGGATGGCGCGGCCTACCCGTTCCTGCGGCTCGCCGATGTCGAGACTGTCGCGGTCGTTGATGGCGGTAAGGCGGCAGGCTCCGGCCTCAGCCAGGACCGCTACGAGACGCGAGTGACCTTGATCGACGTTGCGGACGGCCACGTCATCAAGACTCTCGTGATCCCCGGCACGAGCAATGACGCGCCGAAGCCTTCGGCAGTAGGCCTCGCCGTCGCCCTACCTGATGGCAAAGGCGTGGTGGCCGTTCTTGCTGACGGCTCAACTCGGACCCTGCCTGCGAGCACTGCGGTCGGCGGGCAGCCCCGGGCAACCGATGGCGGGGGGACGGTGGGTTCCGCCGCAATCAGCACTTGGGAGAGCAAGGCCGATGGCGGAACGCCGCCCTCTTCCGCTGGCTTCGCCGGGCCCGGGTGGACTTCGGTTTCCACCGCGCCGTCCTCCGCCTTCACCTCGGCATCACTTGTCGCGGGTGACGCCCATCGCCTGCTAGTTGGCCGATGGGTTGCTCCAGGTCGTACGGCGATGGACCCAGTAACCGTGAAAATCCTGGTGCTCGATGCGGCCAACGGGAAGGTTGTCGCCCAGCCTTCATGTGAGCCGGTCGGACAGGCCGTCTTCTCGTCCAGCCCGGATGGCAAGCACGAGGTGATCGGACCCATGAGGCTAGACGAGCAAGGGCACGCCCAGTGCTTCGGTGGCGGAGCGGGCCAGAAGGATGTCGCGCTCACTGCGGTGAACGACTCGGGCATCGCCTACGGGACAGCCGGGGCAGGCGGCTCCGACACCTCTTTCGTGACGGTGGCTCCTGATGGCAAGGTCACCACCGAGCCCCTGTCAACGGGCGAGTCCGCTCCCATTGGGATCATGGCCGGCGAAGTCGCCGTGCACTGGGACCCCAACCGTGCGGTGATCACGGGGAACACCATCAAGTGAGCATCGGTGCCTTCTCAAAGTAAGTCGAGGGCGGGTGAACCCGCCGGGCACGCTGACTGGCTCGCGGCTCTGGATGCGCAGATCGCGGCGGAAGACGCCGAAGATGAGCATGTCGATGATCTGGGCCGAGTCCCTCCTCCATCTCTGGGGCCCGGTCGAGCACCGACCGCCTTTGAGGGCTTCGCAGGCACAGGCGTACGCGCGCGAGCGACACGCCCAACGTAGAACGGAAAGCCGAGACGCGCGCCGATGGCGTTGCGTCATCTATTTTCCCTGGTCAGAAACTAGTGAAGCAGGTTTGCGCATCTAGGGAAATCCGTTCGCGACGCAAGAAGAACGTGCGCGCTTGGCCGTAGCGTTTGCTCATACCCAGAAGCCGAAAGGGACGAGCAAATGCCACGACAGACGCCTCCGGGGGCAATTGCCTTTCGTGAGAAAGTCAAGAGGACGGTTGCCATGGAACCGACCCTCTACCAAGAGTGCCTCGCAGTCTGCGTGGCCGAGCGCCGCTCCACCAGTGCACAGATCGCAACCTTCATTGAGGAGGGCGTCCGAGCCTGGCTCGACTCTCATCCAAGCGATCCAGACCTGACCAAGTGATGAGCCGCCTCCCCGGCTTGGCGGCATGGGAGGCGGCTCAGAAGTCCAACTGTGAGGACAATATGAGCATAGCAGGCGCACCCGACAACACTGCGATGGCATTGCACGAGCGCGACACCGGGAGCCCCGACGATGGGGTGCAGAGCGCATCCGTGGGTCCAGCCGCTGGCAGCGATGGAACAATCCAGTCCGAGGTGCTTCTCACTCTCGTCCAGACCCGAGCGCAGATAGTCTCGATGATGGCCAACCCGGCTTTGGGTCCGCTGGCTAAGCAAGTGGGATGTCTGCTCTGGGCAATCACCGAGACGTGGAAGCCGGGCGAGACCAAGCGCATCCCTTGGACGGAGATCGCCGATGCCATTGCGTGGACGAGCACCAAGGTGCTGGCCGATGAGACCGTCGACCTGGTTGCGCATCCGCACCCCCGGATGATCAGCGCGGCGATCAAGCAACTGGAATGCGCTGGGTACATCATTGTCAACCGAGTGGTCTGCACAGGCAGGGGGAAGCCCGCTGCGGTCTCGATGAAGAGGAGAACAGTCGCTGACCCCTACTGTCAGAAGGGACCAGGCTCGGACTTCAGAGTCTGGACGAACGCCATCACGGCGGAGTACGCGGCGGAAAAGGGTGCAGGTGACATGCGGGCATACGACGGGAAGGCTGTAGGTCACATGCACCCTTCTGAGGGAAAGGGTGCATGTGACCGGCAGGCTTCGGAAGAAGAGGGTGCAGGTGGCCTACACCCCTACAAGGAGACTTCCTCTCACAAGGGGACCTGTCCTCAAGCAGACCTCTCGCCAGCCGACACCCTTCCCTCTTGCGGCGACTCCGCCGCCGCCGAGCCGCCCGCACCAGCGTGGAGCGAGGTGACTGACGCCGAATCGGTCTTGGCGCTCGTGAAGCGCAGCCTGGACCGACGCGCGCTTCGTGAGTGGTCGAGTTCTCGTCAGCGAGAGGCACAGCAAGGTCTCCAAGCATGGATGGTGGGGTCCGGTGCGTCAGCCCCGGAGGCCCTCTACCTCGTCTCGGCCTGGGTGGCGGACCGACGCCTCGCCAACTGCAACTTCCTAACCGAGTGGCTTATGCGACACGCTGAGCAGGCGTCAGCGATCCGCGACCTCCTCCACCAGGGGGACCCCACTAGTGTGATCGAGGCGGGGCATGAGGACGGGCGTGAGTGGCGGCGGGGGCGACTGCGCAAGGCCGGGTGAGCGCTGCCGCTCTCTATGGCGACCGGCTCGCAGTCCCCGTGTCGTCCCGGGTGATGTCAGTTCTCCCTCGTACGCTTGTCTCGACTCCAGAACCCACCGAAGGCAGGTCATGCAACGTAAGCCGAGAGGACGGCTCGAACTCACGTGGATGGGCAAAGACTCGGCGCTCATCCCCGTCGAGGACGGCAAGTACGACTACGCCTGGGTCGACCCGAACGACCCGCGTGCTCGCGAGGTGAAGTCCATCGAGGTCGTGGAGCGGGTCGGAGAGGTCGGCGGACCGACCGGGGCTGGCGAGAACCTGCTTATCATCGGAGACTCGGGCGACGCCCTACGCTCTCTCGGCACGATCCCCGAGTACGCCGACACATACCTCGGCCAGGTCAAGTTGGTCTACATCGACCCTCCCTTCAACACCGGCCAGACCTTCGAGCACTACGCCGATCAGATGGAGCACAGCATCTGGCTGACGATGATGCGTGACCGGATCAGGGACATCAAGCCGCTCCTCGCTGACGATGCCTCAATCTGGGTCCACCTAGACGACGCTGAGGTGCATCGCATGCGCGTGCTCTTGGACGAGGAGTTCGGAGCCGACCGCTGCGCCAGCCAGATCGTTTGGCAAAAGCGAACGACTCGCGAGAATCGTTCTGCCTTCAGCGACAACCACGACCACATTCTCGTTTACACGAACTGCCCGGTGACGGAATGGCGAGAGACCCGGAACCGACTTCCCCGGACAGAAGCCACCAACAACCCTGACAACGACCCTCGTGGACCCTGGGACAGCATTCCGTTCACGGCACAGGGCTTCCGAGCCAACCAGATGTACTCGATCACAACGCCCACAGGTGTCGAGCACCAGCCTCCAGCGAACAGATGCTGGGGTGCGGTGGAGAGCGAGTACCAGCGCTTGCTCTCGGATGGCCGCATCTACTTTCCGAAGGGCGGAAACGGAAAGCCTCGCATCAAGCAGTTCGCGAGTGAGGCACCAGGGCTGGTTCCTCAGACCATCTGGCCCTCGGTCGAGGTCGGGGAGAACGACGAGGCGAAGCGGGAGATCCAGTCCCTCTTTCCAGGACAGAGCCCGTTCGACACCCCAAAGCCCGAGCGCCTACTCTCACGGATCGTTCACATCGGGAGTAACCCTGGTGATCTAATCGTGGACTTCTTCGGCGGGTCCGGTACCACTGCCGCCGTGGCGCACAAGATGGGATGGCGCTGGCTGACGGTTGAACTTGCAGAGACCAATGCCTGCTTGTTTACGGTTCCCCGGCTACGCAGGGTGGTGGAGGGACAGGACCCCGGAGGTGTCACGTCCAGTACCACGCGGGTGGCAGTGGCAGACCTTCCTGATGGAGTCGGGCCGGAAGACGCGCGGAAGTTCACGACTTTGGTAGGAAAGTTCACGGATGACCGAGACCTCCTGATCAACGTCGTGACCGAGACCGCGAAGTTCGTTCGACAGGCAGCCAAGACCGACGAGCCGCCCTTGAGGGAGGATGAGTCCAAGGCCCTCCTTGCATTGCTTCGGAAGGTGGGACAGGGAGCCGAAGGCGAAGTTGCGGTCGATGTCATGCCACAGGTTCGCAAGGCCCTACGCGACGCGGCCAAGACGAGAGACGAGTCCACCACCGTGTGGGAAGGCGGCGGCGGATTCACCGTCGCGAAGATGGGTCCGTCCATGTACGAGGTGGACGACGAGGACGGTCAGGTCTTCCTGTCTTCAGAGGCGACGAACGGGGCATGGTCCAAGGCCATCGCAGGTCAGTTGAAGTTCGCTCTCACGCCCGACGATCCCGTGTTCTGCGGCGTGCGCAAGCGTCAGCGGCTTGCCGTCATCGACGGGGTGGCTGACGAGATGGTGGTGCGGACGGTGGCTGAACGGTTGGGTGAGAAGGAGCGGGCCGTGATCGTGGCCAAGGGGGTTGTCCCGGAGGCTGCGCAACTGCTCCAGGAACTCTCGCCTGGCTCTCGGATCAAGAAGGCACCCGCCGACGTGTTCCCGAAGGCCACGGTGAAGTGACATGACTTTCGACATCGCATACGACGAGGCCCTGATCGAGGAGATTGCGGCTCGCTTCGATCTCCGTGACCCGAACAAGAGGGCACTCGCGACGCTGGTGAAGCGTCTGGCGAGTGGCAGCTTCGTCTTTCAGGAGTTGGTTGCCGACCTGGCAACCGGGGTGGGCAAGACGTACCTCATGTCCTCACTCATCGAGTACCTGGCGACCCAGGGTGTCCGGCATGTCCTCGTCGTGACGCCCGGCTCGACCATCCAGCGGAAAACATTGGAGAACTTCGACGCGGCCTCGGCGAAGTACGTTCCAGGCGCGGACCTCATCCCCTTCGTGGTCACCCCCGAGACCTTCCGCTCGGCCCGCGTGAGCGCAGCCCTGCGCGATCCCAGTCGGCTCAAGGTGTTCGTCTTCAACGTGCAGCAGTTGATTCGCCCTACCGACAAGGTGAGCCGCAAGGTCCGGGATGAGGATGAGAACCTCGGTGACGCGCTGTACTCGTACTTGGAGAACGCCGACGACCTGCTCGTCATCGCGGATGAGCATCACGTCTACCACGAGAAGGCGAAGGCGTTCTCGGGCGCGATCCGCGATCTGCACCCAGTCGCGTTGATCGGCCTGACGGCAACTCCCGATCCGGCAGACGCCTCGAAGGTGGCCTTCCAGTACACGCTGGGTGAGGCCATCGCGGACGGGCATGTGAAGGTGCCTGTCATCGTCTACCGCAAGGACGGCACGAAGGACGAGCGCACCCAGTTGCAGGACGCATGTCAACTGCTCGGTCACAAGGAGCGCTCGTATGCGCTCTACCGCGAGATGCACCCGGACGCCCCCGCTGTGAAGCCCTGCTTGTTCGTCGTCTGTCAGACGATCCAACACGCAGGCGAGGTCGGCCAGTTGCTCGCCCAGCCGGGGCTCATCGGAGACGGCTCGCGAGTCTTGGAGATCACGTCGCAGTCCTCGGACGAGGCGTTGGAGGCCCTGGCGCAGGTGGAGCACCCGGACTCTCCGATCCGGGCCATCGTCAGTGTGAACATGCTGCGCGAGGGCTGGGACGTCAAGAACATCGCGGTCATCGTGGCGCTGCGCAGACTCGCCTCCCAAACGCTCACCGAGCAGATTTTGGGTCGCGGGCTTCGGCTCCCGTTCGGCGTGCGAACGGGTGTCGCTGACGTCGACCAGGTGGACCTGGTGGCGCACGACTCCTACCAGCAGTTGCTCGATCAGAAGGACGTTCTGCGTCAGCGCATTCAACTACCCTCCTCCGAGGTCCCGGTCGACAACCAGGGCTTCGCCACCACGAGCACTCTCGATCCGTCCAAGCCCGTCGACCCGAGGGGCTGGGGCGAGGGCGACTTCGGGGTCGGTGGGGCTGGCGCTGCGGTTGCTATCGGCCCAGGACAACGCAGTCTGTTTGATGACTGGGACTTCGAGGACGAATACGGTCAGACCGGCCCGGGGTTGCAGTTCCAGGAGGCCGAGGAGCGCATCGAGACCAAGGAGCCGATTCCGCAGCACCGCGTCGAGGGAGCGCCGCAGATCGTTTTTCCGCGTCGGGAGGCACGCCTTGCCTACGCGCCGTTCTCGCTCTCCGATATACCGGACGGCGACGCGCAGGCAGCCGGTGTGGCCTTCATCAAAGAGGTACCGACGTTTCTTTTCCGGGACGCGTTGGAGGCAAAGCGTTCTGGCGACGACGTGACCATCGTGAGCACGCCGCAGGGAACCGAGGAAGCGCAGCAGACCCTCGCCGGCCTTGATGTTGTGCGTGACGACCTGATCGAGGCGATCATGCAGCAGCCCGAGGTGCCGTCCGAGAAGGCGTCGAAGAACGCGGCCAAACGCCTGGTCTGGGCGTTCCTGAAAGGCGCGGGCGTGACAACCGAGGTGGCGAGTGCCGAGTGGGGGCAGAAGCGCCGCCAGCAAGCGGTCGAAGGGATGCGTCGCCTCATCCGTGACAAGATCGCCAACCGGAAGCAGCAGATGGCCTTCGAGTTCGTACCGGTGACACTTCCACTCGAACCGGTTCTGGTGGACGCGGACGCGCCCCAGGCGCACAACGTCACCAAGTTCAAGAAGGGCGTGCAGTACGTCGGCTGGAAGAAGAACGTCATGCCGATGGCGACCTTCGACGCAGGGACGACTGAGTGGCAACTGGCGCTCCTCATGGACCGCGACCCCAACATCGAGTGGTGGGTGCGCCTGTATACCAACGGACCCGCGTTCGTCCCGACGACCGATGGCGCGTACTTCCCCGACTTCATCGCCATCGACACCGAGGGGACCTACTGGCTGATCGAAGGCAAGGCAGACGACCACGCAAAGGACGACTCGGTGCTCCGCAAGAAGGCTGCTGCCGAGACCTGGGCGCGGGCGGTGCGCGACGATGGCGACTTCGGCAAGTGGCGGTACCTGTTCGCCACCGAGACCGACATCAAGCAGGCCGGGGGCTCATGGAACGGCCTGCTCGTGAGCACGAAGCCGGAGTGAGACTGTGATCGTCGTAGATGGCCGAACGGACCTGGAGAAACTACGGGAACTCCTGCTGGAGCCCGAGCAAACCCACCTGGAGTTCAAGTCCGCTCTCGACCTCACGTCCAACAAGGACAAGTTGGAGTTCGTGAAGGACGCGGTTTCCATGGCCAACCGTCCGCCAGGCGGGTACATCATCGTGGGGGCGCAAGAGGGCGGCTCGCTGGCCCTTCCGCTCGGGTCCCTGCGTGATCGGGCGCTCTTCGACGGCGCTCGACTTGGCGATCTCATTCGCAAGCACATCGAGGGCGAGGTCCACGTGGTCGCTCAGTTCCACGAGGTTGACGGCCATGAAGTCGTCCTCATCTATCTGCCGCATCATCGCGATGGCCTCCCGGTGCCGATGAGCACTCTGGGCCAGTACCGAAGCGACAGAGGCAAGGACGTGATTGTGTTTCGAGAGGGCGACATGCTCGTGCGTGAGGGGGCAAAGAACTCGCCACTACGGCATGCGCACTGGCATGACCTGCTGAGCGAACGCGACCGCCGCCTTCGCGCCGAGAGCCGAGTCGAGATCGACTCGCTCCTGACCGACCTGGCACGCGCCCTGCGAGACGCCAATGGGCCTGTGGCTGTGCCGCTTTCGTGGGAAATGTCCGACGAAGCATTCGTTGAGGCGGTCGTGTCGAACCTCGAAGCGAACAAGGACGTTCGCCTGAAGCAATTCCTAGGACAGGGGTCCCACCGCTCTGGCGATCCGCTTGCCCTGACGAACGTGTTGGACAAGATCACCATTCTCGCGGCGCAGTGTCTCTACTTCGAACGCTACGAGCAAGCACACCAAGCCGTGGACGCGCTGTTCGCCCTCTACGCCCGCTTGGACTTTCAGGAGGCATCGGAGCGACTGGCCACGATCACACGGGTGTACGTGCTGGGGAGTCTGGCCGTGCGACTTGGTGCGTGGTCGACCGTCCACAATCTCGTTCTCCGCCAGTACCCCCCGCAGGACGACGGCTACGTGTACTCGTCGTGGATTCGCCACGGCCAAGTCAACGCAAGCAGGGCCAACCTTTTCCCCAAGGATCGTGGAGGAATGATGATCTCCGCTGCGAGGTCTCTGGCATCGGAACGGCCCGCGATGCGTCCTGATGTTCCCGATGCCGGTCTGCCGGACGCCAAGGAACTAGCGCACGACGACGTTCTGTTCAACTCGCTCTGCCAGTTCGATGTGCTCTACTGCCTGATCGCCCGCGCCGAAGGCTCGTACCATGGGGGTGGCTATCCGGCGTCGTCCGCGATGCATCAGTACCGGGCCGACCCAGCGTTCGTGCTGGTCGCGACGGATGCCCATGCTCGTACGCTCCTCTTTCCCAACTCGGTGGACGCACGGGTCGCGTCTGCCATCACGGAGGTCTTCGAGGCTGCCGAGCGAGAGTCCTTTTCCTTCGGCGGTCACTGGGACTCGCTGCCCCCTGCGGCTCAGCGTTTCGTGATCGAACACGGTGGGGGCCAACCGTGAGTTCACCTCTTTCTCCGCTGGCCATGCTCGCTACATCCATGCACGCTCAGCCGGGTGTCTACGCTGTCCTGCTCGGCTCCGGCGTCTCGACCGGCGCAGGAATGCCCACCGGCTGGGGAGTGGTCAAGGAACTGGTAAGGCGGCTGGCCGTTGCAGAGCACCCCGATGATCCAGCCTCCCTGGCAGCAGCACAAGCCGACCCGGAACAGTGGTGGCGAGGCAATCATGGAGGCGACCTCGGATACTCCTCGTTGCTGGAAGCGTTGGCTCCTACGCAGGCCGCCCGACAGGGGCTGCTTGCGTCCTTTTTCGAGCCGACTGACGACGACCGCGCAGCCGGAGTCAAGATGCCCAGCAAGGCGCATCGCAGCATCGCGCAACTCGTCAAGCGGGGTGCGGTGCGCGTCATCATCACGACGAACTTCGACCGCTTGATGGAGCAGGCCCTTGAAGGCGAAGGCGTCTCCGCTCAGGTCATCGCTCGACCCGAGGCGGTCAATGGCATGAGCCCGCTGGCCCACGCACCGGCGACCCTGATCAAACTGCACGGCGACTACAAGGACTTGGGGTCCCTGAACACTCCGGACGAACTGGCCGCCTACCCAACAGAGTGGAAGGTCCTGGTGAGCCAGGTTCTCGAAGAGTACGGCCTCGTTATCTCGGGCTGGTCAGCAGACTGGGACACGGCACTCGTCGCACTCCTGGAGGCAGCCAAGAGCCGTCGTTACCCGCTCTACTGGGATCAGCGCAGCAGTCGAGGCAGCACAGCCCAAAGTATTCTGGCCAACCGCAATGGGTCCGTGATCACGGCAGCCGACGCGGACTCCATGTTTGCGGACCTCGCCACGAGCCTGGATGCCTTGGAGAGGCTGGCCGAGCCTCCACTCACGACCGCAATCGCAGTTGCCAGGCTGAAACGCTATCTGCCTGATCCCGTTCACCGACTCGACCTACACGATCTAGTGATGTCCGCAACCGACGCGGTGGTCACAGGGGTCAACGACCAGCCTCTCAGCATCGCCGGGCTTGACGGGGAAGGCTTCCAGGCGGTTCTCGAAGATCACCGTGCCCGCTCCGAGCAGATGCTGCAACTGGCCGTCACTGGCATGTGGCACGACCCCGAAGGACACCACGACCGGCTCTGGATGGACGTTGTGAAGCGCCTGATCGACGCCGGGAGCATCAGGGCACTCGGAGTGCCTGTGCAGCAGGTACTTGAGCGGGCCCGCATGTATCCAGCACTGCTCCTCATGACATGCGCTGGGGTGGCGACAGTGAGCCGAGGACGGGAGCGCCTCCTCGTCCGTCTGGTGTCCGAGGTGCACGGCCACATGGACGTTGGCGTCAGCCTGGAGTTGCCCGCCTGCCAGATCGCTCACCCAGCCCGCGTCCTGAACGACGATTGGACCAACGACCTGCCCCGTTGGGGAGGCGGTAAGTGGACCTACCCCGTCAGCCACCTTCTCGCTGCGGAGTGCCGCGAAGTCTTCCGCGACCTGATCCCCCGGGACGATGACTACACGCGCACAGTCCACGGCTTCGAGTACCGGATGAGCCTCATGTACGAGGTCACCAACTCCTCGTACCGAGGCGCGTACCGGGCGATGCCAGGCGAGTTCGTCGGTGAGACAGGTTGGTCTTGGGATGATCGCGACATCCCCATCGCGGAAGAGACGTTTCGTGCGAGAGGCGACCGCGTTCAGGACTGGCCCTGGGTTGACCTCCTTGGCGGCCACGAGAAATACGACGACGCGCTAATCCAGCACCGCGACATCCTGAAGAAGTTCAAGTACCACAACATGCGTTGAGTGCTGGCGGGAGGACCAAGGCCGCTTGTAGTGGGGGCCCCTTAGCGTCGGGATGCCGCGATCTCGCTCACGTGGAACACCACTTCGTGGCTCCGTTGCAGCGCTGGGGCGGCCATCCCCAGCGTCCAAGCGGGCTGGTTCTTCGGGTGACTGAAGCCGTTGCGTAGTTCACGGCCCACATGGACCACTTCCGCGAGTTCGTCTGTGAGCAGCCCGTCCTGATGCGCCCGAGTGATCAAGGTCTTGAAGGACACCGAGTCCCCGGCCCCCAGGACCCAGCGCAGCGTCGACTCGACGGCCATCAGCGACCAGGCCACACCGACGACGCTGAACTCCCAGACGAGCAGGCAGTGAGTGAACAGGTCGCGCGACACCCGTAGTTGCTCGCGAATCTCCGGGGGCGTGTGCTCGCTCACCGGCCAGGACGCCGCGACGGCGAACAGGTGATCTGGCATGGCAGGGAGGGGCTCGCCAGACGGCGACCAGCCGCCGAGCATACCGACCGTCCTTGGGTCCTGCGGGTAGTCCATGAAGTCCGTAGTGAACGGATCACCTCGGCGACAACCCGTTACGCGGGCTACGCCTGGGCTGGCTTGGCAGTCGAGCCGAGGACACAGCCCGGTTGGTCACAGGGTGGCAGCGTCGACTTAGAGTTGCTGGCGAGCGTCCTGTGCGCCGCCCAGACACGCTCCATGTCGACGGTTCCTAGGGCGTCGCGCATTGCCTTCAACGCGTTGTCCGAGTAGCGCAAGTGCTTGGTCCTCCCGAAGACGAACCGATGCGAGAAGTGGTCATCGTTGCTGTCGAGGCCGAGGTGACGACGGAGCGCCGTCGCGCCGCTGCGGCTCACCCCCGCCCGGTCGGCCAAGTCATAGGGACCCATGTAGAACTTCTTCTCCAGGTCCACAGTCCGGATCGCCGCTGGGTCGACTGCTGGGTCGCTCGTGTACGTGACCGGCAAGCCGCCCGACTTGACCAACCGGACCTCTACCGTCAGCCCTGATCCGACGATGTTCGCCGCGTAGCCGGTTAGTTTGGGGAACACTTGGCTGCGGCTCTTCCCTTCCCTGATCCCTCGGGCCACGCGGCGTACATCGGTTTCGCTGACCTCGGCTGCGTCTAGGTCCGCGAGTGCTTCCGTCGCCAGCAGGGCTCTGATTCTGGCATTGGCCTCAGCCGTTGCTCGACGTCCTGGCTTCAAGAGTCGGGCGATCCGCTCGTGCTCGCGGTCGACCAGCAGGTCTAGGCCCTGAGGCGGTTCTGCACTGATCGGCAACACGCGCGCTGGTAGGTGATCGCCCAACCGCTCGCCGAAGACCCGGCACAGCAGGTCATCGAACAGAGTGACCGCCGACCGCACGTACAGGTAGAGAAGCCCCTCGTCCACGACCACGTACCAGTGCTGCTCAGCGTCGCGCAGCGAGTCGAGAGCGCGGATGGTGCCCGCTTCGTCGTCGCTGATCTTGATGCCATCGGTCTGCTGGCACTGCCGGATCGCGAGTTCCAGCGAGATCGACTTGCCACTGCGCTTGTCGAAGACTGGGACCCTCTTGGCCTCCAGAGCCGCCTTCAACAACATCTCGAAGGCATGCTGAAGGCTCAGCAAGACGCGCGTGATGCGTCCTTCGTCGTCCAGCGCGTTGAACGCGCCCACGCCGGTGCGCAAGGAAGACAGGGCCTTCTGGCGAAGGACGCGCACGTTGTATGACTCGCGAGGCATGCCAGCAGGTTACGAGGCCAGGCCCGTCGCTGTGCGCTTTGCCCTTGCCAACGTGCTTCACAGAGCCGCCAGGGCCTGAATGCAGGTCGTGAGTACCCTCACGTCGAATCCGGAGTGGCCATAATTTGCAGGACGAGACTCTTCGCTGGTGCTACGTGAAAGATGGCCACCAACGCAGTGTCTGTTGGCCATCTTTCACGTAGTCAGTCAGACTACAGGTATGTCGTCGCGCGCCGAGGTGCTGAGCGTGCGGGGGCGGAGGTGGGCGGCATACCTGTAGTTCGTCGGGCCAACCAGCCGACGCCAGCCCGACCTAGCCCGTCACAACCCGACCGAACACGCTCAAAACGGCGCTTACGCCAAATCAGCCCAGGGCCGCGCCGGACTTCAGCTCCACCTGGCGCTTGATCCGGCTCAGCATGGCGACCATGCCGCGCAGCCGTAGCGGTGAGACGACCTCGGCGAGACCGAAGGACATCGGGGCCGCCTCCGGAGTCGCCAGCACCTCATCGACACTCAACCCGTCCAGACCCTCGTGCAGGATCCCGGCAAAGCCGCGGGTCGTCGGCGCCTCGGGCGGAGCGGAGAAGAAGAGGGAGACCGGCTGGGCGCCACGCGGTATACCCTCCCCCACCTCGACGGTCAGGAAGAGCGGCGATTGGCACTCGTGCACCTGCTCCAGCGACTCGGGGGCATCGGCATACCGCTCGGGGAGGTCGGGCAGCCCCTGACTGAACTCCAGCAGCAATTGCAGCCGGTCCTTCGGCGCGAGGTCGAGGAAGTCCGCGGCGATCTCGGAGAGCGACGCCGGCATCGCCCCGCCACCAGCGGAAGCAGTCACCCCGCGCTCACTTCTCGATCGGCACGCGCACGGCATTGCCCCACTCGGTCCACGAGCCGTCATAGTTGCGGACCTTGTCGAAGCCGAGCAGGTGATGCAGCACGAACCAGGTATGGCTGCTCCGCTCACCGATCCGGCAGTAGGCAACGACCTCGTCCTCGGGCGAAAGTCCTTGCTCCGCAAGGTAAATCGCCTCCAACTCGGGCCGCGACTTGAACGTCCCATCCTCATTGGTCGCGCGCGCCCACGGGACCGATTTGGCGCCCGGGATATGCCCGCCGCGCACCGCGCCCTCCTGCGGGTAGTCCGGCATATGCAGCAACTCCCCCGAGTACTCCCCCGGCGACCGGACATCGACCAGCGGCTTGCCGAGGTGGGCGAGCACGTCCTCCTTGAAGGCCCGGATCGGCGCGTCATCCCGCTCCACCACGGGGTATGCCGCCTCCCCCGTCGCCGGGGCCACCTCCGGGATCGCGGTGGTCAGCTCCCGTCCCTCGGCGATCCACTTGGCGCGCCCGCCATCGAGCAGCTTGGCGTTCTCGTGCCCGAACAGGCTGAGAACCCAGAGGGCATAGGCCGCCCACCAATTGCTCTTGTCGCCATAGAGGACCACCGTCGTGTCCCGGCTGATCCCGCGCGCGCTCATCACAGCCGCGAACTGCTGGGCGTCGATGTAGTCGCGCGTCAGCGGGTCGTTCAGGTCGGTGATCCAGTCGAGTTTGAGCGCCCGGGATGTGCCCCGTCTCGTAGAGCAGCACGTCCTCGTCCGATTCCAGCACGACGATCTGCGTCCCCGCGCCCGCAGCGCCAGCGGCCAACTGGTCGGCGAGCCACTGGGTGGACACGAGGCGTTCAGGATGGGCGTAGTCGGTCGCGGTCATAATGCGATGTTATCCCCGCCCTCACATGACATTGCGCCACGGCCTGGGGCCGGCGGCGAAGCGCGGAGTCGCTCAGCCCCACCAGAAGACGGTGGCGATCACGACATACAAGGCGATCAACGCGGCGCCCCTCGATCCAGTCCGACTACTCGACGGTGACCGACTTCGCGAGATTGCGCGGCTTGTCGATGTCATAGCCCAGCGTGAGCGCTGCGTGATAGGCCAGCAATTGCGTCGGGATGATCAGCAGAATCGGGTCGAGCTCGGGCTCCGACTTCGGCACATCGATCCGGGCCACATCTAGGCCCTGCAAGTCGACGCTGGCGTGCGTGATGGCGATGACCTCTCCCCCGCGTGCCAAAACCTGTTGGACCGCACCAACATTGCGGTCGGTCAACTCATCGTCGGGCACGACCGCAACCGTCATCATCGAGGGATCGATGAGCGCGAGCGGCCCATGCTTCAACTCACTCGTCGGATAGGCCTCGGCGTGCACATAGCTGATTTCCTTCAGCTTCTGCGCGCCCTCGCGCGCGACCGGATACTGCCGGACCCGCCCGATGTAGAAGGCGTTCTGCGTCTTCGCCAGACGCTTGGCCAGGTCGATGATGTGCGCTTCGTCGTCAAGCACGGCCTGGATCTGGTCCGGGATGCGCTTGAGTGCGGTCAGGATGCGCTCGCCGTCGGCGAAGGACAGATCCCGCAGCCGGCCAAGGTGCAAGGCGAGCATGCCGAACGCCATCGCCATATTCGTCAGCGCCTTGGTTGAAGCCACCGCGATCTCCGGCCCAGCGTGCAGGTAGATGCCACCGTGCACCTCGCGCGCAATCGTCGAGCCCACCGCATTGACGACACCGACAACCGTCCCGCCCTTGCGCTTGATCTCCGAGACGGCGAAGGCGGTGTCGGCGGTCTCACCGGACTGCGAGACCACGACATACAGCGTGTCCGGCTCGATGATCGGGTTGCGGTAGCGGAACTCCGAGGCTGCCTCTGCGTCGGCGGGGATCCGGGCCAGATCCTCGATCAGCTGCGCCCCGATCTGCCCGACGTAGTACGCGGATCCGCAGCCGAGAATCTTCACTCGTCGGAAGGCGCGCAACTCCTTGGGCGTCAGGTTCAGGCCGTTCAGTCGGGCGGTGGCGAAGCGGTCGTCGAGTCGCCCGCGGATGACGGCGGCGGCCTTCTCGGGCTGTTCCAGCATCTCCTTGTACATGTAGTGCTGGTGGCCGGTCAGTTCCCACTCGGCCGCGGCGACCTCGATCTCGACCGGTTCCCGGCCGGTGTCCTGCGCCTGCCGGTCGAAAGTGCGGAAGCCGCCAGCCGTGACCGTGGCGAGTTCGCCGTCGTCGAGGTGGATGACATGGGAGGTATGCCGCACCAGCGCCGCCGCATCGCTCGCGACCAGCGTCTCCTTCTCCCCCACGCCGATGATCAGCGGAGAACCGTTGCGAGCCAACACGATCCGGTCCGGGTGGGCCTCATCGATCACGGCGAGCGCGTAGGTCCCGGTGATCTTGTGCAATGCGTCCAGCACGGCTCCTTCGAGGGTGTCGGCCTCGGAGCGCGCCACGAGGTGGGCGACGACCTCGGTGTCGGTGTCGCTGTTCAAGGTGACTCCGGCCGCGGTCAGCTGGTCGCGCAGGATGGCGGAGTTGTCGATGATGCCGTTGTGCACGACGCTGATTCGCCCGTCCGTGCTGCGGTGGGGGTGAGCATTGGCCTCGGTGGCCGGGCCGTGCGTTGCCCAGCGGGTATGCCCGATCCCCGCGCTCCCCGTGAGCCGCTTGGGCAGTGCGGACTCGAGGTCGCGGATTCGTCCCACGGAGCGAACTGCGGTCGTCCCCTTGGCGCCGAGCACGGCGATGCCGGCGCTGTCATAACCGCGATATTCGAGGGTCTTCAAACCCTCGATGAGGAAGGGGGCGGCCTGCTGGTCACCGATATAGGCAACGATCCCGCACATGGTGTCGATCTCCTGATGGTCGAAAAGAATGCAGTGTCGGCTCAGCCGTAGATGATCCGACGGACTTGGCGTTCGGTGAGTTCGGGCGGCGCCACGAGGCGCTGCGCGAGTTCATTCCGGATGGTTCGGAAGGCCACGTCATTGCGCACTCCGTGCAGATGCAGATCGGCGTGGCGACGCCGAACGAAGTCTTCGACCGATTCGCGGTACCACGCCAGCACGTCATCGATGACGCGCTCGGCCTCCCCGATCGTCAGGCCCGTCGAGGCGGCGACGCGCTCGACGACCTCACGATCCGGCATACGGTCCAGGATGAGGCATGAACAGACGATCTCCAAGAATTTGCCCGAACTCGGGCAGATTGCACCTAATGCTTCCGCGGGGAACCGAGTAGTCGTGCTCACCTGCGCCGAGAGGACGGCGACATAGCGTTCCCTCATGGCTCGATTCTTCTCCGCGATCGGCAAAGTCATCGGTGCACTGATGGCGCTCGCCGTCGCGGCCTATCTCCTGGTCAACGGCGTCGGCTGGATCAAGGCGCGCGGCACGCGCGCCGAGATCAACAAGGAGTTGACCTCGGCTTTAGCGCAGAAACTGCCGCCGGAACGCGCCGCTCAGCGGGACCTGATCGCGTTGCCAAAGCCGCCCGAGATCTCCTTCATCGCCGAGGATTGCGAATTTCCCACGACAGACTCCGGGTGGATCGTGCAGTCCTACCGCCAAGCGTGCCGACTGGTCACCACGAGCGCCTGGCCAGTGACCGACCGCGCGGAAGCGAACGCGATCCTTGGCCAGGTCCCCGAGCGTGTGGTCGGGGACCCGGTGACCGGCGAGTCGCCCCTGTCGGGGTGCACTCCCCTGCGCCGGGCCGACAGCGATGAGGGCACGCCTGTCGGATCACGGTCGTCACGGGCTGCGGTCTTTGTGGAAGCCCAAACGAACGACGACTGGTGGTGCGGCAAAAGCTACGGTCCGGCATACCGCTCAACGATCCTTGACGGCACGGGCGCGGAGCTCGACCCCGCCCGCAACTGGCTCGTGGTGACTCACAAGCAGGAGCTCGGTGAGTGGAATCTGGGCTGCCTGCATTGGTCGATCCTGTTCTGCGACAACCCCTTCGGGGGCAAGCCCGCGATGGGCACTCCCCCGGTCTGAGATCATTCGCCGGTGCCGGCCGCCCAGGTCTTATAGCCCCCGTCCAGATTCCGAACGCGCCGTCCCGGCGCCGCCAGCATCATGGCGGCCACATGACCGCGCACCCCGACGGCGCAGTGCACGATGACGTCATTGCTCGTCACGTCCCCAAGTCGGCTCCGAAGTTCATCGACCGGCAGCAAAACAGCGCCAGGGATGGCGCCGGCCGCGTGCTCACTCGCCGATCGCACATCGATCAGCGTCGCTCCACCCGCCAACGCGGCGGGCAGCTCGTGCCACTGGATGCTGTGCGTCACCTCGTCCGCGAGGTTCTCGTCGACATAGCCGAGCATGTTGACCGCGTCCTTGGCGGAGCCGAACTGCGGGGCATAGGACAACTCCAGATCAGCCAACTCGCGCGCGCGCAGGCCACCGCGCATGGCGGTCGCGATGACGTCGAGGCGCTTGTCCACTCCGGCTGAGCCGACGCCTTGGGCGCCGAGGATGGCGTCGCTCTCAGGGTCCACCAGCAATTTCAAGGACATGGTCGCGGCCCCGGGGAAGTAGCCCGCGTGATCCAGGGGGTGAGTATGGATGGCGCGATAGGGCCGCCCACTGGCTCGCAGTCGCTTCTCATTCCAGCCGGTTGTCGCCACCTGGAGACCGAACACGCCGACGATGGCGGTGCCCTGCACCGGCCGCATTGAGCTTGGCCGGCCGGCGATCACATCGGCGACTCGGCGCCCCTGCAAGTTGGCGGTATTGGCCAGCGGCACCAAGACCGCCGAGCCGTCGTGAGCGTCGCTCTTCTCCACGGCATCGCCGACCGCGTAGATATGCGGATCCGAGGTGCGTCCGTGCTCATCCACCACGATGCCGCCGCGCTCGCCGACCATCAGGCCGGCCAAGGTGGCGAGCCGAGTGTCGGGACGCACCCCGATCGCCGCCACCACGAGGTCGGCATCGAGTCGGCGGCCGTCGTGGAGTTCGACCCCCTCGGCGTCGATGGCGACAACCTGGGAGCGCAGATGGAGACCGACCCCATGCTCGCGCATCCGGGCATGCACCGGCGAGGCCATCTCGGGGTCCAGCGGGGCGAGGACCTGCTCAGTGGCCTCGACGAGGTCGACCGACAAACCGGCGTGACGGAGGTTTTCGGCCAGTTCGACTCCGATGAAACCACCGCCAATCACCACAGCTCGGCCAGCGCCAGCAATCGCGGCGGCGAGTGCGTCGGTGTCTTCGATGTCGCGCAGGGTCAGGGCCCGTTCGATTCCCGGGATGGGCGGTCGGACTGGCGTGGCCCCTGGCGAGAGAACTAGCGCGTCATACGCCATCGTCGTGGAGGCTCCGGAGGCGAGCTCGCGCACCTCGACGGTGCGCTCGCTCGCGTCAACGCCGACCACTTCGTGACCGACGCGCACGTCAAGCCCGAAGCGGGCCGCGAGCGACTGCGGGGTCTGCAGCAGCAGGGACGAGCGCTGCTCGATCACTCCTCCCACGTAATACGGCAGGCCGCAGTTGGCGAACGAGACGTGACCGCTGCGTTCCACGACGACGATCTCGGCCTCGGGCAGGAGACGGCGGGCTCGGGTGGCGGCGGACATGCCGCCGGCGACTCCCCCAATGATGACGATACGCATGAGGAAATAATACCCCCACGGGTATGTTGTGCATCCTGTCCCCACTCCGGCACGATGACCATCACGAGGTCCGTACCATTGGGGACCGTGACCGACCCCACAGTCCCCGACGAAATCCTCGACCCCAGCGACGCGGTCCCCGAGGAGGTCAGCTTCGAGGGTCAGTTGTATGACGCCCGCCCCGCGCGTCTGCGTCCGCGGGCTCGGCTGCGCGACCTGCTGTGGCAGCGCAAGCCGAAGCAACCCGGCTCCGCCAGTGGCGACAATCCCGAATACGTTCAGTGGCTGGAATCGGAGTCGATGCTCGCGGACGCCCGAACCTTCGCGCGCAAGTTCGCTGGCGAGGGCTCGATGTGGCAGAACCCCTATGCCGCGCCCGACCCGCGCGCGGCCATCGAGAAGGCAGCGGTGTGGTTCACGGCATACCCGATCTCGATGATCACGGCGCCGGATGCCACCTTCCTTGGGGCGCTCGGGAACGAGCGCCTGTGGAGCGCCTTCGAGCAGATCGGCATCACGGCGGTGCACACCGGGCCGGTCAAACGCGCCGGCGGGATCAGCGGATGGGAGACCACGCCGAGTGTCGACGGGCACTTCGACCGGATCTCGACGCAGTTCGACGAGATGTTCGGCACCGAGGATGAGTTCCGGGCCATGTGCGAGGTGGCGACCGCGCACGGCGGCATCGTCATCGACGACATCGTCCCGGGCCACACGGGCAAGGGCGCGGACTTCCGGCTCGCCGAAATGAAGGTTGGCGACTACCCGGGCATCTACCACATGGTCGAGATCCCCCAGAAGGACTGGGCTCTGCTGCCGAAGGTCCCCAAGGGCCAGGACTCGGTCAACCTCGACCCGGCGACCGAGAAGAAACTGACCGACGAGGGCTATATCGTCGGCGAACTTCAGCGCGTCATCTTCTTTGAGCCGGGCGTGAAGGAGACGAACTGGTCGGCCACAGCCCCCGTCCTCGGACCGGACGGGGAGGAACACCGCTGGGTTTACCTGCATTACTTCAAGGAGGGTCAGCCCTCGTTGAACTGGCTCGACCCGACCTTCGCGGGCATGCGCCTGGTGATCGGCGACGCCCTGCACTCCCTCGGCGACCTCGGCAGTGGCGCGCTGCGCTTGGACGCCAATGGTTTCCTCGGCGTGGAGAAGTCGGCCTCTGGCGGGCCGGCCTGGTCCGAAGGCCACCCTCTCTCCGAGGCAGCGAACCAGCTGATCGCCAGCATGGTTCGCAAGGTCGGCGGCTTCACCTTCCAGGAGCTCAACCTCACGATCGACGACATCCTCTCCTCGGGTGAACGTGGCGCCGACTTGTCCTACGACTTCGTCAACCGCCCTGCATACCACCACGCCCTCGCGACCGGCGACGCCGAGTTCCTGCGGCTGACGATGCGCGCGGCGCGCGAGATCGGGGTTGACACCGTCTCGCTGGTGCATGCGCTGCAGAACCACGACGAGATGACCTACGAACTCGTCCACTTCGCGACCTTGCACGCCGGCGACACCTTCAGCTTCCGCCGCAAGCCGATTCTCGGGGGCGATCTCGCCACGCTGATTCGCGCCGAACTGACCGAGAAACTCACCGGTGACAACGGTCCGTATAACTCCACCTTCACGACCAATGGCATCGCGTCGACGACGGCGTCGATCATCGCCGCCTCACTTGGCCTGAACGACCTGAGCGCGCTCACCTCGGAGAACATCGAGGCGATCAAGAAGGCGCATCTGCTGCTGGCGATGTACAACGCGTGGCAGCCAGGTGTCTTCGCCCTCTCGGGCTGGGACTTGGTCGGCGCTCTGCCGTTGGAGCGCAAGCAGGTCGCGGCCTTGATCAAGGATGGCGACACCCGGTGGATCCACCGCGGCGCCTATGACCTGCTCGACTTCGCTCCGGAGGCCACGGAGTCCACCTCCCGCATTCCCAAGGCCCGGTCGCTGTATGGCTCATTGACGACCCAACTTGCTGACGACACCTCGTTCGCGAGCAAGTTGCGGGACATTCTCACGGCGCGCGCTCGCCACGGCCTGGCCACCGGCGAGCAGGTCGACATCCCCGCCACCTCGCACAAGGGCATGCTGGTCCTGGTTCACCGCCTGGCCGACGCAGACCAGATCACGGTCTTGAACTTCTCGTCCGAAACGGTGTCCGGCAGCGTCCGGTCGCTCGAGCTGACCCCCGGCAGCAAGGTCGTCGACATGATGACTGAGGCGCCGGTTGGGGAGGTCGACGACCTGCATTCGTTGTATGTCGTGCTGCAGCCTCACGAGGGCCGCTCGCTTCTCGTGCTGCGCCCGAGCGAGAGCGACTGATAGACCGGCTGACCCGGGCCAAGCGGCGGGTCAAAGGCGGGATCAGTCTGCGGCGCCGACCAGGCGCTGCAGACTGCTCGCCTCGACTTCATACCGGCTCGCCACCGCGCCACCAGCACGGAAGAACCGGCGCCGCAGCGAGCCGCTAACCGCGATCGTGTCCCCCACCCCAACGCGATCGAGGACCCGCCGCGTCGCCGCACTCCAACAGGCGACGTCGATGGTGTCGACGGACGCAGGACGGCCCCGACCGGCCGGCCGCGGCACGACCAGGCGCAGGGTGCGCACCTTGTCCCCGCTCGGCAACTCGCGCAGCTCCTCCACTCCAGAAATTCGCCCGCGCAGCAGCACGGTGTTGGCGTCTGGCTCTGTCATCGGGATCTGGCCCCCGTCGGCCGCTGTCTTTCGCATGCCGACCACTGTTCCGCGGGTGCACCGGCATCGGAAGTGGGGCTCGAAAATCTGTGGATAAGCCCTTTTCCACGTGCTACCTGTGGATATCGGCCATCGTCTGTTGTGACCGTCTTGGTCACGATATGATTGCGAGCGCTTGTGCTGCGTTCTCCCGCGGAGCATGGCTGTTTCCGAACGGATGGTTTGATGCGGCTGACCGGCCCTGTGCTTCTCGTGGCGTCCCTGACGCTCGGTTTAGGCTGCTCCGCCGCCCAGGCAGCAGAGTCCGGCTCATCCTCGCCGACGCCGAGCACGACGGTCACGATCCCGCCGGACACCACCGATTCCGGTGGCCTCTCCCCGGAGGAAGTCCAGCGCCAGGTGGCGCGGGCTGAAATCCTCCGGCAGCAGATTCTGGCGACCAGCGACGACATGGCTGCTGCCATGACCAAGGTCGAGGAGGCCGCCAAGAAGGCGAACGCGGCCCTGCAGGCATACAGCGAAGCATCCACCGAGGGGCGCGACGCCCGTGAAAAGGCCAAGACCCAGGCGGACATCGCCGATGCGCTGCAGGAGCGGCTCGACCAGGCCCGCTCGGAGCTGCGGGAGTGGGCCGTCAGCGCCTATACCCAAGGTGGCCCGCTCGCCGAGCAACTCGGCTATCTCGACGCGCTGTCCAAGGAAGCCTCCGAGGCCTCCAACCCCCTGCAAGACCTCAACTACCTCACCGACAATCGCATCCGCAGCGTCGATGACATCCGCCAGGTTGCCGTCGCGCAGAAGCTGGCGTCGATGAACGCGGAAGCCGAATTGGGCAAGGCCGAGGCGGCCGAGGCCAAGGCCAAGAAGGCGAAGCTGAAGGCGCAAGGGTTTGTCCAGCAGCAGCAGAGCGCCCTTGACGAATTGCGCACGGCACACGCCGAGCATGTCACCGAGGCCGGCCCGCTCGCGGGCCTGCTGCTCGGCACTGGCGACGCCGACGCGATCGCCGCCAGCGAGCGACTGACGGACGCGCTCGCGGCGAGCAATGTCTCGATTAAGGACCTGCGCCTGACGCCGTGCACCGATGCTTCTGGCGTCTTCCCCAACGGCCAGATCCCGCCGTCAAACTTGTGCCCCATGGTCGGCAGCAGCGACGAATTCCTCGTCCCGGACGCGGCCGCCGCCTTCAACGCCATGTCCAAGGCCTATGCCAAGGACTCCGGCCAACTGCTGTGCGTCACCGATGGTTACCGCTCGTATGCCGAGCAGGTCGCCGTCAAGGCGGCCCGCGGCCCGTGGGCCGCCACCCCCGGCACCAGCGAGCACGGCCTCGGCCGCGCCGTTGACCTGTGCGGCGGCGTGCAGGACTACAGCGCCCCCGCGCACCTGTGGCTGGTTCAGAATGCCGCGCTCTTCGGGTGGTTCCACCCGGACTGGGCCGCTCAAGGTGGTCGTCTGCCCGAGCCGTGGCACTGGGAGTACGCCGGCTGATCAGGCCGGACGGGAAATCTCCTACCGATGAGTAGGTGCGCCTATGTCGCACCGACCCCTGGCTGTGCCACAGTTCCGCCATGACTAGTGCGCCGGTGGCCCCCACCGACTCCCCGGACTATGCGGCCAATGCCCGGTTCATCCGCCCGTGGTACTGGTACGACTGGGCCAACTCCGCCTTTGTGACGACGATCGGCACGGTGCTCTACGGCCCCTACATCACCTCGATCGCCAAGGCGGCAGCCTGTCCTGGCCAGGACAGTGATCTGGACTGCGCGACGAATCTGCACGTTCTCGGCATACCCATCGCCCCCGGAGCCCTCGCGCCCTATACGACGACCTTCGCGACGATCCTCTCGGCGATCGTGCTCATCTTCATCGGCGCCATCGTGGACCGCATGGAACGGCCGGCCAAGTTCCTCGGCCTCTGCGCCTGGGGCGGAGCCATCAGTGCCGCTGGCCTCTTCTTCGTCACCGGCACCCGCTGGCAACTCGGGGCTATCCTCATGGTTTTGGCGACGGTCTTCCTCGGCTCCTCCTTGGTCACCTATGACTCCATGCTCAATCAGATCGCAGCCCCCGACGATCGCGACAAAGTCTCCTCTCGCGGCTGGGCGCTCGGCTATCTCGGTGGTGGCCTTCTCCTAGCGGTCAACCTTGTCCTGGTCACGATGAAACCCTTCGGGCTGACCACAGGTATGGCGGTGCGGGCATCCATGCTCAGCGCCGCCGTGTGGTGGGCCGTCTTCGCGATCATCCCGATCAAGGGCATGTGGGACTTGCGCAATGCCGAGAAGCCGCCCGTCGCAGCCGGTGAGAGCGTGGTCGGCGGGAGCATCGCGCAATTGCGCAACACCTTCTCCGATCTGCGCGCGCACCACCCGCAGACGATGCTCTTCCTGCTGGCATACCTCTTCTTCAATGACGGCATCCAAACCGTCATCTCCTCATCAAGCTTGTATGGCGCCGAGGAACTGAAGTTCGAGCAGTCGCAGTTGATCGCGCTCATCCTGCTCGTCCAGTTCGTTGCCTTCTTCGGCGCCCTGATCTTCGGCCGGATCGCCGCGCGCGTGGGGGCATCCAAGACGGTGCTCGGGTCGCTGGCCCTGTGGACGGGGATCGTCGCGGCGGCATACTTCGTGCCCGAGAAGGCCTTTATCCCCTTCGTGCTGCTCGGCGTGGCGATCGGACTCGTGCTCGGCGGCTCTCAAGCGCTCTCGCGCAGCCTCTATTCGCAGCTAGTCCCCCACAAGCGGGAAGCGGAGTACTTCGCGCTGTACCAGGCCATGGAACGCGGCACGAGCTGGTTTGGGACCCTGCTCTTTGGCGTGGTCTACCAACTCACCCACACCTACCGCCTGGCGATCATCGCTTTGATCATCTTCTTTGTCATCGGCGGATTCCTGCTCTCGCGCGTGGACTTCCGCGAAGGCATCCGCCAGGCTGGCAACACCCAGCCCGCATTGATCTGATCGCCGAGCACACGCGAAGCGGCCCACTCCATCGTTGGGGTGGGCCGCTTCGCGTGCCGGAAGTATGCCGGGTGGTTCAGGCGCTGCGCTTGGTCGCCTTCTCGCCGCGGCTGGCGCGCAGCAGGTCGAGACGCTCCTCGAGGAGCTCCTCGAGCTCGGGAATGGAACGGCGCTCGAGCAACATGTCCCAGTGGGTTCGGGCGGGCTTGACCGGCTTGCGGTCCGGCGCCGCACCGTCGAGGAGCAGGGCCTCCTCACCGCAGCGACACTCCCACGTGGCGGGAATCTCCGCCTCGATGGAGAAGGGCAACTCGATGCGGTGCTCCTGCGGGCAGACATACACGACGATCTGGCGCTCGCTGGGGACGACATTTTCGCTCGTCTCCATGCTGAAAGACACCATGCGGCTACCACGCAATGTGCGGTCGGCCATGGGGAACTCCTAATACTCGGTTGTGCTCGCGTCGCGGGGTGCGCGTCGCAAGTGCTGTCGGTGTCAACGTCCACAGACGGCTGCGTGTTCCGCAGCGCAGCGCACACCAAGGGTGGGAACAACCGGGTGGCGTCAAGGGCGCATGACGAGGGACTCTGCGTCGAGGCCCAGCATTACAGTTTAGCGCTCGACGACCTTGCCTTGCACGGTCTGGCTGGCGGCGTCGGTGTGACCTGCGCGACTCGCGGGTCCCGTGGCGGGATCGGTTGGCCCCGCGGCATACCCCTGGGGGAACGCAGCGCCGAGCGGCCCCGCAGCGCTCGCAAGCACCCGGGCGCGCACCGCGCCCTCCAACAGCCGCCGAGTGATCGGGCGAGTGATTGGGAGGATGCAGAAGAGGCCCACCACATCTGTGAGAAAGCCCGGTGCGAGCAGCAGGGTGCCGCCGATGAGGACGAGTGCTGCGTCGGCGAGTTCGCGGGACGGCATAGTGCCGCCGGACAACGCGCCATTGAGCGCGCGCCAGGTCCGAGCCCCTTCGCGGCGCATCAGCCAGGTGCCGAGGAAGGACATGAGCAGCAAGAGCCCGACCGTGGGCCAGCCGCCGATGATCTTGCCGACCCCGATGATCGCGGCGATCTCCAGCACCGGCACGATCAGGAAGGCGAGGAAAAGAAGCGTGCGCCAGGGCCGCCGGCGCGAGCGGGCGGCATAGGGCGTCTGGCCTACAGGGCGTGCCATTGCGGCTCCCGATCGGTGAGTTTCTTGAGCTGACCCGCCCGGTGGGCGAGGCCCCAACCGGTGATGCGCTTCATCGACTCGGCGACGATGGCGTTGTTCATCTTCGAGTCACCGATCTCGCGCTCGACGAACTCGATCGGCACCTCGACGATCCGCAGGCCGGCGCGGGTGGCGCGCACCGTGAGGTCGACTTGGAAGCAATAACCGGCAGATTCGACATGCTCAAGTCCGATGGTCCGCAAGGCACTCGCGCGATAGGCCCGATAGCCTGCGGTGGCATCCCCGACGCCCATCCCAAGAATCAACCTGATGTAGAGGTTGCCCCCCATCGACAGCGCCTTACGGCTCGCCGGCCAGTTGACGACCGACCCGCCAGGGACATAGCGGGAGCCGATGACGAGATCGGCATCATCGAGTGCGGCGAGCATCTGTGGGAGATATTTGGGCTGGTGGGAGCCGTCCGCGTCAATCTCAACCAGGGCGTCATAGTTGCGTTGCAGACCCCAATCGAAGCCAGCAAGATAGGCCATCCCCAGGCCCTGCTTGCCCGGCCGGTGTAGGACGTGAATGGCCGGGTCCGTTGCGGCCAGCTCGTCGGCGATCGCCCCGGTGCCATCGGGTGAGTTGTCGTCGAGGATGAGGATGTCCGCCGCCGGCGCGTGCTCACGAACCCCGGCGACGATTGTGGGCAGGTTTTCGCGCTCGTTGAAGGTGGGGATGCACACCAGCACCCGAGTGATCGGGTCACGGTCGGGCGCCGCGGTGTCAGGCACGAGCGAGGTCCTTGCTCTTGAGGGTCGACAGGGGCTGCTGGTCATTATCTCGACGACGCCAACGCGTCGCAGCCCACGCAATCAACAGCCCGGCGAGGGCGGCATATTCGGGGGTTGGGCCGACTCGGTCCGCGATCGTCAGGCCGCTCCGAAGTTCGACATTGGACGAGGCGGCGTATGCCGTGAACAACGACGACTTCTCGACATACGTTCCGTTGGGGCTGATGAAGCCGCTGACTCCCACCGTGGAGACGTGGACGACGCTGCGGTTGTGCTCGATCGCGCGCAACCGCGAGATGGCGAACTGCTGGTCGGATTCAGCGGTATAGCCGAAGGTCGCGTTATTGGTCTGGACGACGAGCACGCTCGGGACGTCCGGCCGGTGGGTTACCGAGGTGCGCACCAAGCCGTCGTAGGCGACCTCGAAGCAGATCGTCGGCAACGCCGCGAAAGTGTAGGGCTGTCCCGGCGAGGAGTAGTCGCTGGTCAGCTCGAAGTAGCCGGTCTCGGTGCCCTTGGCCATGCCCTCGCGGACCAGATCGACATTGCTGTTGAAGTGGCGGAAGAAGTCCTTGGCCGGGACGTACTCAGCGAAGGGCACGGGATGCTGCTTGATATAGCGCTCGGGATCCATCGAGCCCGGCCGGTAGAGCAGTGAAGCATTGGAGACAAAGGGCGCCGGCTCATCGAGGATCGCCCCGATCAACAGCGGCGCCTTGATCGCCGAGCGCGCTTGGTTGATGACCGCCGCCGCGTCGGCATTGCGGGTCGGGTCGATATCCGAGGCGTTCTCGGGCCATACGACCAGATCCGCGCGGGACATGTAGCTCGCCAAGCGTTCGGTTTCCCGCACGTGATTGTCGAGAACCGCCCGCCGCTCGGCGTTGAACTCCAGTCCAGGCTCGGGCACATTGCCCTGAACGAGCCCAATGGCGGCCATTTTCGGCGAGTCGCCACCGCGGCCCACCGGAATGCCGCCGAGCACAAAGGCGGCACCGAGGGTGGTGGCGATGCCGAGAGCCGCGGTTCCCGGTCGACGGCGCAGGGCGCGAGCGCCTGCATACAGCAGGACCCCGATGGTGGCGACCCCCGCCGTGACCAGGGGCGCACCCCCGAAAGCCGCGAGCGTGCGCAGCGGCGAATCGGCTTGGCTGAACGCCAGCCGCACCCACGGGAAACCGCCGAAGGGTGTCGTCGAGCGCGCCCACTCCCCCAGCACCCAGCCGAGCGGGACCATGCCGTATGCCGCCCACCTCCACCCGCGCTCCACCAGCCGACGCTGCAGCGGGCCGATGACGGCGAGCATCACGGCGATGTACAGGGCCTCCAGCGTCGCGAGCGCGAACCACGGGAGCTTCCCGACATACACCCCTGACCACGACAAGGTGGGGATGAAGTAGGCCAGCCCGCCGACGAGGCCGCTGAGCAAGCCGGTGCGCCACGAGGCGCACCAGCCGGCCGCAGCCAGCAACGCGCAGCCGAGCCAGGCGGCATACCACCAGTTCGTGCCGGGAAAGGCGAGCGCGATGGCCCCGCCGCCCGCCAGCGCGAGGAGCAGGCGGGCCGGCAAGATCGGGCCGGCGGGTTCGCGACGCACGGGACAACGGTACGTGCTCGGAACCAGCGGCTCCGTCATGCTGGGCCCATGCTCAGCAGCAATGATGTCGCGCGATGCGAGCGCTGGTTCGACGAGAACGGCCTGCCGTATTTCGTCGAGCAGCGTCATGAGGCGATCCAGCGGGCGCTGGGTGGCCGCGTCGTCGCGCTGTGGAGCGGCATCATCGCGGCGGTCGGGGCAGCCGCCTTTGTGTGCGGTCAGCTGGCGGGGTTAGACACGTTCACCGCCCTGCTCGTGGGGGTGCAGGTTGCCTTACTGGTCGCCGTGGTGCGCGGCATTGTGGTCTTCGATGTCGGGGCGATCGCCGGCTGGGCTGCTCAACACGCCTGGGAGAGCCGGCGGCTGGTGCGGCGCGCCCCGCTGCGGCTCCGGGGTATGGTGACGAGGACGCTTAATAGAGAGGTCAGGCCACGATCTCCTAACGCACAAATGGAGTGAAGATGCCTACCAAGTTCTCAGCCGCTCTTGCGGCCAGCGCCATCACTTGTGCCGCGCTCATCGGCGTGGGGTCGCCGGCTACGGCCGCCGGAACGACGGGGAATAAGCCTTCGTACGGGCCAGATGTTTCCAGCACGGGGCGCTTCGTCGTGTTTGCCTCAGACGCGACCAATCTCGTCGCAGGCGACGTCAACGGCCGGCGGGACATCTTCATCCGCGACACCCAGGCGGGCACGACGAGGCTGGTCAGTAAGGGTCTCAATGGACGGCCCGCGAACAATTTCAGCGTCTCCCCATCGGTTTCCGCTGATGGACGGTACGTCGTCTTCGGTTCCAGCGCAAGCAATCTGGTGCCGGGGGACACCAACGGTAAGGCTGACATCTTCCGCGCCGACATGAGCACCGGGAAGATTGTCCGTGTCAGTGTCGGCGGCGTGTCCACCCAGGCGAACGGCGCCTCCGTCAACGGCAAGGTGTCGGGGAACGGTACGCTTGTCGCCTTTGCGTCGGACGCCTCGAACCTTGTGGCTCGCGACACGAACGGCGTGACCGATGTGTTCGTCCGCGACTTGATCGCCAACACCACGAAGCGCATCTCCGTCACCGGCCAGGGCAATCAGAACGTCTATGCCTCGACCGCGCCGAGCATCAGCCCCAACGGCTCCCTCGTCGTCTTCGTCGGGCCGGTCGGGCTGCATGACGCCGTCTATCAGTGGAACCGTGCCACCGGTAAGACGGTGGTGGCTCAGGATCCAGGGAATCTGGAATCCGTTCGGGCGAGCAACGGCGGTGCCGCGTGGGCCGATTGGGACACCGACGGCCACAATTACTACTACATGCTCCACACCACAGCCAGCCCCACGACGGACTCTTTCCATTATTACGACCCGAACTGGGACGCGGGCTCTCTAAAGGACTTCGATGTGAGTCAATGGGGGGCTATGGCGGTCTACGCACACCAGTACGGAAACGGCATGTTCGTCGTCGACCGCACGTCTTACGACCCGGCCAGCGCGCTCGGCGCCCTGTCCGGCAACTGGAGCGCGGTCGCCTTCTCGAACGACGGCAGCACCATCGTGGCACGTAACAACGCGAATGGGCAGATCGTGAAGTGGCTGTGGCGCCTAGGTTCCTACACCACCGTCAGCACCAACTGAAGCCGAGGCCGACATGAAGCCAGCATGGCCCGCCGCCATCATCGGCGCCGCACTCACCGCCTCGGCAATGTTCACGACGGCCGGCAGTGCCCAAGCGGCACCGGTGGTGGGGAACAAACCGTCTTACGGACCTGACGTGTCCAGCACCGGCCGCTACATCGTCTTCGCTTCCGATGCGACCAACCTCGTGGCTGGGGATGTCAACGGCAAACGGGACATCTTCATCCGCGACACTCAGGCCGGGACTACCAGGCTCGTGAGCCGGGGCTTGAACGGCCGGCCATCCAACGGTGCAAGCACGTCGCCAACCGTGTCCGATGACGGACGGTACGTGGCCTTCGCGTCCTCGGCTTCGAATCTCGTCGTCGGCGACACGAACACGAAGGCCGACGCCTTCCGTGCAGATCTGGTGACGGGCCGGATCATTCGCGTGAGCGTTTCCAGCGGGGGCGCACAGGCTAACGGCGTCTCGGCCACGCCCAAGATCTCTGGGAACGGAGCGAGCATCGCATTCGTGGCGGCGGCGTCGAACCTTGTTGCCCGCGACACCAATGGAGTTCAGGACGTCTTCCTCCGCGACATCGCCGCCGGAACAACGAAGCGTGTGTCCCTGGCTCCCACCGGCGACCAACTCATGCAACGTGGAGCTGGCGACGTCACGATCAGCAACAACGGCAGCATCGTTGGCTTCTCCGGGCCCTCTGGCTCGGCCGATGCGATTTACCGGTGGAATCGTTCGACGGGGAAAACGCAGTTCGTCAGTGAGGACTACGGGGACGACGATGTCTACCGGCCGGTTGCCTCGAACGGCGGCGTCAGCTATCTGCTCGAGCACTATCGCGACGTGGCTGGGGGCTACTCCGTGTACCGGCTGGTGGCTAATGCCTCGCCGGCGTCCGAGAGCTTCGTCGTGTACCTCGATGATGCCGACAGTTACATCAACGGCTACGACGTCAGCCGTTGGGGAGCAATGGCCGTTGCAGACGTCGACCTCGAGTCCGACGGTCAGAGAGAGCTGGTCCTCTTCGACGACTATTGGCCCGATCACGGCCCGCTGGCGAGTCTCCCGGTATCCGCTAACGCTCTGAGCATGTCGGCTGACGGCTCGACAATCGCCTACGCCGACAGCGCCACAGGGCAGATCATGACGTGGAAGTGGGCCTCGGCCACAGTTGTCCCGGTGAGCGTGGGCTAGCCAGCACGAAATTGGCGAGCTTGGTAGGCGCGCTCGTTATCGCCCAACGAAAAAATCGACTGGGAGTACGCCCCTCCTTATTGAAAGGTAGTCATCTCTATTGCCAATCAACTGCATGGGGGCATGGAACCCTGTAATGCTCTACGTGCGGCTGCTCTCACCCTTCGAGAGGCCGGACCTGACGGGTCAGCGACGTGGGCGGCGTTCATCATTAGTGGAGTCTGATGACTGGTGAGTGTAGTCCGTACCTGGACATCGATTCCTAGGATTAGGTCATCTCAGGTATGAGAGTCCAAGCGTGGTCTCAGTTTGCCTCGGAGGCCTCATCGGGACGCAGCCGATGTCTGTGGGAACCTGCTCGCCGGCGCGGGGCACGTCGGGCGCAGCGATTTGAACCTGGTGCTATGCATCATCGGCCCCCCACTTCCACCACGTCAGGCTCGGTCCGCCGATCAGCCCGAGAGTAAGGTGCGAATGGCCCGGTGAAGCAACCGCTGACCAGGCCCAACAACCGCGTCGGGCGTCGCGCCTGCTGATGACGGCTCGTCTAGCATGCTGTCGGCATCGAACTCATGCTCGCGATCTCTTTCGCAGACAGTCTCGGTCAGAGCTTGCGGAGGGTTTGTTCGGTGAGCCGGGCGACGAGGTGGGCGAAGGTAAGGCCGGTGGCGTTGGGGTCGGTGCCGTCGAAGACGGTGCCCATCGCTGCGGGGAAGGTCGTGTTCCAGTCGGTGGGTCGGTCGATGCCGGCCGAGGGGACCAGGAGGCTGAGGTCGTCGATCCCGGCGGCTACTTGCATGGCGCGGGCGTCCTGTGGAGCGGGGAGGTCCTGCATTTGCCCGTCGGACAGAAGGGCGAGCGCGGTCCGGCAGCCGCTGGCGGGGAGGCTGCCGATCCCGTTTATGACAGGGCTGAGCGCGGTGCCGTCGCTCATGTTCGCAGGAGTTCCCGTCGTCATCGTCGAGGCGTTGGCCGGTGCGGGTCGCCGGTTCCAGGCAATGGATCCGGCGAAACTCAAGACGCCGATTTCGTCGTCGGGGCGCAGGTTGGTGGGCGCCCAGGTGAGGAATTGGTTGACGGCGGCCTGCTCGGCGGCCGCGTACTGAGTCATCGACCCGGAGACGTCGCCGGCGAGGATCAGCCGCAAGCATTGGGGTCCGCGGGGTCCGGTGAGGGCGACCTGATCGATCGCGGAGGGGTCGGTGAGTCGGGATATGGCAGCGGGGATGGTCGCCCACAAGAGGATCGCGAGGGCGAGGATGGCGATGACAAGGCGCCGCAGGCTGGGACCCAATGGACGCAGCCATGTTCCAGGGGTGAGTGGGTGGCCGAAACCTAGTCCGGTGGCCATTGGGGTTCCTTTCTTCCGCCGGGCGTTTTGTCTTCGACGGTTTCCCCCTGCTGTTTCGTGACGACGGCCCGCGCCGCCGGGGTCGCCTTCTTGTGGCCATCCTTCGCTGGTGAGATCGAGCGGCTCGGCATCGAGGTTGATGGCGACCTGCTGGCGCAGACCTGCGCGGGCACCCCCGTCGCCTCGGCTGCTGCGGAGATTGCCGCCGAGCCGTCCCTGGCCCGGGAGGTGGCGGGCATCCGGCTGCCTCGACTGCAGCGCAGCAATCTGATGCTGATGCTCTTCATCACGCAGGCGATCCAATTGGTGCTCGTCGCGTTGGTGGTCTTCGGCTTCTTCTGCCTCTTCGGCTCACTCGTCATTCGCCCCTCGGTGATCGAGGCCTGGACGGGCTCGCCGCCGCAGTACACGGGTCCGCTGCACCTGCTCAGCGACGAACTCTTTGCGGTCGCGGTCTTTCTCTCGGGCTTCGCCGGGCTCTATTTCACCGTCCAAGCCGTCATCGACCAGAACTACCGCCGCGAGTTCTTCCACCACATCGAGGACGACCTCCAGCGGGCGATCGGCGTGCGCAAGGTTTATACCGCGCTGCGGATGCACCTTGCCGAGGCGCCTTCCGCCCCCCAGGCATCGGCCGAGGAGGCTTAGCTCGAGGGTGGGACGACGACCACGCCGCGCGCCGTCGTGGCGACGATTGGCGGATCGAGCAGGTCGGCGGCCGACTCGCCGCGGCTGGGATTGCCCCGGGCGATCACCCGCACCTCGAAGTCCATTTCACGGCTGCGCGAGCCGACCCGCACCATTCGGGCGCTGATCTCGATGCAGTCGCCCGCACGCACCGGGGCTCGGAATTGCACATCGCTATAGGACGCGAAGAGGCCCTCGTCGCCGTCGGTGCGGATGCACATTTCGGTCGCCACATCGCCGAAAGCGGCCAGTGAGTACGCCCCGTCGACGAGATTGCCGGCATAGTGCGCGTGGCTGTAGGGGACGTAGCGGCGGTGGAGAACCTCCATGCCGACCTGCGCCGAACTCATGCTGTCCTCGCCTTCGTAGGGGTGGGGGTGACGCGCGTGGTCGGGTCGACCAGGGCGTGGACGAGGTATGACGCCACTTCACCCGGTGTGGTGCCGCGCCCGAAAATCCGGTCGACCCCGAGGCCGCCGGCCGCGCCCTCCTCGAAGCGCGGGCCGCCGACGATCAGATGCGGCACCTGCCCGGCCGGGAAGGCCTCCCGGAAGGCAGCGCTCATCGCGCTCGTATTGTGCAGATGAGCGTCCTTTTGGGTGACGACTTGCGAGACGAGAACTGCATCCGCCTTCAGGTCGTATGCCGTGTTGACCAGTTCCGGGATGCTCACCTGCGCGCCGAGATTGTGGACTGCCATCTCGCGGTAGTACTCCAGACCCTTCTCGCCGGCGAAGCCCTTGATATTGAGGATCGCGTCGATGCCGACGGTGTGCGCATCGGTGCCGATGCAGGCGCCGACGACCACGAGTTTGCGGCGCAGGTGCTTCTTGATCGCGGTGTTGACCTCCTTGGAGGAGAGCAACTCGTATTCACGCTCGACGATCTCGAACTCGCGGATGTCGACCAGATGCTTGACCGGGCCATAGACCACGAAGAAGGTGAAATCGGGCCCGATGGCTTTGGCGTGCACCAGCAGCGCCGGCTCGATGCCCATCTGCATCGCCAGGCGCACAGCGGCGCCCTCGGCCCGCTTGTCGTGGGGCAGGGGCAAGGTGAAGGAGACCTGGACCATCCCGTCGCCGGTCGTATCGCCATACGGCCGCACGATCGGGCCGTGACCCGTCGACGGCGGCTCGGCCAAACTCAGCTCGCCGGGTTGGGCGTTCTCCCGCCGGCGGCGGGCCTCGTGGGCGTCGCGCGCGCTCATCGGGTGCTCCCTTCCTCGAGCAAGTCGGTGGCCGGGTTGAGATAGCCCGGCCCCTTGGCGACGACGCCATCGAGGCCCTTGCCCTTGGTCGGCGGTCGCTTCATCGCTCCGAAGGTGCCATCGGCGATGGCCGCGAGCAACGGCGGTCCGCTGGCCCGGTCGCTGTCCCCCACGATCCGTTCCAAGAGGCCGATGGACTCGCCGAGCACCTCGCGAGCTCGCGTCTGGATGAAACCATCGCGCGGCGGATGGAAGTCTTCGGTCAACCCGCCCGCGGCGTTGAGGACATAGCGGACATTCTGCAGAGCCAGGTCGCGGTCCGAAATCCACGGTGTGACAACGGCTTCGGTCATCATCCCGACGAGCAGGATGCCTTGGCCGGTCATCGCGCCGACAAGATTGAAGAAGCCGTCGAGCAGATAGCCGCGGAAGATATCGCCGGTCATGTGCTTGGTCGGCGGCATCCACTTCAGGGGCGCCTTTGGGAAGAGCGTGCGGGCCAGCAGCGCGTGGGCTAGTTCGAGGCGGAAGCTGTCGGGCACGTCCGGGTTGATCTCAAAGGCGTGCCCAAGGCCGAGCTGCCAGTCGTGCAGGCCGGCTTCCTTGGCGAAATATTCGTTGAGCAGTTGGCTCACGGTCACGGTGTGCGCGGCCTCGACGGCATCGGCCGTGGTGAGGTAGTTGTCCTCGCCGGTATTGATGATGATCCCCGCGCGCGCGTGGATCTGACGTGAAAAGCGTTGGTCCACAAAGGTTCTGATGGGGTTGATATCGCGGAACAAGATGCCGTACATCGAGTCGTTGAGCATCATGTCCAGTCGCTCGAGCCCGGCGAGGGTGGCGATCTCCGGCATGCACAGGCCGCTCGCGTAGTTCGTCAGGCGGATGTAGCGACCCAACTCCTTGCTCGTCTCATCGAGCGCGGCCCGCATCAGCCGGAAGTTCTCCTGCGTCGCGTAGGTCCCGGCATACCCCTCCCGCGTCGCGCCCTCGGGGACGAAATCGAGCAGGCTCTGACCGGTGCTGCGGATCACCGCGATGATGTCGGCGCCCTCGCGCGCGGCGGCCTGCGCCTGGGGGATGTCCTCATAGATGTCGCCGGTCGCGACGATCAGATAAATCCACGGCTTCTGCTTCGGATCACCATGGCGCGCAATGAGTTTGTCGCGCCGTGCGCGCTGTGCGTCGATGGTGCGTATGCCGCGGGCGACTGCCGAGCGTGCCGCCTTGCCCGCCGTGGCGGCTTCTTTGCCCTCCGGAATCCGGAAGTCGACCGCTCCCCCGGCCGCCTTCTGGGCCAGCGTGGCGAGGTCAGGTGCAACGCCCCGACGCAGCGCATCCCACACCGGCAGCGAGACGCCATACCCCAGCCCGGTCTGGGCTCGCACCGCGTCGACGAGGTGGTTGACCCACGGCACGAGTTCGTGATCGGCGCCGCTCAGCCCGGCGAGCCGCAGCGTCGCCCGCTCCACGGACACGGTCGTATGCCGTTTGGCCAGGTTGACCACCGGCCGTCCGGCCGTGCGCGCCAGTGCGCGAGCCTGCTTAACCTGAGCCGGGTCCAACTTCAGGACGCTCCGTTGCCGCATAACCACGCGCCCATGCTAGCGAAACCCGCAAGCCTTCCAGGCATGGACCGAATTGGCCGCAAAGGCACGCGCGAAAGCGCCTCGCGGCCGAAAAGTATGCCGTGGGCTGTCCATCCGGGCTGACGTCGGACCGCAGGTGTCACGTGAGAGATAGCGGGGTTATCACCCTGCTTTCGCTCACGTGAGTGCCGGAGAACTGCCGTGGCGTGATGTTGTCCAGATCACCTTCCGTAGGAGAGGGTTGTCAGTATGCCGAGCCAGGACTACGAGCAGGACACCTCCACCCGCTTCGGGCCGCTTCGGATCAAGGCCCGCGGCCGCGCGGTGATGAGCAATCCGACGACCAATCGCGGCACCGCCTTCACCATCGAGCAGCGCAAGGCGCTCGGCCTCATCGGCTTGGTCCCCTCGCAGGTGACCAACCTGGAAAACCAGGTGCGGCGGGTCTATGAGCAGTACACGCGAACCACCACACGGCTCGGCAAGTACCTCCACCTCGCCGGTGTCCGCGATCGCAACGAGGTGCTCTTCTATCGGCTGCTCACGAGCAACCTGGAGGAGATGCTGCCGATCGTCTACACCCCCACCATCGGTGAGGCGATCGAGCGGTTCAGTCACGAATTCTCCCGCCCGAGAGGCGTTTTCCTCTCGATCGATCACCCGGAGGCGATGGCGGACGCCTTCCATAATTTCGGTCTCGGACCCGACGAGGTCGACCTCGTCGTCGTCACGGACAGCGAAGGCATCCTCGGCATCGGTGACCAGGGCATCGGCGGGATTCAGATCGCTGTGGGGAAGCTCTCGGTCTACACAGCCGCGGCGGGGATCCACCCGCGCCGCGCCATACCCGTGGTCCTGGACGTGGGCACCGACAATCTCGGGCTGCTGTCCAGCGAGATGTATCTCGGCGAGCGGCACGCCCGGGTGCGCGGGGAGAAGTACGACGAATTCCTCGACCTCTTCGTGCATACGGTCAAGGAGATGTTCCCGAATGCGATGTTGCATTGGGAGGACTTCGGGACCACCAATGCGCACCGGATGTTGACGAAATATCGCGACGAAATCTGCACCTTCAATGACGACATTCAGGGCACGGCTGCCGTCGTGCTGGCGGCAATTCTCGCGGCCGTCGACGTGACCGGGCTGGCGCTCGACGACCACAAGGTGTGCGTCTTCGGCGCCGGGAGCGCGGGCGTCGGGATCGCCAATCTCGTCCGCGACGCGATGCTGCGCACGGGGGCCTCGGAGACCGAGGAAGAGGCCTACTCCCGGTTCTATGCGATCGGCATCAACGGGTTGTATGTCGATGACCAGCCGGAATTGCTGCCCTTCCAGCGGCCATATGCCCGCCGCCGCCCCGAGGTCGAGCATTGGGCCGTTGCGGACCCGAACCACATCACCCTCGAAGACGTCATCCGCAACGCCAAGCCGACGATTCTCATCGGGACCTCGACGCGGGGCGGGGCCTTCAGTCGGCCCATCGTCGAGGAGATGGCCTCCTATTGCGCGCGGCCGATCATCTTCCCGCTCTCCAATCCGACGAGCCGGGCCGAGGCGACGCCGGCGGACCTGCTGACGTGGACCGATGGCCGGGCGTTGGTCGCCACCGGTAGCCCCTTCGGGCCGGTGGACTATGACGGCATCCGCTATCAGATCGCCCAAGCCAATAACGCGCTGATCTTCCCTGGCCTTGGCCTCGGCGTGGCCACCTGCCGTGCCGAGCGCGTCACCGAGGGCATGATCGCGGCGGCGGCCGAGGCGTTGGCCAGCATGGTCAACGCCTACCGGCAAGGCGCCCCGCTGCTGCCGACGATGAGCGATCTGCGGATGGTGTCGGCCACCGTCGCCGTCGCTGTCGCCAAGCAGGCCGAGCGGGAGGGCCTGGCGCGCGAGCCGCTGACCGACCCGATCCAGCAGATCTACAACCGCATGTGGCAGCCGGTCTATCCACCGGTCGAAGCCATCTGAGCACTTCCAGACTTCCTCACGACAGGAGCACCATGACCTTGCAGGGCATCGACTATCTCGCCGACTCAGGGCGTTATGACACGGGTATGCCGTACCGCCGGGTCGGCCGGTCCGGTTTGCTCTTGCCGGCGATCAGTTTGGGTCTGTGGCACAACTTCGGCGATGACGTGCCGATGGAACGGCAGCGCGCGACCCTGCGGCGCGCTTTCGATCTCGGCGTCACGCACTTCGATCTCGCGAACAATTACGGCCCGCCCTATGGCAGTGCCGAGCGCAACTTTGGGGTGCACTTCGCGCACGATTTCAAGCCCTATCGCGATGAGCTGATCATCTCTTCCAAGGCCGGCTACGACATGTGGCCTGGGCCGTATGGACAGGGCGGCGGCTCCCGCAAGTACCTCATCTCCTCGTGCGATCAGTCCCTGAAGCGGATGGGCCTGGACTATGTCGACATCTTCTACAGCCACCGCTTCGACCCCGACACCCCGCTCGAGGAGACGATGGGGGCGCTGGACCAGATCGTCCGCTCGGGCCGGGCGCTGTATGCCGGGATCTCGTCATACAGCGGAGCGAAGACCGCCGAGGCGGTGCGCATCCTTCAGGACCTCGGGACTCCCCTCCTGATCCACCAGCCGTCCTACTCGATGCTGAACCGATGGGTCGAGGAGGACTTGCTGGACGTTCTCGGCGACACGGGGGTCGGCTGCATTGCCTTCAGCCCGCTGGCTCAGGGCATGCTGACGAGCAAATACCTCAAGGGCATTCCCGCGGATTCCCGTGCAGCACAAGACAAGTCGCTGAGCGAAGGACTGCTGACCGAAACGGCGATCAAGCACATCGCGGCGTTGAACCGGATTGCCAAGAAGCGCGGCCAGACGCTGGCGCAGATGGCGATCGCCTGGGTGCTGCGCGACGAGCGCGTGACCTCCGCCCTCATCGGGGCGTCATCGGTGAAACAACTGGAGGACAGCGTCGGGGCCGTCACGAACCTGGACTTCACCGACGCCGAACTGAAAAGCATCGACAAGCACGCCGTGGACTCCGGCATCAACCTCTGGGCGGCATCCTCCGCCACCTGAGCCGCCGCGCACACCACCCACGGTGGGTGTGCGCGACAACGACTCAGCCCTGAGATCACGCCCGCAGCGCCGGTGGGGGTCTGAGCGCTCTCGGTGCGCACCTCGGGCAGGCGGCCGGGCACGGTGATCGCGGCCCGGGCCACCTCCGGGGGCACATAGCCGGTGCGCAGCACGTCGGCGCGGCGCCTCGGCAAGACCGATCGGGCGTCGTTCCATCTGGCCAGCACACCACAGCTGGAGCAGCCAGGGTCAGTCCTCTAAGCGCGCCTCGAAGAGGGCGCGGACGGCCGGGTTGGCGCTTGCCTGGACCGGGCAGGTCGTGGTCGAGCTCGATGACCACCACGACTCCGACAAGATCAACGCCGGCTCGCGGCCGACGCCGGCTACCGCGGCACCTTCGCCCACGAGGCGCAGGATTCGCTCGACGAGCTGCGCACCACGTTAGACCGCAAGGCGCACACGGCCGCCATGGAGCGGTGCCTGACCGGCCTGCTGCGCGCCGAGCCCGACCGCGACGTCGAGTCGCTGGGCTCGGTGACCCTGGCCGAGCTCCCGCCCGGACCGCACACCGACGCGCTCCTGAGGCGCCGGGACACCATCGGACTGCCCCTCGATCCGGATGCCCTCGTCCTCGTCGACCACGATGGGGTGCCGCCGGACGACGTACCCCTCGCCGTGCGGCGGGCCCGGTCCACGCGCATCTCGATCGACGGCAACGCGCACTTCTGCCGCGGCCTGCTTCGGACCCGATACCCCGGGTCCGAGGACGATCAGGTCCACCGCCCGGACGGCGCGGAGCGTGCCGACCAGGCCTACGACCCCACCTTCATCCCCCTCACCTCCCTGCGAAAGGACCCCCTGTCATGAGCACGATGCGAGCCGTTCAGGTCGTCGGCTACCACCAGAACCCCGAGATGCGCGAGGTCGACGTCCCCGAGGTCTCGGGACCGTTCGACGTCATCGTGCGGATCGGCGGCGCCGGCGTGTGCCGCACTGACCTTCACATCCTCGAAGGGCAGTGGGCGGACAAGACCGGCGTCGCGCTGCCATACACGATCGGCCACGAGAACGCCGGCTGGGTGCACGCCGTCGGCTCCGCGGTCACGAACGTCCGCGAGGGCGACAAGGTGATCGTGCACCCGCACATCACCTGCGGCTTGTGCCGCGCCTGCCGCACCGGAGACGACGTCCACTGCGAGAACAGCCAGTTCCCCGGCGTCGACACGAACGGAGGGTACGCCGAGTACCTCCGCACGTCGGCGCGCAGCGTCGTGCTCATCGACGACGAGCTCGAGCCGGCCGATGTGGCCGCCCTGGCCGACGCCGGGCTGACGGCATACCACGCAGCGGCGAAGGCGGCGAAGCGGCTGACGCCCCGGGACACCTGCGTCGTCATCGGCGCCGGAGGCCTCGGCCACATCGGCATTCAGATCATGAAGGCGCTGTCGCCCGCGAAGCTGGTGGTGGTCGACCGAAACCCGGAGGCGCTCAAGCTCGCTCTGGACCTCGGCGCCGACCACGGGGTGGTGGCCGCGGGCAACCAGGTCGAGGAGGTCCTCGAGATCACCCGCGGCTCAGGGGCGGAGGTGGTGCTCGACTTCGTCGGCGAAGGCGGCTCGACCAGCGAAGGCATCGTGATGACACGTGCGGCCGGCGACTACCACGTCGTGGGCTACGGCGAGAACGTCAACGTCCCCACGATCGACCTGATCTCGGCTGAGAAGAACGTGATCGGCAACCTCGTCGGGTCGTACAACGATCTGTGTGACCTCATGGCCCTCGCCGCTCGGGGCTTGGTCACCCTGCACACGCAGAAGTACGCCCTGGACGACTTCCAGTCCGCGATCTCGGATCTCGACGCCGGCCGCGTGCGCGGTCGCGCGATCCTCATCCCCTGACAAGGAGCACGAGCATGTCGCCCGGCCCGCTGCTATCGATCGTCGTCGGGGCGGCGTTCGGTATTCTCTCGCAGAAGGTCGGCGGGCTCGTTAAGTCCTCGATCTACGCCTGCGCGCAGACCGCCACGACGCCCGACGCCATCCCCGCAACCTGAGGAGACACACCTTGATCTTCATCACCGCCAAGTTCCCCGTCCGTCCCGAGCACGCCGACGCCTGGCCCGAGATCTCCCGTGCCTTCACCGAGGCCACGCGCGCCGAGGAGGGCTGCCTGTGGTTTGAATGGTCGCGCAGCCTGGACGACAGCAACGAATACGTCCTCGTCGAGGCGTTCCGCGACGGCGATGCCGGTGGCGCGCACGTCAACAGCGACCACTTCAAGGCCGCCCAGGCCGAGCTGCCGCCCTACCTCTCCGCGACGCCGAAGGTCGTCAGCCAGTCCGTCGACCAGGACGACTGGAGTGAGCTTGGCGAGATGCGGGTCGACTGACCCTCCACCTTCCGGGTGCGCTGGCTGAGGGTTAGCTCCGCCTGCGCCGCCGAAATCGCCGGACGACTCGTATAGGCCACCGGCCAGATCGTCGCGTTGTCCTCCACGGTGGTCCTTCGCGCCGACCACGTCGAAGTCGGGCGTCGTGCCGCTTACCACCGAGTCGGAGTTGAGGGTCGGGTGGGTGCCGGCCAGCGCGGCGGGTGCCAACCGGCTCGGCACCACGTGGTGGGTGAGCAGGTGGGTCAGCGTCGTCTTGTCGGCCAGCACCTTGTCGAGGTCGGCCTTCGGGATCTTGTCGAAAGCGGAGTTCGACGGCGCGAACACGGTGATGTTCTTGCTGTTGTTGAGGGTGTCGACGAGGCCGGCCTTCTTCACAGCGGCGACGAGGGTGCTCAGCAGCGGGTTGTTGCTGGCGGCGGTGGCGACCGGCTCCTTGGCCATGCCGGCGAAGGACCCCTTGCCATCGGCCGGGACGCTCGCGCAGCCCGGGCCGAACCGGGCGTCGGTCATCGTGTCGGACGATGACCCGCCGGCGCGGCACCGAGGTCGGAGGACCGGAAGACCGCCTTGCCCATCGCCATCGAACGCGTCACCGTGGCCGAGTGGCCGGGCATCGCCAGCTCGTAGGAGCGGGCGTCGGCCGCGGCGCTCACCTGCGCCACCACCGTCTGCTGCGACGGCGGTGCGATCTGCTGCTGGACGGCCACCGTGGTGACCCCGATGACGGCGGCTGCAGCGGCCGCGATGAACCAGGGCAGCCGACGGCGGGCGGCGAGTTCGTCGCGCGGTTGGTCGGTGTGCTTCTTCGCGGCGTGCTCGTCCTCGAGCGACGCAACGGTGGGCTCCTGCGGCGGCAGCGGACGGATCTGGTGGGCCTGTGCCAGCACCGAGTCGCGCAGGCTCGGCGGCGGCGCCGGCGTCTCGACCTGTGCACCGAGCCCGGCCGCGGCGTCGCGCAGACCGTCCAGTTCGGGCAGGTGCTCGGGGTGCTCCAACAGGTAGTTCTCGACCCGCGTCCGCTCGTCGTCGGTGACGGCGTCGACCGCGTAGGCGGCCAGCAGTTGGTAGGTGTCGTCGGTCATCGCTCGACTCCCATCGTGTCGCGCAGGCGGATCAACCCGTCCCGGATTCTGGTCTTGGCGGTGCCGAGTGGCAGGTCGAGCAACTGCCCCACCTCGGTGTGCGTGTACCCGCCGAGGTAGGCCAGCTCGACCGCCTCTCGTTGGGTGTCGGTCAGTTGCTGCAGCGCCTTGCGCACCCGGTGCGCCTCGAGGCTGCGATGCGCGTCCTCCGCGGTGACGTCGTACGGACGCGGACGGGTGCGTTGCTCGAACAGGTCGTCGCGCCGGTCCGCGGCGGCCGCACTGCGCACCCGGTCGACGGCGCGGCGGTGAGTGATCGTCATCAACCAGGCGATCGCGCTGCCGCGGCGCGAGTCGAAGCGGGCGCTGGTGCGCCAGATCTCCAGGTAGGCCTCTTGGGTGACTCCTCGGCGTGCGCCGGGTTGCGCAGCACCCGCAACGCCAGGCCGTACAGCCGGGCACTGGTCGCGTCGTACAGCCGGGCGAACGCGTCCTGCTCGCCGCGGGCACACCGCGCGAGCAACTCCTCCAGACCGCCCCCGGCGCCCCGGCAAGACCGATCGGGCGTCGTTCCATCTGGCCAGCACACCACAGCTGGAGCAGCCAGGGTCAGTCCTCTAAGCGCACCTCGAAGAGGGCGCGGACGGCCGGGTTGGCGCGCAGCAGATCCAGGGCGTATGCCGCGTGGCCCGGCACATAGCCATTGCCGACCAGCATCGTGACATCGGCTGCGAGCCCCTCCGCGCCCAGCGCGGCCGCCGCGAAGTTGGTGGCCATCGAGAAGAAGATGACCGTGCCGCCCTCGGCCGTCGCGAGGATCGCGGGCTGCTCGCACCCGGGCACATCCACGCAGACCACGGTGACATCGGCGGGCCCGCCGACCGAATCGATCGCATCGAATAGCCCGAGTGGTGAGCGAGCGTCGGCGATGACGACAGCGTCGGCCAGCCCCCCGCCGGTCAGTTGCCCGGCCTCGGTCAAGCGATCCGCCTCCGCCTGGAATGGCACGACCGCGATCCGTCGGCCTGCACCGGCATCCGCGGCAGCGGCGAGAGCCAGCGAGCCGGACTTCCCGGCACCCCCGAGGACGAGGACCGACGGGGCGTGGCCGCGGTCCGCATACGAGGACACCACGCGGCGCACGAGGGCGGGCGCACCGCAGACATCCATGACCATCAGCGCGAGTTCGGGTGACAGATCGTCGGGGAGCTTCGCCGCGATCGAGCGGCCGAAGAGGATGGCGTGACCGGCGGCCGGAACCCGCTCGCTGCGGCCGTCCCAGCGGGTGAGGCCGTCGGTGATCACCAGCGGGGTGAGCGAGAGGGACACCAGCGTCGCAACCCGGTCCCTCACCGCCAGGCCGAGCGACGATTCGGGCCCTACCTCCTCGACCGTCCCGATCAGCATCCCACCCGAGCCGGTCACCGGATTCTGCATCTTGCCCCGGGTGGCGATGATGTCCAGAACCGTGGAGCGCAGGGCGTCGGCGTCCAGTTCGCCCTCAGCGGTGCGATGCCTCTCAGAGAGCTGGCGGTAGGACGCCGCGTCCAGGTTGAGAGTCTCCACGGCGATCCGCACCTCATCCGGCCAGAGCGCAGGCCGCGCGTCGAGGCGGCGGGCAGCCTGCGGCAGACTCTCGCCGGCCGGCTCCAGGACGCGGTGCAGGCCGACGGGAGAGGACGCCACCGCGGCATCGTTCGACACGAGAAATTCTCCTTATACGAGGGCATAACGCAACAACTCTTGCGCCGGCTATTCGCTGAAACCGCAATCCTTGTCTATCCTGTCACGCATGACAGCGCACGTCGAGCAGCCTTACGCGTACCTCCAGCGCGAGCTGGTCGAGCCGGACTGGACCCGTTTCCCCGGTTGGCGCGAGATCACCAGCACCCAGTGGGCCGATGCGCAGTGGCAGCGCGTCAATTGCGTGAAGAACCTCAAGCAGTTGCGCGAGGTCATGGGAGACCTGCTGACCGAGGACTTCTATGCCGACCTCGAGCGCGACCAAGCCGAGCGGGCCACGATGTCGATGCTCGTCCCGCCACAAATGATCAACACCATGGTCCCGGCGACGCAGGCCCCCATGCCGGCGGCCGGGGCGGCATACACCGCCGCCTTCCTCGCCGACCCGATCCGGCGCTACATGCTGCCGGTCTTCAGCGACCGGCGCACGGACTGGCCGAGCCATCCGCACGCCACCCGCGACAGCCTGCACGAGCACGAGATGTGGGCGGTCGAGGGCCTGACGCACCGCTACCCCACCAAGGTGCTGGCCGAGATGCTGCCGACCTGTCCGCAATATTGCGGTCACTGCACGCGCATGGACCTGGTGGGCAACTCCACCCCCCAGGTCGCCAAGCTCAAGCTCGCCGGCAAGCCCGTGGACCGGTATGCCGCGATGCTCGACTACCTCCAGCGCACGCCCTCGGTCCGAGATGTCGTCGTCTCCGGAGGCGATGTCGCGAATATGCCGTGGAAGAACCTCGAAGGCTTCCTCGACAACCTGCTCCGGGTGGAGAACATCCGCGACATCCGCCTGGCGACCAAGGCTCTGATGGGCCTGCCGCAGCACTGGCTGCAACCCGATGTCGTCGAGGGTGTCGGCCGGATCGCCACGAAGGCCCGCGAGCGCGGGGTGTCGCTGGCCATCCACACGCACGTCAACAATGCCGCCTCGGTCACACCGCTGGTCGCCGATGCCGCCAAGGCGATGCTCGCGGCCGGCGTGCGCGATGTCCGCAACCAGGGCGTACTGATGCGCGGCGTCAACGACAGCGCCGACCAATTGCTCGACCTGAGCTTCTCGCTGCTCGACGGCGCGATGATCACGCCGTACTACTTCTATATGTGCGACATGATCCCGTTTTCGGAGCACTGGCGGATGTCGCTGCACGAGGCTCAGGAGTTGCAGCACGCCATCATGGGCTACCTGCCCGGCTTCGCCACGCCCCGCATCGTCTGCGATGTGCCCTTCGTCGGCAAGCGGTGGGTGCACCAGGTCGACTCGTATGACCGTGAACTCGGAATGTCGTTCTGGCGCAAGAACTATCGGACCTCCATCGAGGCGGCGGACACCGAGGCGCTCTCGCGCGACTATGTCTACTACGACCCGATCTACACCCTGCCCGAGTCCGGTCAGGACTGGTGGCGCGCCCGCGGTGACGCCGATGCCGACCACGCTCTCGCCATGGAGCGCGCAGCGGCCTCTCGCGAGGCTGCGGCACTCGCCGTCGGCTGAGCATCGCTGCGGACGGGCCTGTCCCGGCGGGCTTTAGGCTCGTGGGTATGCCGCCTCGCCACTCCTCCGGGACCCCGGCCACGGTGGTCCTGACCGCGGCCGGGATCGCCTTCACGGAGCACAGCTACGCGCACGACCCGGGCGCGGCGTCATACGGCCTGGAGGCGGCGCAGGCCCTCGGGCTCCCACCGGAGCAGGTCTTCAAGACCCTGCTGGTCGACCTCGACGGCGGTCGAGACAAGGTGGCCGTTGGGATCGTGCCCGTGGACGCGCATCTCGACCTCAAGGCGATGGCCGCCGCGTGCGGCGCGAAGCGCGCGACGATGGCGGATCCCGTTGTCGCGCAACGCCTTACCGGCTATGTCGTCGGCGGCATCTCCCCCATCGCGCAGAAGCGGCCACTCCCGACCGTCCTGGACGCGAGCGCCTCGGCATACGAGCAGATCTATGTCTCGGGCGGCAGGCGCGGCTTCGACATCGGCCTGGCCCCGAGCGACCTGCTCGCGGTCACCGGCGGGCGCAGCGCGGCCATCGCCCGCTGAACCGCGCTCACTCCCAGGGCGTCGACAACACGATGGTGGTGCGGGTGGAGACGCTGGCGGCGCTGCGGATCCGGCTGATCAGTTCCTCCAACTCCCCCGGGGTGCCGACGCGGACCTTGAGCAGGTAGTTCGCTTCGCCGGCGACCGAATGACAGGCTTCGATCTCGGGCAGTCCGCGCAGCCGGTCGGGGATGTCGTCCGGCGCCGAGGCGTCGAAGGGCGTGATCGCGACGAAGGCGGTCAGCGGCGCGCCGAGCTGGTCGTGGGCGACGCGCGCGGCATACCCCAGCAGCACCTCCCGCTCCTCCAGCCGGCGCACCCGCTGGTGGACCGCAGAGGTCGACAGACCCACGGCCTTGCCCAGGTCGGTGAAACTCATCCGGCCGTCCTGGCGCAGCAACTCGACAAGTTTGCGGTCGACATCCTCCACGCAGGCAAGCTTTGTCGTCCGGGGCCGTCAGCGCAATCGGAATGCCGGACTTTGGGCATGATGGGCCGTATGACGCCGCCTCGCCTGATGTTGCTCGACTCCGCGAGCTTGTACTTCCGGGCCTTCTTCGGCGTTCCGGACGACCGCGACGATCCGTCCACGACGCCGACCAATGCCGTGCGCGGCTTCCTCGACTTCATCGCCACCCTCGTGCGCGAGCACCAGCCGACGCACTTGATCGCGTGCTGGGACAATGACTGGCGCCCCGCCTTCCGGGTCGAGGCGATCCCGAGCTACAAGACGCACCGGGTCGCCGAGGGCGCGGTCGTCGAGGAAGAGGTGCCGGACGCGCTGGCCCCGCAGGTGCCGATCATCGAGGACGCCCTCGCGGCGCTGGGCATCACGCGCCTGGGAGCCGACGGCTTCGAGGCCGATGACGCGATCGGCACCCTCTTCGCGCGGCACAAGGGGTCGATGCCGATCGATGTCGTGACCGGGGATCGCGACCTCTTCCAGCTCGTCGACGATGCGGCCCAGGTGCGGGTGCTCTATACGGCCCGCGGCGGGGTGCGCAATCCCGATCTGGTGGACCAGGCCTTCCTCGCCGAGAAGTATGGCGTCTCCTCGGGTGAGCAGTATGCCGATATGGCCGTCCTGCGCGGCGACACCAGTGACGGCCTGCCGGGGGTCGCCGGGATCGGCGAGAAGACGGCCGCGAAGCTCATCACGACCTATGGCTCGCTCGCCGCCCTGCGGGAGGCGATCGACTCCGGCGACCCGGCCATCAAGGGGGCGCAGCGGCGCAATTTGGAGGCCGGCTCCGCCTATCTCGACGTCGGGCCGCTCGTGGTCCGGGTCGCGCACGACGCGCCCGTCCCGGAGGAGGACGGCGCGCTGCCCACCGAGATCGCTGATCTGGCCCGGATGTCCTTCCTCGCCTCGGAGTACGGCCTGACCTCGCCGATCAATCGCGTCATCGACGCCCTCGGGCTCGGTGGTGAGTGAGGGCTGAACCGCTGCCTGGCCCGGCCGCTCGCGGTCGAGACCGGAGAACACGCCGACGCTGCGCCGGGTCGTTCGGCATATTTCCCGATCTCGTCGCTGCCACGGATGCGGCGATCCGGGCGCTGGTCTGGCACCATCGAGGACGCATCTTCCGCCGCTCGGCCCCTGGGGAATCCGTCATGACCATTCGTACGCGTCGCACCATGCTGTCCGCCACCACCGCTCTCGCGCTCGCCGCCTCGGTCGCGGTCGCCGGGTCGAGCGCCGGGGCGGGCCCGGCCCAGAAGGCGGGGGCGGCATACGCCGGGACCGTCCTGCCCGGCGCCTTCGCCTCGATGTATCCCGTCGATGTCACGACGACCAGCCAGTACTACTACGTCGTCGACCCCGGTCGCTATCGCATCGAGCGGGTCAACCGCGCCACCGGTGCGATCGACAAGACCACGCCCGGAGCCGGCAAGGGCGCCGGTGATGGGGAACTCGCGGCCGCCCGGGCGCTCGCCGTGGACAGCGCGGGGGCCGTCTATGTCGCCGACACGCCGAACCACCGGGTCGTGAAGTACGACCCAACGCTGCAGACCGTCCTGGCGAAGTGGGGAACCAAGGGCACCGCGCCCGGGATGTTCACCAATGTGTATGGCGTGGCGGTCGGCCCCGGCCTGGACAAGTCCGGCGCGACGACCGAGGTCGTCTACACGATCGACTCCGACCGGGTGCAGGTCTTCTCCAAGACCGGCGAGTTCATCCGTGGTTTCGCCGGCGGCTTCAACCAGCCGCGGCAGATCGAGGTCAACAAGGTCACCGGCGATGTGTATGTCGTCAACGCCCGCGCCCGTCAGATCGTCGCCTTCAACAAGGCGGGGACCAAGCTCTTCAGTTTCGGGACCGAGGGCAGCGCGCTGGGCCAGTTCAAGGGCGATCCGCGCGGCGTCACCGTGACGCGCGACGGCAAGATCATCTTCGTCACCGATGACGGCAACCGCCGCATCCAGGCCTTCTCCGCAACCGGCGCGAACCGGGGCACGGCGCTCTATGCCATCGGCTCCCCCACCTCGACGACCTTCGTCGACGCCCGCGGCATCGAGGTCACCCCGGACGGCAAATTGCTCGTCGCCGACGAATGGGACTACTCCCTCAAGGAGTTCACGGTCTCCGGGACGGGTGCGAGCCTGACCCGCCGGCTCTTCGGCGTGCCGGCGCCCAAGACCGGCGCGAACAGCCCGCGTGGCATCGCCCTGGACACCGGCGGCCGGATCTTCGTCAGCGACTGGTGGAACCAGCGCATCATCCGCCGGACCCTGCCCGCGGGCGCCATCACCACCTGGGGCAAGCGCGGCATCCGCGGCGAAGCCGGGTCGCTGAACTTCCAGTGGGCGGTCGCCGTGCAGCCCGGCACCGGCTATGTCTTCGTCGCCAGCCGGGAGAGCCACGAGATCAAGGTCTTCTCCAATGACGGTTCCAAGGAGCTCTTCGTCTGGGGCAAGCGCAGCGCCAATCTCGGCGATTTCACCTTCCCGCAGGGGATGACCTTCGCTCCCGATGGCACCTTGTGGGTCGCCGATTCGGGTAACAGCCGCATCGAGCAGTTCAAGGTCGACGTGGCCGGCAAGAAGGCGACCTTCCTCAAAGCCTTGGGCAGCAAGGGAACCGGCGTCGGGCAGTTCGACATGCCGACCGGCATCTCGGTCGCCGCGGACGGCACGATCTGGGTGGCGGACACCAAGAACAGCCGGATCCAGGCATACAAGGGCGGTGCCTGGCGGACCCCGATCCTCAAGCCCTCCGGGGCGACGACCAAGGCCTTCAACACTCCCTGGGGCGTCACGGCCGCTCCGGACGGGACCATCTGGGTCGCCGACACGACGAACAAGCGCCTGGTGCAGATGAGCAATACCGGCGTCTTCCGGCAGCAGGTCACCGGCGCCTCGGCCGGCACCAGCGACTTCCTCGGGCCCTTCCAGGTGATCTTCGCGGGCGCGAATACGGCATATATGTCCGACACCTGGGGCAACCGCGTCATCAAGCTGACCGTCAGCTGATCGGGCGGGGTTCCCTAACCTCTGCTAGCACGCGTTAGTCAACTGTGCACAGGTTGCAACCTGTGCACAGTTGACTAACTAGTGCTAGCAGAGGTTGCACGACCCAGCAGAGGTTGCACGACCGGGCCGAGGCGCCGCTAGTCGAGGCGGTCGGCGGCGACGACGCCGCGCAGGACGGCGTCCATGGCACCGCGGGCGAGAGAGCGCAGGTGCGGCTCGGGGGCGGCGTCGGCGATCTGGCCGAGCAGGTCGACGACCTGCTTGCAGCGGCGCACGAAGTCGCCGGCGGCGAGGTCCATTTCCTTGAGCACCACGTCCAGCCGCTGCCCGGCGGCCCAGCGGTGCATCGACCAGGCCAGGCCGGCGTCGGGCATCGGCGTCTCGGGCAGCCCGGCATCGTGCTCGCGGTCCTCCAGTTCCGACCAGATCCGCAACATCTGGTCGGCCGCCTCGGCCACGCCATCGGTGGGCAGGCGCGGGTGCGGGTCGGCGTCGCCGAAGCGCGGCTCGTGGACGAGCATCGAGACGCAGGCGGCGAGTTCGGCCTTGTCCAGGCGCTTCCACACGCCCTGGCGCAGACATTCAGCGGCCAGCAGGTCACGGTCGGAATAGATCCGGCGCAGCCGTTCGCCGTCGGGCGTCAGCGACTGGCCGTCGGCGCTGAGATAGCCGATCTCCCCCAACAGCCGGCAGATCCGCTCGAAGGTCTTCGCGACCGTATTGGTGCGCGACTCCACCTTGCGGGTCAGGCCATCGGTCTCGCGTCGCAGCCGCCACCAGCGCTCCGACCACCGGGCATGCTCCTCGCGATCGGGGCAGGCATGGCACGGGTGCGCCTTGAGACGGCGCCGCAACTCGGCCAATCGAGCGTCCCCGCCGCTCGCCTCCTCCGCGACAGCATCGCGCCCTTCGATCGCGCGAGGGCGGGCGGGCGCCTTGACCCGCAGGGTCGTCGCGAGATCGCGCCGGGCCTTGGGGGACTTGTGGTTGAAGTGCCGCGGAACGGGCATTGACCCCAACGCCGACACCGGAACCGGCACATCGCTGAGCGTCAGCAGCTTCACCTGCTTGTCCTCGGTCAGGACGGTCGGCAGTGAGGTGTCGCCGCGGTGGGTGCGCGATGGGTCGATCACGACGGCCAGCCCCGCACGCCGCCCAGCAGGTATGCGGATGATGTCGCCGACGCGCAGCGCCTCCAGCGAGAGCGCCGCCTCGGCCTTCCGGGCCGCCGAGCGGGCCTTGGCTCCCTCCTTCTCGGCCTGCGTGATCTGGTGGCGCAGCGCGGCATACTCCCGGAAGTCTCCGAGATGACAGTGCATCGCCTCGGCATAGCCTTCCATCGCGGTGAGCCGGTCCGTGGTGTCGTGCACCATCCCGACGACCGATCGGTCCGCCTGGAATTGCGCGAAGGAGGTCTGCAGTACCTCGATTGCCCGCGAACGTCCCACTTGCGCAACCAGATTCACTGCCATGTTGTATGACGGGCGGAAGCTCGAGCGCAGCGGGAAGGTTCGCGCGGAGGCCAGTCCCGCGACATGCACCGGGTCCATCCCGCGCCGCCACACGACAAGGGCGTGCCCCTCGATGTCGATGCCGCGCCGCCCCGCGCGGCCGGTCAGCTGGGTGTATTCGGCGGGCGAGAGGTCGACATGCGACTCGCCATTGAACTTCACGAGCTTTTCTAGGACGACGGTGCGCGCCGGCATATTGATGCCCAGCGCCAGCGTCTCCGTCGCGAAGACGGCCCGGATCGTCCCGGCGGTGAAGAGCTCTTCGACGATCTCCCGGAAGGTCGGCAGCATCCCGGCGTGGTGGGCGGCGAAGCCGCGGGAGATGCCTTCGACAAAGTCCCAGTAGCCGAGCACGCCGAGGTCTTCCTCTGCCAGCCCGGTCGAGCGTTCCTCGACGATGCGCCGGTTACGTTCTCCTTGCTCGTCGGTGATCAGGCGGATGCCGCTGCCGAGCAGTTGGCCGACGGCGGCCTCGCATCCGACTCGGCTGAAAATGAAGGTGATCGCCGGCAGCAGGCCTTCGCGATCTAGTTCGCGGATGATCTCGGTGCGCGTGGCATAGCCGCCGGCCGTGCCCCCCGCGACGGGTCCTGGCCGGCGCCGCCGGTCGGGATCTCCCCCACGGCCGCGGGCGCCACGCCGGGCGGCCGCCTCGGCGTGGCCCCGCTCGTTCGCCTGCCGGATCGCGTCGGTCAGGTGCGGGTTGAGGCGGGGTATGCCGCCGTCGACCCGGGGCCCGGCGGTTGAGTCCGCGAAGAGGTCGAAGGTTCGTGGACCGACCTGCATGTGCTGCCACAACGGCACCGGCCGGTGCTCCGAGACGATGACGTCCTGGTTGCCGCGCACCTGCTCGAGCCAGTCGCCGAACTCTTCGGCATTGCTGACGGTCGCCGACAGCGAGATCAACTGCACGGCCGGCGGGAGATGGATGATGACCTCCTCCCAGACCGCGCCGCGGAAGCGGTCGGCGAGATAGTGCACCTCGTCCATGACGACGAAGCCGAGCCCGTCGAGGGTGGAGGACCCGGCATACATCATGTTGCGCAGCACCTCGGTCGTCATGACGACCACGGGGGCGTCGCCATTGATCGAACTATCACCGGTCAGCAGGCCGACCTGCGAACTGCCATGGCGCGCCACGAGATCCGCATACTTCTGATTGGAGAGTGCCTTGATCGGCGTGGTGTAGAACGCCTTTTGGCCGCGCGTCAGCGCAAGGGAGACAGCAAACTCCCCGACCACGGTCTTGCCGGCGCCGGTCGGGGCCGCGACCAGCACCCCCTGCCCGGCCTCGACGGCGGCGCAGGCGCGCACTTGGAAGTCGTCGAGCGGGAAGTCCAGGCTCGCGGCAAAGTCGTCGAGATGACTCATCGGACCTCTGGCGCCGGCACGATCACACGCAGCGCCCCCGGAACCACCTCGGCACGCAATGGCACTGGATGGAAGGGCTCGCCGTCGGCATAGGACGTGATGCCCTCGGCGTCCAGCCGCACCCGCGCGCCACGCAGGATCCGCACGGCGGGATGGTCGACATGGGTGCCCGCGAAGACCTTGGGGAAGACCCGCAGGAACTCGGCCCGCCCCACCCGTTCGAGGATGAGGACGTCGAAGAGGCCGTCGTCCATCAACGCTTCCGGCGTGACCTGCATCCCGCCGCCATAGGAGGCGGCATTGGCGACGATGACGAGCATCGCCTCGGTGTCGTGGCGCGTCCCATCGACGGTCACGGCGTACGGGATGGGGCTGAAGACCGGCAACTCGCGGACCACCGCGAGGTTGTAGCGCGCCTGTCCCTTGGGCCAGGACCAGCGGTTGGCCCGCGCGTTGACGACCGCGTCGAAGCCGGCATAGAGGGTGCCGCCGAACCACGGCCGGTGGCCGCCACCGTCGACTCGCCCCGCATCGACGGCACGGGTATGCCCGCCCGCGATCATCGCGACCGACGCCGCGGCATCGTGGATCGGCAGGCCCAGCCCGGTCGCGATGTCATTGCCGGTGCCCAGGGCGACGATGCCGAGCGGGATGTCGGTGCCGGCGCAGGCGTTCACGCCGAGGTGGGCCATCCCGTCGCCACCGGCGACGACGAGTAGGTCGATCTCGCCGTCGCGGACTGCGTGCTGGGCGTGCGCCAAGGCGCCACCGGCGCTGCGGGACGAGAGGTCGGTGACCGTCAGGCCGTGGCGGGCCAGCGCCGACCCCAAGGTGGCGGCGGCCCGGCCGGCGCTGCCGGCGGAGGCGGACGGATTGACGACGAGGCCGACACGGGCGAACGCGGGGGCCTCGGTCACCTCGTCAGGCTATAGGGCGGAGGCCTGATCGTCGGGGAGTTTCGCCCAGTCGGGCTCGGCCTTGGCGCGGCGCCGGCCGATCCAGACACCGATCCCGGCGGCGATGAAGTAGAGAACCACCAATGGGGCCGCCATGAAGAACATCGTCACGGGGTCCGGCGTGGGGGTGACGACGGCGGAGATGATGAAGATGACGACGACGGCGGGGCGCCATTGCTTGAGGAGCGAATTGCCTGGAATCAGGCCGGCGAAGATCATCCCGACGAGGGCCACAGGCATCATCCAGGTCACGCCGAAGACGAGAATGAGCCGCGTGACGAAGCGGAAGTAGAGCGCTGCCTCGGGCAGGTTATAGGCGTTGATCGGGGTGAACTCGAGCAGTATCTCCACCGCCCGGGGCAGGACCCAAAAACCGAAGGCGCAGCCGATGAGGAAGAGCGGGACCGTCGCCCCGACGAAGGCCATCGAGACCTTCTTCTCCTTCTGGGTCAGGGCGGGAACGAGGTAGGCCCAGGCTTGGTACAGGATAATCGGGCTGGCCAAGATCAGACCCACCCAGATCGACAGATTGATCCGATTGCTGAAGGCCGCCGTCAGGCCCGCAAAGTTCAGGGCGACCTTGTCGGCGTCGACGCCGCGCTCGGAGGCCACCTTCTCTAGCGGCGCGGTCAGGTGGCCGTAGACGAAGTCGTACAGAAACCAGCCGATGACCGAACAGACGGCGAGCGCGAGGGCGGACTTGACGAGTCGTTGCCGGAACTCAAGGAGGTGATCGACGAGGGACATGCGCCCCTCGGGGTTGGCCTTGCGGGCCTCCCTTTTGGCGCGTCCCGGCAGGCCGGGCACCACGATCAGGCGGTCGGGCCGGACTGGTTGTCGGTCCGCGGGCTGTTGTCCTCACGGATGGCCGAGGTGCCGTCGGTGGAACCATCACGCTTGCGCGCCTGATCCTCGACCTTCATCTCGTTGACCTCGGCCTTGAAGACGCGAGCCGAGCGGCCGAGGGAGCGGGCAGCATCGGGCAACCGCTTCCAGCCGAAGAGCAGGATGATCACCACAGCGATGATGACCAGTTCCGGAGCACCGAGAGGCATGACGCGCCTTTCACGTCGAGTGATGAGTCAACTGCCAGTTTAGCGCCACGCCCAGGGCGGGCGGTTCGCTTCGCGCCTCTTGCGGCGTTCGATGTCCAGGTTCGCACGGATCCTTGTGTGTTCCCTGTGTGCGTCGTAGGGGTGTGTGAAGACCGCGGCGTCGCCCGGCTCGGGATCGATGCGGGAGGCGGCCGCCTCGAAGGCGCCGACGATCTCGGAGGTCTGCGCGAGTTGGGCGTTGAGCGCCCGCACCGAGCGCCAGGTGACGCGCACGCGCTGCCACGACCACCAGCCTCCACCCACCACGATGGTCGAGAAGACGGCCAGCCAGGCCCACCACGGCATACCTCAGCCCTGCTGCCCGTATGCCGCGAGCGCACCCGCCGCGTCCGCCGCCACCACGTCCGCGAGTGACTGCGGGTCGAGGATGCGGACTCCGCCGCCGGCGCGCAGCGCCAGCCGGCGAACCCAGTCGGTGTCGCCGGCCCGCAGCTCGACGATGGTGTCGGCGCCGTCGGCGTGGCTCGACTCGATCGGGTAGTACTCCCCGACCCACTCCCAGCCGCGGCCCAGGGCCAGGGCGACCAGTGGGGCGTCCTGGGACGGGGTGAAGACGCCGGCGCTGAGATCGCGCGCCTGCGCCTGCGCCGGCGGGTGACCGTCGGCGTCGAGGATCTCGACCTCCTCGACCCGGTCCAGCCGGAACAGGCGGGTGTCCTCGGCGCGGTGACACCAGCCTTCGAGATACCAGCGGCCGTCGACATTGATCACCCGCATGGGGTCGACATCGCGCTCGGTGCTCTCGTCGCGGGCGGGCACCAGATAGCGCAGGTGGATGCGGCGGTGGCGGCGCAGGGCATCGGTGACCCGCGCGCGCACCGGCTCGGCGGACTCGTCGTCCAGGACCGCCTCGACGCGGCCCGCTCCCCCGCCGGCGGCGGCATCGGACGCCTCGCCGAGCTTGGCTAGGGTGCGCTCGATGACATCGGACTTCGTCACGCCTTCGGCACTGCGCAGCGCGCGCAGGCCGACGGTCAGCGCGAGCGCCTCGGCGCGGGTCAGGCGCAGCGGGTCGGCGATGGTCTCGGCATTGGAGATGAGGATCCGTCCCCCCTCGGTCGAGACGTCGATCAGTTCGTCGGTCATCGGGCCGTAGCCGCACATGAAGAGCAATTGCAGGTCCTCGCGCAACTGCGCCTCGCTGACCTCGAGCTCGTGAGCCGCCTCGGCGATGTCGATGCCCTGGCGATTGACCAGCCACGGCACGATCGACAGCAGCCGGGACACGCGGCTGGCGGCGCCCTCATTCGGGTTGATCATCGCCCGCTCCCGCCATGCGCGTCCGCGGCGGCTCGCAAGATCGCGAGCACCGCCGCCCGCAACTCCTGCGGCTCCTCGACGAGGACGCCGCCACCATAGGACGCGATCTCGTGCGCCAGGTCCTGCACATCGCCGAAGGGCAGCTGGACGACATCCCACCCGTCCTTGCCGGCGGCCACAACCGCCCTGTGCCGCAAGGCATTCCCCGCGCCCTCGCGCACACGCAACCGGGCCAGGCCGAGCTCGCGCCCCTCCCGACGGCGCCGGATCATGGCCACCGGATCGTGCTCCGGGGGCACCGAATAGCTGCCGGGCCGGCCGGCCGTCGCGACCTTGCCGGTGATCCGCGAGAGCCGGAAGACACGAGGGGCGTCGCGGCCAGTGTCCAGGCCGGTGAGATACCAATGGCCGGACTGCGAGGTCAGGCCCCACGGCTGGACAGTGCGTTGCGAGCTCTCCCCGCCCGGACGGGCATACGAGAAGCGCACGGGAGTCTCGGCGAGCAAGGCCTCCAGGAGGGGACCGAAGGCCGGCTCGCGGGTGCCCAGCCGAGCCTCGACGAAGGCGAACGCCTCGTGATCGGGCTCCACACCGGAGGCGCGCAATTTGCGCAGGGCGGTCCCGGCCGGGCCGGCGAGGGTGGCATGGCTCCACGTCCGCGCCGCGAGGCCGAGGACGGCCAGCTCGTCGGAATCGAAGCGGATCTGCGGGAGGGCGTAGTCGCGCTGATGGATCCGGTAGCCGGGCTCGTCCTCCCAGCCCGCGGTGATCTCCTCGGTGACCAGCGGGATGCCGAGTTCGCGCAATTCATCCTTATCGCGCTCGAACATCCTCTCGAAGGCCTCATCGCTCGGCGCCGAGCGGTACTGCTCGACGCTCTCCCGCAGCCGGGCGCGGGACAGCGGACGCCGCGTATAAAGCAGCGTCATCACGAGATTCATCAGCCGCTCGGTCTTCGCGGCCGGGCTGTTGGGCGCGGACATGTCGGGTCCGAACCTACCCGAGGCCCTCTATGGTTGCGCCGTGATGCACTGGCGAGTCGGCACCATCACCGGGCGCGAGCGAGCCTGGGGTCGGGCGGTGCAGTATGCCGTGACCCTCAGCTCCCCGCAGGCGGAGGTCGTGCGAGCGCTGGGGTATGTCGACCTGGTCGGCGAGCTTGCTCCGGGAGACCGGGTGCTGCTGAGCACCTCGGCGCTAGAGCGCGGGCTCGGGACGGGTGGGCTGGCCTTCGTGGTCGCCGCCCCCGACCGGCTGCCGGCCGATCCGCCGGCCGCTCCCGGGCATATCGTCAAAGCGCGCTACACCCCGCAGCAGCAGCTCGTCCTCGCCATCGATGAGCAGGAGAGCCCGCACCACGAAGCCTTCCTGAGCGGCCCGGCCGCCGATGGCGACCTGGGGGGTATACCGGTCCTCGCCGCCGATCTGCACTCGGCTCTCGCGCCGATCCTGGTCGGCATCCGCGCGCTACATCCGGATCTGCGAGTGGCCTATCTGATGACTGACGGCGGCGCCCTGCCGGCCGCCTTCTCGATGACGATCGCGCGGCTGCGCGAGGTGGGCTGGCTGACGGCCACGATCACCGTCGGGCAGGCGTATGGCGGTGACCACGAGGCGGTGACGCTGCATTCAGGCCTCCTTGCGGCGCGACATGTGCTGGGCGCGGACGTCGCCGTCGTCACGCAAGGACCCGGGAATGTCGGCACCGGAACGGCTTTCGGATTCACCGGCGTCGCGGCCGGAGAAGCACTCAACGCCGCTCACGTGCTGGGCGGCCGGCCGATCGGTGCCTTGCGGATCAGCGATGCCGACGCGCGCGAGCGGCACTATGGCATCTCGCATCACAGCCGCACGGCATACGGCCGGATCGTGCTCGGGGCGGCGAGCCTGGTGCTGCCCCGGCTCGGCGGGGAATTCGGCGAGCTGGTCGAGACCCAGGCGCAGGCGATCGTGCAGGACGCGAGCGGGCGGCTTGACCTGATCGCTGAGGAGACCGACGGGCTGCTTGAGGCGCTGAGCGAATCCCCGGTCGGCCTGTCGAGTATGGGACGTGGCGTGGACCGCGATGAGGCCTATTTCGTGAGCCACGCCGCCGCCGGCCGCGCTGTCGCGAGGCTCGCCAGCCGTTGACGGAGCTGGTCGCACAATGTGCCGAACTCGGTGCCAGAGCGTCAGTTTCGGCGGGAGGTCGTCAGATCAAGCTGACGAGCTGGGCTGAACCTGACGATCTCACCGCGAGCGCAGTCAGTCCTGGGGTCCGCGCACCACGGCCACCGGAACCTCGGCGGACTGCAGGAGTTTGCGGCTGACCGAGCCGAGCAGCGTTGCCGCCAGCCCGCGACCGCGGCGACCGCAGACGAGCAATTGCGCGGTGCGCGACTCCTCGGTCAAGACATCGACCGCGCGACCTTGGCGCACCACCGGAGCGATCACCAGGTCCGGATAGCGGGCACGCAGGGGCCCGATGGCCGCCTCCACTTTCGCGCCATAACGCTGCTGCACGCTCGCGAACTGTGGTGATTCCGGGTCCGCCGCGACGATACCGTCGACCACCTCCAGGAACCACACGCTGACCACTCGCAGGCCGACACCCAGCCGCGCCGCGGTGGCCGCGGCATACTCCAGCGCCGCGAGGGCGGGGGCGCTGCCGTCGAAGGCGGCAACGACATCGCCGGTCTCCGGCGGGGCCGCGCCGACGACGACCACCGGGCACGCGGCCAGGCCGACCACCGCGGTCGAGGTCGAGCCGAGGAAAATCCGCTGCAGTCGTCCGGCGCTCGCGGAGCCGAGCACGATCAGGGCGGCGGTCTCGCCCGCGGCGAGGAGCACGCTGGAGGCCTTCCCCGAGGCGGAGTATGCGGACACCGCGGTCCCCGGTGCGCTCGCCCTCACCTGCTCGGCGGCCTCCTGCAGCCGGCGCCCGAGGTCGACCTGCAATTGCTCCTCTACCATCGCCAGCGGGACGGCCTCACCACTGCTGAGCAAGGGCAGGTCCATGTCGATGGCGCTGATGATGTGGACGGGCGCATTTCGGCTGAGCGCCTCACGAGCCGCCCAGGTGAGCGTTGCCCGGTCCTGTTCTCGGCCGTCGATGCCGACGACCACGGCACCATCCGGCGCGCCATGGCTTGGTCCGTTGGGCTGGTCTGCGGGCGTCGTTGCCATAGCTCCAGCCTAGCCATCGGCCCTGCTCAGGCTCGTGGGGGGTCGCGAGGCGACGGGAGCACCGTCATACGAACGAGATCGGGAAACACGCCCACGCACGAGGCGCGTCATCGGCGTGTTTCCGATCTCGATGGGAGGGGGCGGCCGCGCGGGCGGGGCCGCTGCGGCCTCAGCGGGCGATATCGACCAGGTCGACGACGAAGATCAGCGTCTCGCCGGGCTTGATGACGGGCGGGGCGCCGCGATCGCCATACGCGAGGTGCGCCGGGATCGTCAGCTTGCGGCGACCACCGACCTTCATGCCCACGATGCCGCGGTCCCAGCCCGGGATGACCTGGCCGACGCCGATGCGGAAGTCCAGGGGCGCACCGCGGTTCCACGACGCGTCGAACTCCTCGCCCGTGGAGTGCGCGACGCCGAGGTAGTGCGTGCGGATGGTGTCGCCGGCCTGCGCTTCCTGACCGTCGCCTTCCCAGATGTCCTCGACCACCAGGTCGGCGGGCGGGGCGCCCTCGGGGAAGTCGATCTCCGGACGCTCGGTGTTGGGGTCAAAAGGCATGAGGATTACTCCTGTCGGGTTCGAGGATTAGTACTTCGCGAGGATGTCGACGCCGGAGACGTCGGCCTGGACGATCGAGCCCAGGCCCAGGCCCGTGGCCGCGAGGTAGAGGATCGGGTTGCCGATCGCCAGCATCAGCGCCGTGACCAGGAACGGCCCCTCGGACGCCTGCCGGTAGCGGGCGTAGTGCAGCCACCCCCACCGGCGGGTGCGCGCGGCGAGGGCGGCGTGGTCGAGCCCCGTGAACGTGACGACGGGTTGCTCATGCCGGACGTCAGTCAATGAGGGACCTCCCGGTCAGCCGGAGGAACACGTCCTCCAGCGATGAACGCCGCACGAGCGAGGTGAGCGGGTTGAGCCCGCGCCGGGAGATCTGCTCGAGCAGGCCCTCGCCGTCGCGGGCGTAAGCAGGATGCGGTCGGGCAGCACCTCGATGCGCTCGGCCATGCCGCGCAGCTCCGCCTCCATCGCGGCGTTGCGGGCCGACCCGAACCGCACCTCGACGACCTCGCGGGTCGAGTACTCGCGGATCAGCGCCTGGGGCGAGCCCTCGGCGACGATCTTGCCGTGGTCGATGACGACCAGCCGGTCGCACAGCTGCTCCGCCTCGTCCATGAAGTGCGTGGTGATGACCAGGGTGACGCCCTGCTCCTTGAGGCGGAACAGCCGATCCCACAGGATGTGCCGGGCCTGCGGGTCCAGGCCCGTGGTCGGCTCGTCCAGCAGCAGGATGCGTGGCTCGTTGACCAAGCCGCGCGCGATCGTTAGGCGGCGCTTCATGCCACCGGACAGCGCGTTGACCTTCGCTTTGGCCTTTCTGTCAGCTGGGCGAACTCGAGCAGCTCGTCGGCCTTGGTCTCCAGGTACGCCCGGGGCAGGCCAAAGTAGCGGCCGTAGACGATGAGGTTGTCGCGGGCGCGCAGCTCCTCGTCCAGTGAGTCCTGCTGCGGCACCACGCCGAGGGAGGCCCGCACCTCGGGGCCCCGCTCCTCGGGGTCGAGGCCCAGCACGGTCAGCGAGCCGGACGTGCGCAACGAAGTGCCGCCGATCATCCGCATGGTGGTCGACTTGCCCGCACCGTTGGGCCCGAGCAGGCCGAAGGACTCACCGGGGGCGACCTCGAACGAGATTCCGTCGACGGCGGTGAAGTCGCCCGAACTTCTTGGTGAGGTTCTGGGCTTGGATCACGGGCACGGCGTGAACACTACAGCCGCCGGCGACGATCCGGCGGGCGGATGCGCATGTGACGGCGTCCGCCCGGCGGATCGGCGTTACTTCACCCGGGCCTGCTCGAGGGCGACGTCATATACGGCGTGCAGCGCGTCAGCACCGCCGCTCTCGGCCCAGAACGGCAAGGATGCCTCGAGAGCCGTCGCGAGTCCGAGGGCGTACCCGACGCGTCGCTCGTCGTCCTCGAAGAACTTCTCGTCGATGCGCGGCGGGAAGGGCAGCGGGAAGGGCCAGGGCCACCGCGGCGGACAGATCTCGTCGGGGTTCGGGCGGAACGCCGTTCCGAGCGCGTCGGCCAGGCGCGCGGTGCGGATCAGCTCGACGCCCGTCGCGGCTCCGAGCTTGAAGCCCGGGTCGACCCATGGGATGGGTGAGGTGCCGGCGACGCGTTCACTGCGGCCGCCCTGGATGATGATGCCGCGCTCTTCGAGGCCGCCCTGGTTGATGATGTCCCAGATGATCGGGTAGCGCTGGGCCCAAAAGGTGAGCAGTGACGTGTTCGCAGGCATGGAGAGCCCCTCTCGGTCCGCAGGGCCGGCTGCCCTGCACACCCAAGAAGAGCTCGCAGCCGTGCCGGTGATACACCTGATCGGGTGACGACGGGACCGATTGCAGGACTGCGGGGCTTCCGGTCGCCTCAGGCGCCTCACCCGGACACAACAGCCCCAGTCAGCCCGACGACTGGCCCGGCGCCGGCGACGGCGGATGCATGAGTAGCGCGCCGGCCCCGACGACTGGCCCGCCGGAGGCTACGAGAGCTGGTCGAGCAGCCAGCGCGTGCCGTGGACGACGGCGCCGGGCCAGGGTCGGCACCAGCTCCCCCAGCCGCTTAGACCCCAGCGCCGTGGCCTTCGGGGCCTAGCCGCGCAGGGGACGCGCGCAGCGCAGCGCGTTCGGGCGGCAGGGCGCCTCGAAAGCGATCTTCAGCGAGTCGGCCACCTTGCGGTCGTTGCGGAGCGCGAACAAGCGGTCGACCACCCGGTCGCGCAGCATCACGGGCTCGATGGTGTTGAGGTAGATCTTCGTCGCCCCCTCGAAGCCGGCCAGCGTCGAGACCCGCCACTTCAGCATCACGCGCCACGGCATCGCCAGGTCGACGTCGATGGGCCGGTAGTGCCACTCCTCGTTGCAGGGCACCTCGGTGCCCGTCGCGGCGTGCATCGCCTGGATCATGTCGCTCATGCCCCGGACCTCCTCGGGCGTCTGCTCCCACGGGTCCGGCTGCTCGGACTTGCTGTAGATCTCGACGGTCGGGAAGCGGTGCCCGAACCCGGCGAACGCCATCGCGTGCTCGTTCTCGGCGATGACGAGGTTCTTGTGGGAGGCGTAGTTCGTGGCGACCTCGTTGAACAGGTTCGCGTTCGAGCGCAGCTTGGCCAGGGTCGCCTCGTGCTGGACGCCGCGCTCGTCGATCGCCACCAGCTGCTTGTGCAGGTGGTCGAAAGACGCCCCCGCCGGTTTCAGCCAGTTCTGAAAGACCGTCACGTAGCGGGCGTAGCGGTTGAGGTCGTAGAGCCCCTTCACCGACTCGACGGTGTAGCTGATGAACGCTTCGCCTACCGGTGCGGGCCGGCTCGGGTTCAGCGCGCGACGTCGACCAGGTCGACGACGAAGATCAGCGTCTCGCCCGGCTTGATCACGACGCCGGCTCCCCGGTCGCCATAGGCCAGGTGAGCCGGGATGGTCAGCTTGCGCCGGCCGCCGACCTTCATGCCCACGATGCCGCGGTCCCAGCCCGGGATGACCTGGCCGACGCCGATGCGGAAGTCCAGGGGCGCACCGCGGTTCCACGACGCGTCGAACTCCTCGCCCGTGGAGTGCGCGACGCCGAGGTAGTGCGTGCGGATGGTGTCGCCGGCCTGCGCTTCCTGACCGTCGCCTTCCCAGATGTCCTCGACGACGAGGTCGGCGGGCGGGGCGCCTTCGGGGAAGTCGATCTCCGGGCGCTCGGTGTTGGGGTCGAATGGCATGAGGATTACTCCTGTCGGGTTCGAGGATTAGTACTTCGCGAGGATGTCGACGACGAAGACCATGGTGTCGGTGCCCTTGATTTCGCCCTGGCCCTTGTCGCCATAGCCGTCCTTCGGCGGGACGATCAGGAGCAGTCGGGAGCCGACGGTCTGGCCCTCGATGCCCTTGTCCCAACCGGCGACGACGCGGCCGGCGCCGACGGGGAAGCTGAAGGAGGCGGTCGGACCCTGCTTGAAGCTGGAGTCGAAGATCTGACCATTGCGCCATAGCGCGCCGGTGTACGTCACGACTGCCGTGTCACCCTGCTCGACCTTCGCGCCCTTGCCCTTGATGAGCGGCTGGATGACCAGATCCTTCGGCGGGTCCGCCTTGGGCATCGTGAACGATGCTTGCTTGCCCGACTCGAAGGTGACCTCGGGCAGGTTCTTGGCAGTCGGGGTGACCGCTGTGCCCTCCGCCTCCGGTAACTTGGTCGCGACATTCACGACATCGAAGAGGAAGACGACGGTATCGGTGCCCTTGACGCCGATCTGCGCGTTGCCCTGATCGCCGAATGCCTCGGCGGGGGGAAGCGCCGCAACAACGCGTGAGCCCTTGGTCACGCCGGTCAGGGCCTTGCGCAGCCCGGAAATCAGCGTCGCATCGCCGACATCGAAGCCGGTTTCCTTGGCGGAGTAGGTCTCGTCGATCACCTTGCCGTCGGTGCCATTGACCAGGGTGTACTTCACGACCGCGATGCTCTTGTCATCCGTGGGCGTGCCCGAGCCCTTCTTCAAGACGGTGGAGGCGTACGCCGCAACACCGAAGGGCGTCTTCAACTCGAGCTTCGGCGCCGTCTTGTCGTCGCCGCCAGTGGCCTTGACGTCGGCAATCTTGCCGTCGGTCACCGCGGAGGTCCCGCCTGCGGAGGAAGACGTCGAAGAGCTGGACGAGGAGGTGGACCCCTTGTCGGAGCCGCAGGCGGTCATCGCCAGCGTGAGTGCGCTGGCTGCCGCGAGGGCGCTTAATGTGCGGACAGGGCGACGGGCAGCAGACGACACAGGTGAGCAGCTTTCGTTCATCGGGGAGGTATGCGGACCGCCCGCGACGGGCGGCAACCGATCAACCATAACCCGCTAACCCGTGGCGAAAGTTCCCGCGAACCTGCCTCCCGACGTCTTGACGGGCGATCCACAGGCCGCGTTCAGGGTTGCGGTATGCCGCTCGCCGTCATCCCTTCGATCAGCCGGGTGACCCGCGGGTCCTCGCTGATGAAGGGGTCTTTGCACAGGACCGTGCGTTGCGCCTGATCATTGAGTTTCAGATGAACCCAGTCGACGGTGTAGTCGCGACGCTGCTCCTTGGCGACCCGGATGAAGTCACCGCGCAGTTTCGCGCGCGTCGTCTGCGGCGGCGTCTCCTTGGCGGCTTCCACCTGCTCATCGGTCACCACGCGAGCTGCCAGACCCCGCCGCTGCAGCACGCCGAAGAGCCCGCGGCGCGGATCAATGTCGTGATAGGCCAGATCGAGCTGCGCCAGCCGGGGGTGGTGCAACGGCAGGTCGTGCTTGCTGGCATAGCTGGTGATCAGCTTGCGTTTGATGGCCCAGTCGATCTCGGTGTCGATGCCGCTGTGGTCGCCGGACTCGATCGCCGCCAAGGTGCGCCGCCACAGATCGAGGACGCGGGTCGTGGTGGGATCGTCCATGCCCTTGGATGCGGCGAATTCCGTTGCCTTGGTGAGGAACTCGCTCTGCATGTCGAGGCCGCTCAGGGTCTTGCCATTGGCGAGCTTGACCGTCTTGCGGCCGGTCAGGTCGAAGGAGATGTCGCGGATCGCGCGAATCGCATTGTCGAGGGTGAAATCGCGCAGGGTCACACCCTCTTCGATCATCCGCAGCACCAGATCGCAGCTGCCGACCTTGAGCAGGGCGGTGGTTTCGCTCATCGAGGAGTCACCGACGATGACATGCAGGCGACGGAAGTGCTCGGCATCGGCGTGCGGCTCATCGCGCGTGTTGATGATCGGTCGCGACCGGGTGGTGGCCGACGACACGCCCTCCCAGATGTGTTCTGCCCGCTGGCTGAGGGAATAGGCCGCGCCGGTGGAGGTCGGGATGATCTTGCCCGCCCCGGCGATCAACTGCCGGCTGACGAGAAACGGGATCAGCACATCGGAGAAGTCCTGGAACTCACCGCCGCGGCCGATGAGGTAGTTCTCATGGCAGCCATACGAACTGCCAGCGGAGTCGGTGTTGTTCTTGAAGACATAGATCTCGCCGGCGATCCCGTCTTCGGCGAGGCGTTCGGTCGCATCGGCGACCAGATCCCCGAGGATCCGCTCCCCCGCCTTGTCATGGGCGATGAGATCGATCAGGTTGTCGCACTCGGCCGTGGCATATTCCGGATGCGACCCGACATCGAGATAGAGCCGAGATCCATTGCCCAGGAAGACATTTGACGACCGGCCCCAAGAGACGACCTTGCGGAACAGATAGCGCGCCACTTCGTCGGGGGTCAGCGTGCGCTGCCCCTTCTCGACGCAGGTGATGCCGAATTCGGTCTCGATGCCGAAGATCCGCCGGTCCATGGTTGGCCGACTCAGTCGCCGTCGGGGACCGGATCGGCGCCCGGCCGCTGGGTTTGCGGATTGGTGGAGGTATGCCGTGGGCTCGCCCCCGCGGTGTCTGGATGGGGCTGCCCGGACAGGGTGTCGCGGTGGCCGGGGTGCTCCTCGTCCGGCGGCGCGTCCTGGGTGGCCTCGGCCGGGTTCAACAGTTGGTCGAGCAGCGGGCCGGTGATCCGCCGGAAGGTCCGGCGGGGGCGGGTGCGGTCGAGGACGGCGACTTCCAAGGACCCTTGGTCCAGCTCGCGCGCTTCCCCGCCGGCCGGGTCCTGACCGAGCAAGGTGACGGCGAGTTGCAGGGCCGAGCCGAGCGGCATACCCGGCTCCCACCGCTCTTTCAGGCCGGCCTCGATGGTGTCGGCCGCGCCGCCCATGGCGACGAAGCCGACCTCGTCGGCGACTGAGCCGTCATACATCAGCCGGTAGATCTGGTCGCCGTCGGAGTCCTGACCGACCTCGGCGACGACGATTTCGACTTCGAAGGGCTTGGACTCCTGGATGAAGACGGTGCCGAGCGTCTGGGCGTAGGCATTGGCCAGGCCGCGGGCGGTGACATCGGAGCGGTCGTAGGAGTAGCCGCGCAGATCGGCATAGCGAATGCCGGCGACGCGCAAGTTCTCGAATTCGTTGTACTTGCCGACCGCGGCGAAGCCGATCCGGTCATAGATCTCCGAAACCTTGTGCAGTGCGCGAGAACGGTTTTCGGCGACGAAGGCGATGCCCTTGTCATAGCCGAGGACGACGACAGAGCGGCCGCGGGCGATGCCCTTGCGGGCAAAATCGGCGCGGTCTTTCATCACCTGCTCGGGTGAGACATAGAACTGCGGCTGGGTCATCGGGCCCCTCCCGGGTTGCCGGTGCGTGCGGCGATGACCGCATCGACCGCCGCCTGGACGCCGGGCTCGTCGACGAATCGCGCGCCCTCGGCGTCGACCAGCGCGACGGTCGGATAGATGCGGCGGGTGGTGTCTGGGCCGCCGGTTGCCGAGTCGTCGTCCGCCGCGTCATAGAGCGCCTCGATGGCAACAGCGACGGCGTCGTCGGCCGACATGCCCGGCCGCCAGCGCTTCTTCATCGATCCGCGAGCGAAGAGCGAGCCGGAGCCGACGCTGTGGTGGTCGTGCTCCTCATAGCAGCCGCCCGTGACGTCATACGAGAAGATCCGGCCGAGCGCGGTGTCCAGATCGAAGCCGCCGAAGATCGGCACGACGGCAAGGCCCTGCATCGCCATTCCGAGGTTGCCGCGGATCATCGTGGCGAGGCGATTTGCCTTGCCCTCCAAGGACATCAGCGTGCCCTCGATCTTTTCGTAATGCTCGAGCTCGACCTGGAAGAGCTTGACGAGTTCGATCGCCAGGCCGGCCGTCCCGGCGATCCCGACAACCGAGAATTCGTCGGCGGCGAAGACCTTCTCCATATCGCGGTTGGCGATGATATTGTCCATTGTCGCGCGGCGGTCGCCGGCCATCAGCAGGCCGCCCGCATAGGTCAACGTGACGATCGTGGTGCCGTGCGGAGCCTCGACCGGCCTACTCGGCACCGTGCGGCGCGCCGGGAGCAGGTCCGGTGCGTGAGAGCCAAGGAAGTCGGTGAAGGACGAAGAGCCCCCGGCTCGGAAGGCGTCGGGCAGCCGCCCGGGCGCGCCAGCGCTCACTGGCCGCCCTTCTGGACAAAGCTCTTGACGAACTCTTCGGCATTGGACTCCAGCACGCCGTCGATCTCGTCGAGGAGGCCGTCGACATCCTGGTCGAGGTTGGCTTTGGTCGCGCTGACCTGCCCGCCGTCACTGTCCGGGCCCTCGTCATCGCCACCGCGGCGAGTGGGCCGGATCTGCTCCTGACCTGCCATCGTCGTGCTCCCTTTCGTCGTCTGCGTCGAGCCTATGTCACGGCCCTGACGAAGCCGGGGAGTCCTCGCGCTCTTTCGGTGCGGCTCAGGTCGGTTCGTCGGCGCGCAGCCGGTCGACGAGATCGGCGATATCGCTGCTGGCATCCAGCAGGGGGCCGACGTGGGCGCGGGTGCCACGCTGTGGCTCCATCATCGGGATGCGATGCAGGGCGCGCTGGCCCGGCACCTCGACGATCAGCGAGTCCCACGATGCCGCGACGACGGCGTCGCCGAATTGGTCGAGCATGCGGCCGCGGAAGTAGGCCCGGGTCTCCTCAGGCGGGCTGGTCACGGCTGCTTGGACCTCATCCGCGGTGACGAGCTCGGTGAACCGACCGGCCGCACGCAGCTTGCTGAAAATGCCCTTGTCGGGGCGAACGTCGGACCATTGAATGTCGATGGCCTTCAACCGCGGGTCATGCCACTCCATGCCGTCCCGATCCCGATAGGCCTGCAGCACAGCGAGTTTGCCGACCCAGTCGACTTCGCGGGCTGCGCTCATCGGGTCTGTCTCGAGCTTGGTGAGCACCTGGGTCCACCACTGCATCACCTCCGCCGTATGCGGTTCGCTCCCCTCCCCGGTGCGCTCCACATGGCCGGCGACCAGCTCGGCATACCTCCAGAGCAACTGCACTGCGGTGAGCTTGCGACCGTCCTCGAGCTCGATCAATGCGGCGAGTGTGGGGTCGTGCGAGATGGCCTGCAAGGTGGCGACCGGATGCCGGACGGTGAGGCTTTCGCGGATTGCGCCGGCCTCGATGAGTTCGAGGACGAGGGAGGTGGTGCCGAGCTTGAGCAGTCCGGCGACATCGGCGTGATTGGCGTCGCCGATGATCACATGCAGCCGGCGATAGCGATCCGCCGTGGCGTGCGGCTCGTCGCGGGTGTTGATGATCGGGCGCTTGAGCGTGGTCTCCAGCCCGACCTCGACTTCGAAGAAATCGCTGCGCTGGGCGATCTGGAAGCCAGGGACCTTGGAGTCGACGCCGATGCCCACCCGCCCCGACCCGCACATCACCTGGCGGGCGACGAAGAAGGGCGTCAGGTGCCGCACGATTTCGGCGAAGGGTGTCGAGCGGCGCATGAGGTAGTTCTCATGTGTGCCATAAGAACTGCCCTTTCCGTCGGCATTGTTCTTATAGAGATTGATGCCGGGCGGCGAGGCGGCGAGCCGGCGCACGGCCTCCTGCATCACCAACTCCCCCGCGCGATCCCAGATCAGTCCGTCGCGGGGCGTGTCCACCTCGGGTGAGGAGTATTCGGGGTGGGCGTGATCGACATACAGCCGGGCCCCATTGGTGAGCACCACATTGGCCATCGTCGGGTCGTCATCGCTGCCCCACTCGTCGGTCAACTGCGAGGGGTGCGCGACCCCTCGGCCCATGTCGAAGCCACGCGCATCGCGCAACGGCGCCTCGTCGGCATAGTCCCAGGAGCCGCGCGCGGCGCGGATGCCGTGGGCCTGGGCGTATGCCGTCACCACCTGTCCCGAGAGCACCATCGGGTTGGCGTGCGGCGCACCCTGGAGCGAGATGCCGTATTCGGTCTCGATGCCCATGACACGCCGCACACCCATGCGCCCACCCTATGCGCGGCGCTTGCGACCTCCTGCGGCCTCTCGCTCGGCGGAGGTGTAGCCGCGCAGCTTGGCTGTTGGGCTGCTGCGCCGTGCGGTCCGAAGATCGTCGACCATCACCGATGCGGCGGCCATGGCGTCGCTGACATTGCTGCGGGCATAGGTCAGGGAGTTGGCGGGGGCGATGCCGATGGACGCGCCGACCTCGATGGCGTCCTGGTCCGCGCCGAGGTAGAGGAACTCCCAACCGTAGTCCTGCTCCTGCTGTTCGATGAGCGCCTTGATCGCTGGGTGCGTCCACTCGTGGCTGGCGTTCTCCATCCCGTCGGTCATGATCGCGACGACCACGGTTCCGGGGCGCGCCGGCTCGGGCAGGGCGGCGAGACGGGCGCCGGACTCGGTGATGAGGCGGCCCAGGGAGTCCAGCAGGGCGGTCATACCCCGCGGCTGCAGGTCGAGGACGGGGACCTGGGCGAGATCGCGGTCGGCATAGACGACCTCATAGCTGTCGTCGAACTGCGCGAGCGTCACGCGGCAGGCGCCGGCGGCGGTGCGCTGCTGCTCGATGAAGGCCGCGAAGCCGCCCTCGGTGTCGGACTTGATCGTCTGCATCGATCCGGATCGGTCGAGAAGGAAGTAGAGATGGGTGAGATTCGCGTCCGTCATGCGCGGGCCTTTCTGGTGGTGCGGGCGGGGGATGTCGCGTCGGTGCGGCGCGACATGGGGGTCAGGTGGTGCGCCGGCGGGGTTTGAAGCGCATCGGCTGGGGGGTCTTAGGCGGGCTGGCCGTCGACCTCAGCGCGGCGACATCCAGGCTTTCGGCGTCATATTGCGCCCGCCGCACCCCCTCGGCCGTCACCCGGCCGGCCTCGTTGGCGTATGCCGCCAGCGCGCGGGTGCGGGCCAGGCGCGGCCCGACGGCATTCTCGGTCAGGCCAGCCGCTGCCCCCGCAGCGCGCAGCGAATTGCTTTCGTAGAGAACAGCACTCGCGAGGGCTTCGTCGATCAGTCCGGTGACCTCCTCGGCCACGACCCGCAGATGCGGCAGCGCTGCGGCGGCGGACGCGGCTTCGGCAGCGTCCAGTGCTTCGCGGATGCGTTCGTATGCCGGGTCCTTGGGCGTCATAGATCCATTCTGCCGCAGAAAGTGCGGGTACGCAAGATATGCGGTGCCGCAATTTGTGGGGGAAGGTCTCCGGGCGGACGCGCGGGTCGATGAGTGGCAGCCAGAGGGTGAGGCGGCGGGGGCGCGCTGGAGCGGTGCTTGTTCTTGATCACACACCCGCCTGGGGGCGGTGTGCCGGTCGGCGCCGGGCAGTAGGCTGGCCGCGGCCCAGACCGGCGATCTTCCCCCCAGGAGCCGAAGTCAGCATGCGCGAAATCGTGGTGTTCTCCGGATCGAGTCACCGCGCGCTCGCCGAGCGGATCTGCTCCTCCCTCGGTGTGCCGCTCTCCCCGTCCTCGACGACTCGCTTCAGCAATGACTGCTTGCAGGTGCAGCTCGGCGCGAACTGCCGGCAGCGGGATGTCTATCTCATCGCTCCCCTGGTTCCGCCGACGCAGGAATCCCTCATGGAGTTGCTGCTGATGATCGATGCGGCCAAAGGGGCGTCCGCCGCGCAGATCACGGCTGTCATGCCGCACTTCGCGTATGCCCGATCGGATAAGAAGGATGCTTCGCGCATCTCGATGGGCGGACGCCTGGTCGCCGACATGATCGTCGCGGCCGGCGCGCACCGGGTGCTGACGATGACCTTGCATGCGCCGCAAGTGCACGGCTTCTTCTCGGTGCCCGTCGATCACCTCACGGCGATCGGCGTGCTGGCCGACCACTTCCGCGCCGACGACCTGCGCGACACCGTCGTCGTCTCCCCCGATCTCGGCAACGCCAAGACCGCGACGCAATTCGCCCGCTTGTTGGGGTTGCCCGTCGCCGCCGGCTCGAAGATGCGCAAGGCCGACGACAAGGTCGTCATCGACATGATCGTCGGCGATGTCGCCGGCAAGCGCGCGATCGTCCTCGATGACGAGATCGCCACCGGTGGCTCGATCATCGAGTTGCTCGAGCGGCTCAAGGACTTCGGTTGCACTGAGGCTGCGGTCGCCTGCACGCACGGCCTTTTCACCGGCAAGGCCGTCGAGCGACTCTCCGGCCATCCGATGATCAGCCAGGTCGTCACGACCGACACGGTCCCGCCGCCTGCCACCGCATGGCCCGCGCTGAAAGTGCGCTCAGTCGCGGGCCTCTTCGCCGAAGCCATCGGCCGCATCCACGCGGGTGAGTCGATTTCCTCGCTCTTCGACGGCGTCGACCCCACCCACGCCCCGCCCCAGTCGGCCCTCTTCAACTGACCCGGCCGGGCGGCATACCCCCGGGGTTGGGTCCCCGATTCGGTCCTGACTCGACCATTTCGTCGTGACTCCCCCATCCGGCGGTAGGACCCACGACCAGACGTGCGAGTTACGCCCGAATGGAGGACTTACGTCTCCTCACCCGTGGCGGGTCGTCGGTTGACGCGCACGCCGGCGGGGGCGGGCGGCATACGGTGGGGGCGTGGCGAGCAAGGGTGAGTTTGGGGAGCCGGTGATCCTCGACGTCGAGGGGTATGACGTGCGCCTCTCGAACCCGGGGCGGCCGTACTTCGCCGAGCGCGGCGAGACCAAGCTAGACCTGGCGAACTACTACCTCGCCGTCGGCCCGGGCATCGTCAACGCGCTGCGCGAGCGGCCGTGCATGCTTCATCGCTTCCCCGATGGCGTCGACGGGCCGAAGGTGCACCAAAAGCGCCTCCCGCGCGGCGCGCCGCCGTGGGTCGAGACGGTGCGCCTGCACTTCCCGCGTTACGGCCTGCATGCCGACGAGCTGTGCGTCACCAAACTCGCCGATGTCATCTGGGCGGTGCAGATGAGCACGGTGGAGTTCCACCCGTGGAATAGTCGTCGCGCCGACACCGAGAAGCCGGACGAGTGGCGGATCGACCTCGACCCGATGCCCGACTGCCCGTTTTCTCGGGTGCGCGCCGCAGCCGGGGTATGCCGTGACCTCCTCGCCGAGCTCGGTGCGGTGGGCTATCCGAAGACCTCCGGTGGGCGCGGCCTGCACATCTATGTGCGGATCCACCCCGAGCACGGCTTCGGCGACGTTCGCCGCGCGGCGCTGGCCTTCGCGCGCGAGGTGGAGCGCCGCCTCCCGGACGAGGTGACGACGACCTGGTGGCGCAAGGACCGCGATCCCGCGGCTGTCTTCGTCGACTACAACCAGAACGCGCGCGATCACACGATCGCTGCGGCCTATTCGGTGCGCGGAAACACCCGCGGAACCGTCTCGGCGCCGGTGACGTGGGACGAGATTCCGGACGTGGAACCGGACGACTTCACGATGGCGACCATGCCCGCCCGGTTCGCCGCCATCGGTGACCTGCACGCCCGGATCGACCAGACGGCATACGACATCGCGCCCCTGCTGGAGTGGGCCGCCCGCGACGAGCGCGAGGGCGCCGCGACCCCGCCGGAGGAATAGGCCGGGCCCAGATCAGCGGGCCCAGAGCGGCAGGCTTAGGTCAGCGGGCCCAGTCCTGCGGCACAATCCCGGTCGCGACCAGCCAGCGATGACGACCAGTGCTGTCGATGATCCAGGTCTGGGTCGGCACACCGGATGTGGTCGAGGAAGCCTTGGCATAGGCGAGATGGGTTCCGTCGGGTGACCAGGTGGGTCCGTCGGCATTGTTGATGGTGTCGGTGTTGCTGCGCAGCGGCGTGAGGCGACGGTTTTGCGAGCCGTCGCGCCGCATCGTGAAGATTGCTGCTTCGTCGAGCGCCGCGTCGCCGGCTCGGTTGCGGTATGCCAGGCGCGCACCATCGGGGGCCCAGTCGGGAGATCCGAAGGCTCGGGCGGTGAAGCTGCGGGTGACGCCCGTGCCGGATGCGTCGACATACGCTCCCAGCAGCATTGGGTCCTCCTCACTCCAACAGGACATCGCCGCAGCAATCGTGCCGCCCCGCGGATTCCAGGCTGGCGAGCTGAAGCCGACGAAGGCCTCGCCCTCGCAGGCGTCGCCGGGGCGACTGCGCCCAGATGTCAGCTTGACGATCGAGGCGGCCCCGTCCACCCGCGCACTGAAGATGTCGCATAGCAGCCCTGAGGTGCAGCTGTCGTATGCCAGCCGGGTTCCGTCCGGGGACCACGTGGGATTGCCGCTGCGGTACGGCCCGCCGACGACGCGCCGCGCGCTGCCCCCTGCTGCCGGCATGACGTAGATGTCCCCGCTGCGCGCGAAGGCAATCCGTCGACCATCAGGAGAGAAGGCAGCCGACTGAACGTCGCGGGCCAGCACCCGGCGGCCGGAGCCGTCGGTCCGCATACGGATGAGGTCGCCGCCCCCGGCACCCGTGATCGCCAGCAGGGTGCCAGCCAGCCGATGATCGGTTTCATCGCCCACCGACGGCGTCGCAGCGAAAGCCCCTGCCGCGACGAGCAGCGAAGGCACCGTCCACCGCACCATCGCCCTGTCACCCATACTCCGGCAGCGTAACGCCGATGGGCGCATCCGGGAAGAGTCCCGGCCCCACGGAAGATCGGTCAGACCCTCGCTGGACCTGGACGCCGCGGCGTCAGAGGTACTGGCCGGTATTGCTCACGGTGTCGATGGTGCGGCCTGGCTCGGTGCCGGACTTGGTCGAGACGAGCGTGCGGACATAGATGATCCGCTCGCCCTTCTTGCCCGAGATGCGCGCCCAGTCGTCGGGATTGGTGGTGTTCGGGAGGTCTTCGTTCTCTTTGAACTCATCGACGCACGCGGACAGCAGGTGATCGATCCGCAGGCCGCGCTGCCCGGTGGTCAAGAAGTCCTTGATTGCGCTCTTCTTGGCCCGGTCGACGACATTTTGGATCATCGCGCCCGAGTTGAAGTCCTTGAAGTAGAGGATCTCCTTGTCGCCTCCGGCATAGGTGACTTCGAGGAAGCGGTTCTCCTCCTGCTCCGAATACATCCGCGCCACCGACGCCTCGATCATCGCCTCGACCGTTGCCTGCGGCGAACCGCCGTTCTCGGCGAGGTCGTCGGTGTGCAGCGGCAGGTCGGCGGTGAGGTACTTGCGGAAGATGTCGCGCGCGGACTCGGCGTCCGGGCGTTCGATCTTGATCTTCACATCGAGCCGGCCGGGCCGCAGGATGGCCGGGTCGATCATGTCCTCGCGGTTGGTCGCCCCGATGACGATGACATTCTCCAGGCCCTCGACGCCGTCGATCTCGGCCAGCAATTGCGGCACGATCGTCGTCTCGACATCGCTGGACACACCCGAGCCTCGGGTGCGGAACAAGGAGTCCATCTCGTCGAAGAAGACGACGACCGGCGTCCCGTCACTGGACTTCTCGCGCGCCCGGTGGAAGATCAGCCGGATATGCCGCTCGGTCTCGCCGACATATTTGTTGAGCAGCTCCGGGCCCTTGATATTGAGGAAGTAGCTCTTGGTGAGCTCCTTGCCTTCCTTCTCCGCCACCTTGCGGGCCAGGGAGGCGGCGACGGCCTTGGCGATCATCGTCTTGCCACAACCGGGCGGGCCATAGAGCAGCACGCCCTTCGGCGGCTTGAGCTGGTGCTCGGTGAACAGATCGGGGTGCAGATACGGCAGCTCCACGGAGTCGCGGATCGCCTCGATCTGCCCGCGCAGGCCGCCGATGTCCTCATAGGAGATGTCGGGGACCTCCTCGAGGACCAAGTCGGCGACCTCGGCCTTGGGAATGCGCTCGAAGACGAAACCGGAGCGGGGCTCCAGCAGCAGGGCGTCGCCCACGCGCACGGTGCCGGGCTCGATGGACTCGGCCAGCCGGCATACCCGCTCCTCGTCGGCATGGGCGACGACGAGCACCCGGTCCGGCTCCAGCAACTCTTTGACGAGCACCACCTCACCGACCCGCTCGAATCCGCAGGTCGCGACCACATTGAGGGCCTCGTTGAGGCGCACATCGCGCCCGGGCAGCAGGTCGGTCGCGGGAATGCTCGGGCTCACCGCGACGTGCATCTTGCGGCCGCCGGTGAGGATGTCGGCCGTGTTGTCGGGGTGCACCTGAAGGATGACGCCATAGGCCGCGGGCGGGTTCGCGAGCCGGTCGACTTCGGACTTCAGCGTGACGAGCTGCTCGCGCGCGTCCTTCAGGGTGCGCACGAGCCGGTCGTTCTGCGCCGACATCGTCGCCATCTGCGAGCGCAGGCGACGAAGCTCCTGCGTGCTGTCCTCGGTCACGGGCGACCTCCTGCCGGATCGCGCCGCTCCCTCGCGGAGTCGGCGTCCGATTCGACCCTAACCCGCTGCGCTGACAATCCCCGGGAGGTTTTGCGTCACGGAGCGGACACGCGCTCACGACACCGACTCAGGGCAGGCGCGGGGGCTCGCCGATCGATCGGGCGGTGCGGCGCACGCGCTTGTCGCTGGGCAGGCGCTCGCCGAGGTCTTCGGCGCTCCACTCCTCCTCGGTGCCGACATCGGCATACCCCCGCCCCGGACGTCGCTTGCGCAGCGGCGGAGTGACCCCCGGCGCCAGCCGGCGGCTGGTGATGAGGAAGCCGGTATGCCCGTGCATCCGGTGCGCGGGCCGCACGGCGAGGCCTTCGAGATGCCAGTCGCGCACCATCGACTCCCAGGCGTGCGGCTCGGTGAAGCCGCCGTGATCGCGCAGCGCCTCCGCGACCCGGGAGAGCTGGGTGGCGGTGGCGACATAGGCGATGACCAGGCCCCCCGGGATCAGCGCGTCCGCAACGACTTCCAGGCATTCCCATGGCGCCAGCATGTCGAGGACGACGCGATCGACGGTTCCCGCTTCGACGGCTCCGGGCAAGGCTTCAACGAGGTCGCCGACGGTCACCGTCCAGGAGGGGTGGTCGGCACCGAAGAAGGCGCGGGCGTTGGCCCGCGCGATGCCGGCGAAGTCTTCACGGCGCTCGAAGGAGTGAACTCGGCCCGCCTCCCCCACCGCGCGCAAGAGCGACATCGACAGCGCGCCGGAGCCGACACCGGCTTCGACGACGATGGCGCCGGGGAAGATGTCGCCCATCTGCACGATCTGGCCGGCGTCCTTGGGGTAGACGACGGCCGCGCCGCGGGGCATCGACATCACATAGTCGGCGAGCAGCGGGCGGATCGCCAGGTATTCGACGCCGACCGTGTTGGTGATGGTCGACCCGTCGGGCGCGCCGAGCAGGTCGTCATGCCGGATGAACCCACGGTGGGTGTGGAACTCCTTACCGGCCTCCAGCGTGATCGTGTGCATGCGCCCTTTGGGGTCGGTCAATTGCACCCGGTCACTGACCCGGAAGGGGCCGCGCCGCAGGTTCGGGTCGATGGCGGTCATGGGGCAGAAGTTTAGGTGTGCGCGTCGAGGCTGGCGTTGATGCTCGCCGCGGTGACGACGCCGATGAGCCGGCCCTGGTGCGTGATCGCCAGCAGCCCCGTGCCGACCGCATTCATCGGCGCGAACAAGGCGGCCACGCCGGCGTTCGGGTCCGCCTCGACGACCCAGCCCGCCGGCTGCGGCCGGCTCACGGCGGAGATCGGGGTATGCGGAGCGCTCTCGCGGGGCACGGAGGCGAGCGCTTCGGGGTCGACCAGGGCGAGCGGCATACCCGTGCCATCGACGACCACGGGCGGCGCTCCGCCAGGCAGCTCGCTCAGCGCGGCGTCATACCGGACCGGCGCGACGGGGGTTAGCACATCCGCGACCCGCACCCGCTCCAAGGCTCCGCCCACCTGACCCGCACTAATGGCATGGCGTGCCCCCTGCCACAGGAACCAACCGATCAGCAGCGCCCAGCCAAGGGAAAACATTGACGGGGTTTGGCCGGCGAGCACCGGACGAGCGATGAACCAGTAGAGCACTCCGAGCGTGACCGCGATACCGCAATAGCCCGCGATGACGCGCCCGCGATGACGGTCGCCGGTGATTTTCCAGACCAGTGACTCAACGATCTGCCCACCGTCGAGGGGCAGTCCCGGCAACATATTGAAGCCGGCGAGCAGCAGGTTGAGCAGCCCGAAGATGCGGGCGAGTCCGTGGGCGATGCCCGGTTCGAAAAGGGGGGCTATGCCATATCCGACTGCTGCCAGGGCGAGATTGGAGAGCGGTCCGACCACGGCGACGATGGCGCTGCGCCCTGGCGTCGAGCGAGTGACGTCAAGAGCGGTATGGCCACCCCACAAGTCGGCGACCACCCGATGCACCGGAAAGCCGAACGAGCGGGCGCCCAGGGCATGTGCGCCTTCGTGGACCATGACAGCGATGAGCAGCAGCAGGGCGTAGCCGATCGCGACAAGATAGGCCTGGCCGCCGAGCGTGGGCTGCAGGTCCGGCCCGATGAGCGCGACGATGATCAGCGCCAGGATCCCCCAGGACCGACCGATGTAAACGGGCACGCCCGCGATCGTGGCGACCTTGATCCCGGGCGCGGGCGGCGACGGTGCTGGAGTGCTCACGCGCTGCAACCTACCCGGCGGCGGTGACACCCCGGCCCTGGTGGGCGTGAAGGTGGCCGATACTGCTGCCTATGCCGTACCGCCCCGATGTCACCGCACCGCTGACCGAGCTGCTCCAGCAGCGCATCCTCATCCTCGACGGCGCGATGGGCACGATGTTGCAGCGGCACCGGTTGCAGGAGGCGGACTATCGCGGCGAGCGTTATGCCGACTGGCCGCGTGATGTCATCGGCAACAACGACCTGCTATCGCTGACGCAGCCGCACCTGATCCGCGAGATTCATGACCAATATCTCGCGGCCGGCGCGAACTTCATCTCCACCAATACCTTCAATGCCCAGCGCATCTCGATGGCGGACTATGGCATGGAGGAGCTGAGCCGCGAGCTCAATGTCGCCTCCGCGCGGCTGGCCCGCGAGGCGGTGGAGGCCGCGCTGGCGAGCGATCCGCATACTCCTCGATTTGTGATCGGCTCCCTCGGGCCGACGAATAAGACCGCCTCCATCTCCCCCGACGTCTCGGACCCGGGCGCGCGCAATGTCACCTTCGATGAACTCGTCGCGGCCTACCGCGAGCAGGCCGAAGGCCTCGTTGAGGGCGGCGCGGATGTGCTGGCGATCGAGACCATCTTCGACACGCTGAACGCCAAGGCGGCGATCTTCGCCGTCGAGTCCCTTTTCGAGGACGAGGGCCGCCGCTGGCCGGTCATCATCTCCGGCACCATCACCGACGCCTCCGGCCGCACCCTCTCGGGACAGGTGACCGAAGCCTTCTGGAACTCGGTGCGCCACGTGCGCCCGATCGCGGTCGGCTTCAACTGTGCGCTGGGCGCCGCACAGATGCGGCCGTATGTCGCGGAGCTCGCCCGGGTGGCCGACACCTTCGTCTCCTGCTACCCAAATGCGGGGCTCCCCAATGCTTTTGGGGAATATGACGAGAGCGCGGCCGACACCGCGGCCGCCCTCGCCGAGTTCGCGGGCGCTGGCCTGATCAATCTCGTCGGCGGGTGCTGCGGCACGACGCCGGACCACATCGCCGGGATCGCGGCTGCCGTCGCGCAGACCGCGCCGCGCGTCGTGCCGGAGATCCCGCGGGCGATGCGCCTGTCGGGGTTGGAGCCGTTGACGATCGATGAGAACAGCCTGTTCGTCAATGTCGGCGAGCGGACGAATATCACCGGCTCGGCGCGCTTCCGCAAACTCATCCAGGCGCAGGACTATCCGGCCGCGCTGTCGGTGGCCCGTCAGCAGGTCGAGGCCGGTGCGCAGATCATCGACGTCAATATGGACGAAGGCATGATCGACGGCGTGGCGGCGATGGACCGATTCCTGAAACTCATTGCCTCAGAACCCGATATCTCCACCGTCCCCCTGATGATCGACTCCTCGAAATGGGAGGTCATCGAGGCGGGGCTGAAGGTTGTGCAGGGCAAGCCCATCGTCAACTCCATCTCCATGAAGGAGGGCGAGGCGGCCTTCGTCGAGCAGGCGCGGCTGTGCCGGAAGTATGGCGCGGCGATCGTCGTCATGGCCTTCGACGAGACCGGCCAGGCCGACACCTTGCAGCGGCGCAAGGAAATCAGCAAGCGCGCGTATGACGTGCTGACCCAGCAGGTGGGCTTCCCTGCCGAGGACATCGTCATCGACCCGAATATCTTCGCCGTCGCGACGGGCATCGAGGAGCACGCGCGCTACGGCCTGGACTTCATCGAAGCAACCCGCTGGATCAAGGAGAACCTGCCCGGGGTGCTCATTTCCGGCGGCGTCTCCAATGTCTCGTTCAGCTTCCGCGGCAACAACCCGGTGCGCGAAGCGATCCACGCCGTCTTCCTGTTCCACGCGATCGGCGCGGGGATGGATATGGGGATCGTCAACGCCGGTGCGCTGGTGGTCTATGACCAGATCGATCCGGAGCTGCGGGAGCGGATCGAGGATGTCATCCTGGCCCGCCGTGCGGACGCTACCGACCGTCTCCTGGAGATCGCCGAAACATTCAATGTCGCTGCTGCGGAAGAGGATTCGGCCGGTCCTGAGTGGCGAACCCTGCCGGTGGACGAGCGGATCACCCACGCGCTGGTCAAGGGGATCGACGACTATGTGGAGAGCGACACCGAGGAACTGCGTGCCCTGATCTCGGACCGTGGTGGCCGGCCCTTGGAGGTCATCGAAGGCCCGCTCATGGACGGGATGAATGTCGTCGGCGACCTCTTCGGCGCCGGGAAGATGTTCCTGCCCCAGGTCGTGAAATCAGCCCGCGTGATGAAGAAGGCTGTTGCCTATCTGATCCCCTTCATCGAGGCGGAGAAGCAGCCCGGTGATGCGTCGCGCGCCAAGGGCCTGATTGTGACGGCGACCGTCAAGGGCGATGTGCATGACATCGGCAAGAACATCGTTGGGGTCGTCCTGCAGTGCAACAACTATGACGTCCACGACCTCGGCGTCATGGTGCCGGCCCAGAGAATCCTCGACACGGCAACGGAACTCGGCGCCGACGCGATCGGCCTGTCCGGACTCATCACACCCTCGTTGGACGAGATGGTGCACGTCGCCTCCGAGATGGAGCGCCAAGGCTTGGAGATCCCCCTGCTCATCGGCGGGGCCACGACCTCGAAGGCGCACACGGCCGTCAAGGTCGACCAGCGCTACCACGGACCAGTTGTCTGGGTGAAAGATGCTTCGCGCTCGGTTCCCGTTGTGGCACAACTCCTTTCGGAGCACCAGCGACCAGCGCTCATGGAGGTCATCGCCGCTGAGTACGACACGATCCGCAAGCGCCACGCGGCCAAGACCAATGAGCGGCCGCTGCTGAGCATCGAGCAGGCCCGCGCGGCTGCCCCCGAGATCGCGCTCGACGAATCGACCATCGCGCAACCGGCACAGCCGGGCGTCCACCTCTTCGAGGACTACGACCTGGCCGACCTGCGCCGCTATATCGACTGGACGCCCTTCTTCGCCGCCTGGGAGTTGCGCGGCCGCTTCCCCGACATCCTCAACAACCCGACGACGGCCGAGGCAGCGCGCAAGCTGTATGACGACGCCCAGGCGATGCTCGACCAGATCATCGGCGAAAAGTGGTTGCGCGCCAACGGGATCACGGGCATCTTCCCCGCCGCTCGCTCGGGTGACGACACCATCGTGTATGCCGATGACTCCCGCACGACCGTGCGCACGACGCTGCATCACCTGCGGCAACAGGGCCAGCACCGCGAGGGTGTGCCCAACCGCTCGCTGGCCGACTTCATCGCGCCGGTGGAGGCCGGCATACCCGACTGGATCGGGGCCTTCGCTGTCACCGGCGGCCTCGGGGCGCAGGAGCGGGTGATGGCCTTCAAGGCCGAACTCGACGACTACAACGCGATCCTGCTCGAGTCACTCGCCGACCGCCTGGCCGAAGCCTTCGCCGAGCGCCTGCACGAGCGCGTGCGGACGCAGTTATGGGCCTACGCCCCCGAGGAGTCGTTGGACAATGAGGCCCTGATCGCCGAGCGCTATCGCGGCATCCGGCCGGCGCCCGGCTATCCCGCGTGCCCCGACCACACCGAGAAGGCCGTCATCTGGGACCTCCTGGACGTGCACGCCAAGACCGGCATCGAACTCACCGACTCGATGGCCATGTGGCCCGGCGCAGCCGTCAGTGGCCTGATCTTTGCCCACCCGCAGGCGCAATACTTCGTCGTCGGGCGCATCGGGCGCGACCAGGTCGAGGAGTATGCCGAGCGGAAGGGCTGGGACCTGCGCACCGCCGAGCGCTGGCTGGGCCCGAACCTGGGCTACCACCCTGAGGACTGACTGATTCGGCCGTGGCGCCACCACGACCGATGTCACGTGCGCACGAGGCGGCCGATGTCTAGCCTTCAGTCGGTGGTCAAGGGCCGTCGCGGTTAGCATTGGGCAGGTGCCTGAGCAGATGCGTCGGATGACCTATGCCGCCCCCGACCACCGGCCCGGCCCGGGGCGTCCGGTGCCGGTCACGACATACCGCCTGCAGATCCACGCTGGCTTCGGCTTTGACGATGCGGCGGCGATCGTCCCCTATCTCGCCGATCTCGGGGTCTCGCATCTTTACCTAAGCCCGATTCTCGAGCCGGAGCCGGGTAGCACGCATGGCTATGACGTGGTTGACCACGACCGACTCAACAGCGAGGCGGGCGGGCGGGCGGCCTTCGATCGTCTAGTCGCCGCCTGTCGCGCGCACAACCTCGGCATCGTCGTCGATGTGGTCCCGAACCATATGACCGTGCCGCAGGAGACCTATCTCAACGGGCCGCTCTGGGATGTGCTGCGGCTGGGCCGGGATTCGGAGTATGCCGAGTGGTTCGATATCGATTGGGAGGCCGAGGACTCCCGGCTGCTGATGCCCGTGCTGGGCGCTGACCTCGAGCAGGTGCTCCACGACGGGGAGCTGACGATCGCGCACGATGGCGGCGCCGATGGCGATGAGTGCGTCTTGCGCTACTACGACCACGAGTTCCCGGTCCGGCCCGGCACGGAGAACCTGCCGTTACCGGAACTCGTTGCCGCACAGGCATACCGACTGGCGCACTGGGAGGCGGGCGCCACGGATCTGAACTACCGCCGCTTCTTCGACGTGACGACCCTGCAGGCGGTCCGGGTCGAAGATGATGACGTCTTCGACGCAACCCACGAACTCTTGCTCGAGCTGCACCGCGAGGGCGACATCGACGGCTTCCGGATCGACCACCCGGACGGACTGGCCGACCCCGGCGGCTATCTCGCGCGCCTCGCGCACCGCACCGGTGGAGCCTGGGTCGTCGTCGAGAAGATCCTCGAGGGCCATGAGGAACTGCTTTCGGAGTGGGCGTGCGCGGGGACCACGGGCTATGACGCGCTGCTCCGCATACAGCAAGTGCTCACCGACCCCACGGGCGCCGAGGTCCTGGACGAGATCTGGGCTTCGCTCGTGGAGCCGACTGCCGTCGACCTCGACGAGGTGATCCGGACGGCCAAGGAACAGGTCGTCGCCGACGTTCAAGCCGCCGAGGTGAACCGACTCGTGCGGTTGATCGAGCGGGTGCTGCCCGATGCGGACTTGGAGTCGACGCGTCGTGCGCTCGGTGCCCTCCTGGTGTCCATGGATCGCTATCGCGCCTACCTCGTGCCGGGTCAGCGGCCTGCCCGGAGCCAACTCGTCGTGCTCGCCCAGGCCCAGGCCCGCGCGCGAGACCTGCTCGACCCCGACGATCATGCGGCCCTGGGACAGGTCTCCCAACTCGCGCGCGGCGGCCGTCCGGCGGGCGGCTTGGATGATGCGGATGCCCGAGAAGCGATGGCGGAGTTCGTCATTCGCTTCCAGCAGACCTGCGGACCGGTGATGGCCAAGGGCATTGAGGACACCGCCTTCTATCGGTGGTTCCGGCAGAGCGGCGCCAATGAGGTCGGCGGCGACCCCGGCACGCTGTCGATCGAAACCGATGAGTTCCATGCGTATGCCGAGGCTCGGCTCGAAAGCTGGCCCCTCACCATGACCACCCTCTCGACCCACGACACCAAGCGTTCGGAGGATGTTCGCGCCAGACTCGCGGTGCTCTCCGAGCGTGCCGAGGAATGGCGTGACTGGCTCGTGGAGGCCCGACGAATCTCGGCCCGGCTGCGGAATGGGCTGGTCGATCCCGCGACCGAGTACCTCCTCTGGCAGACCCTCGTCGGAACCTGGCCGATCAGCGGCGACCGACTCACCGAATATCTGCTGAAGGCCACGCGTGAAGCCAAGACGCACACCGCCTGGGTCGATGGTGATCCGGCCTATGAAGAGGCCATCACGGGCTTCGCTGAGGCGGTCCTCGCCGACCCGGCCTGCCAGGCGCACCTCGATTCCTGGGCGGAGCTCATCGCCCCGTCCGCCCGCGCAATCACCTTGGGGCAGAAGCTGATCCAGCTCACCATGCCCGGGGTCCCGGACAACTACCAAGGTAGTGAGTCGCCAATTCTCACGCTCGTGGACCCGGACAACCGGGGTGCGGTCGACTATCCCGACCTGACCCGGCGCCTGGCCGCCCTGAGTGATGGCCCACTCCCCCACGATCTCGGCGATGCCAAACTGCGCGTCACGGCGGAGGCGATGCGTTTGCGACGGCGAAACCCGGAGTGGTTCGTGGGACCTGAGGCTGACTATCTCGCGGTGGAGACGGGCACGCCCCTGGCGCTGGCCTTTGCCCGCGGCACCCTGGACCACCCCGAGGTCGTCACCGTCGTCGCGTTCTCGCCACACACCCGCGAGGTGCGCGGCGGTTGGCGGGACTTCCGGATCGCCCTGCCGGACGGCCAGTGGCGAGACCTATTGTCGGGCCGAGAAATTGACAGCGATGGCGACACGCTGCTGGCCGAGGTCGTCGGCGACGAGCCGGTGGCATTGCTGGTGCGGCGATGACGGAGACTGCAGAGATCACGGTGTGGGCACCACACGCCAACAGCCTGCAGATCGCGCTGGGCGAGGCCGCCGATCCCACGATGGCGGATATGGCAGCGTGCGGCAACGGTTGGTGGCGCTGGGAGGGCGACCGGACGGCATACGGCGACCACCTGGACTATGCCTTCGTCATTGATGGCGACCTGCCCGCCCTACCCGACCCCCGCAGCGCCTGGCAGCCATCTGGCGTGCACGGCCCAAGCCGCTTTGTCGATCTCTCGCAGTTCGCGTGGAGCGATGACGCGTGGCGTGGAACCCGCTCCGGCGCAGGCATACTCGGCGCGGTCGTCTATGAGATGCACATCGGCACCTTCACGGCGGAGGGCACCCTCGACGCCGCGATCGGCCGGCTGGATCACCTCGTTGACCTCGGTGCCGACGTGGTGCAGGTGCTGCCCGTGGCGGCCTTCCCGGGCCGATGGGGCTGGGGTTATGACGGTGTCGCCTTGTATGCCGTGCACGACGCCTATGGTGGGCCGGCCGCCCTGCAGCGCTTCGTCGACGCCGCTCACCATCGCGGACTCGCTGTCTGCCTTGATGTCGTCTATAACCACCTCGGGCCGAGTGGCAACTATCTGAGTCGGTTCGGGCCATACTTCACGGACCGTTATCACACGCCCTGGGGCGAGGCTGTCAATCTCGATGGGCCGCAGAGTGATTCGGTGCGCGCCTTCATCATCGACAATGCGCTGCGCTGGTTCCGCGACTTCCACATCGATGCCCTGCGTTTGGATGCAACGCACGAACTGCGCGACGACTCGCCCCGGCACCTCTTGGCCGAACTGTCCGATCGCGTCAACGCTCTCGCGGTGGAGTTGGGTCGACCGCTCGACCTGATCGCCGAGAGCGACCTCAACGACACCCGGGTCGTCGCGCCCACCGATGCGGGCGGACAAGGGATCACCGCGCAATGGGATGACGACATCCACCATGCCCTCCACGTCACCCTGACCGGTGAATCGCAGGGCTACTACGGCGATTTCGGCGGCGGAGCGCCGGGCCACGACGAACGCGGCCCGCTGGCCGTGCTCGCCAAGGTCTTCACCCGCGGCTTCCTCCACGACGGGACGACCTCGTCCTTCCGCGGCACTCCATGGGGCGCGCCGGTGGACCGGCAAGGCTTCGATGCGCGCAAGCTGCTGGCATACCTCCAGACGCACGACCAGGTCGGCAATCGTGCTCTTGGAGAACGGATTACGGCCCTGCTGCCAGCCGACCGTCAAGCGATGGGCGCCGCCCTCTATCTGCTAGGACCCTTCACGCCGATGCTCTTCGCCGGCGAGGAATGGGCATCCAGCTCGCCGTGGCTCTTCTTCACCTCCTTCGAGGAGGAGGCCCTGGCACGCTCGGTCCGAGACGGCCGGCGCGCGGAGTTTGCCGGGCACGGATGGGATGCCGAGTCCATCCCCGACCCGCAGGATAGTTCGACCCGTGATGCCTCCGTGCTCCGGTGGGCGGAGCTCGGCGAGCCGGCGCACGCGGAGATGTTGGATTGGTACCGCGCGCTGATCGGGCTGCGCCGCAAGCGATTCGACTCACCCGCCCACCTTGCGGACGTCACAGTCTCCTTCGATGAAGAGGCAGGGTGGTTCTGTATGTCGTTCTCCGGCCTCACCGTCGCTCTCAACCTTGGCGGGGCCGAGGCGACCGTCCCCCTGGCTGGCACGGCATACGAGCTGATCCTGGACCGTGGAGCGCACTGGGACGGCGGGGAGCTGCGGCTGCGGCCCGACGGCGTCGCGGTCCTGGCCCAGGGCTGAACCACGGCCGACTCAGCCAGCGAAGTAGCCCACCAGCTCCCGCGCGCGAACGCCGTCGAGCGAATCCAGGCGCACCGCACCCGGAATGGCCGGCACATCGACGACATGCGGCACGGCAAGGGTCGGGACGCCGGCGGCGACGGCTGAGCGCACGCCGGTCGCCGAGTCCTCGATCGCGATGCAGCGCTCGGGCCGGGCGTCCAGGGCTGCGCACGCCGCCAGATAGGGCTCCGGATGCGGCTTGCCGTGCGTGACAAGGTCTCCCGTCACGACGACGGCGAACAATCCCTGCGGCAAGGATGCCGTGACGGCCTCGGCCAGGGAGGTCCATGACATCGTCACGAGCGCGCAACGCACGCCGAGGTCGTTGAGTTCGAAGAGCAGTTCGCGGGCACCGGCACGCCACGGAATGTGCTCCTGCACCTGCCGCACGACGCGGGCCAGTAGATCGTCGACGAGCTGCTCTGGAGTCAAGGTGACCGGCGAGTTGGCGATGATGAACTCGGCGGACACCAGCAGCGGATTGCCGACAAGTTGATGCGCGAGCTCGTCGCTCCACAGCCCGCCATGTTCGGCGACGATGGCGTACTCCGCCGCGATCCAATAGGGCTCGGTGTCGACGAGTGTGCCGTCCATATCCCACAGGACGGCGTCGGGCAGCGTCGGGGGGTCCTCGGGCACGCGTTTCCTCGGTCGTCGAACAGGGATTGGTCGAGTCTAGCCGCGCGGCCGGACCCGCGCGATAGCCTGCCGGAGTGATCGAGCTCGACGACATCCCGACGCTGCGTGATCCCGTCATGTTGGTGGCCTGCGAAGGCTGGAATGACGCGGGCGAGGCGGCGACGGATGCCCTCGAACATCTGGCCACGCTGTGGGGCGCTGAGCCTGTGGCCGCGCTCGACCCGGAGGACTACTACGACTTTCAGGTCAACCGTCCCCGCGTCGTCCTCGACAAGGGCCGTCGCCGCATCCAATGGCGCACGACGCGCATCCTCGTGGCCGACCCGCCACACCTGGACCGCAGCGTGATCGTCGTCAGCGGGATCGAGCCGAGCTTCCACTGGCGGGCTTACACCGTCGAGATCATGGAGTTCGCTCAGCAGGCCGGCGTCACGACCTTCATCACCCTAGGCGCGCTGATGGCCGATGTGGCGCACAGCCGCGCCATCCCGGTGAGCGCCACCTCCGAAGATGACGCGACGATCCACCGCTTTGATCTCGAGCCGAGTGGCTATGAGGGCCCGACCGGCATCATCGGCGTACTCTCCGATGCCGCCACCCAAGCGGGGCTGACGACGATCTCGTGCTGGGCCGCCGTGCCGCACTATGCCGGCCACTCCCCCTCCCCCAAAGCCACGCTGGCGCTGCTCACCAAGCTCTCGGAGTTGCTGTCGCTGGAGATCGACATGGCCGACCTGCCGGAGGAGGCGCAGGCCTGGGAGAGCAATATCAACGTTCTCGCCGAGTCCGATGAAGAGATCGCTGAGTATGTCGATGCGCTGGAAAAGGCGCAGGACACCGCCGACCTGCCCGAAGCCTCCGGCGACGCGATCGCCCGCGAGTTCGAGCGCTACCTGCGCCAGCAGCCCGACGAGTCCTAAGCGAAGCCTGTAGGTTTTCCGCCCAATGCCGGAAACCCTTTGTTTGTGCCGGAAAGAATCTGACACAAACAAGGGGTTTCCGGCATCGGGCGGGAATCCTTCAGTGGTCCCGTAACCCGGCCGGTCGGGGTCAGAGGCGGACGCCGAGGAGGGCGTCGAGGGCGCGGGCGAGGATGCCGGGCGCGTCGATGCTGCGGGCCGCGTCGCTGTCAGATGCTGAGGCGACCCAGGCGTCCACGGCGGCGAGGGCGGTGGGCGTGTCCAAGTTGTCGGCGACGGCCGCTCGCACGGCCGCCACGACCGGAGCGGTGTCCGGCGCCTCGTTGACCGAGACGGCCGCACGCCACGCCTCGAGGCGAGCCTGAGAGGCGCCGAGGTCTGCGTCGGTGAAGTCCCAACCCTCGTCATACCGATGAGCGAGCAGCAACAACCGAATCGCCATCGGGTCAACCCCGTCGGCGCGTAGCCGTGAGACGAGAACGAGATTGCCCTTGGACTTGCTCATTTTTTCGCCGTCCAGGCCAACCATCGCCTGGTGCAGGAAGGCCCGGGCAAACTGCTGCTCGACGGCGTCCGCCTGGACGACGGACATGTCGTGGTGCGGGAAGACCAGGTCCACTCCCCCGCCCTGAACGTCGATCGGCAGGCCCAAGTGGTCGCGGGCAATCGCCGTGCACTCGATATGCCAGCCCGGCCGCCCCGCGGGCAGCCCGGGCACCGTCCAAGCCGGCTCGCCCGGCCGCTCCGCGCGCCACAACAGCGGGTCGAGCGGGTCCCGCTTGCCGGGCCGCTCCGGGTCGCCGCCGCGGTCGACGATGACCGACATCATCTCCGCGCGCGTGAACCCGCTCACCGGATTGATTCGCTCACCCGCCGCGAGGTCGAGATAGATGTCGGCGCTGCCGAGACCCTCATTGACCAGCTCGTATGCCGCCCCTGCCGTGATCAGCTCGCGCACCGCCGCAGCGATCTGGTCGATAGACTCCACCACTCCGACGAGTTCGTCGGGCGGCAGGACCGCCAAGGCGGTCATGTCCTCGCGGAAAAGCGCAATCTCGGAGGTCGCGAGCTCGCGCCAGTCGCGGCCGTCCCGCTCGGCGCGCTCCAACAAAGGGTCGTCGACGTCGGTGACATTTTGGACATAGCGCACGCTCAACCCGCTGTCGCGCAAGGCGCGGCCGAGGATGTCGAAGGTGACATAGGTGGCGGCGTGGCCGAGGTGGGTGGCGTCATAGGGCGTGATCCCACAGACATAAAGGCTGGCCGTGCCGTCCTGGCCGGTGAGGTCGACGAGCTGTCCGGATGCCGTGTCGTGCACGCGGACCAGCGGTCCGCTGCCGGGGATCGCGGGCAAGGTGACGGTGGGCCATGTCTTCACGGGGAAACTGTAAACACCCGTCCTGCAGACGGCGATTCGCGGCCCACCGCGACGCCGTGCCTTAGATGGGCGGCCAGGGAATCGCCGGCCACTCACCATCGGGCTCGGGGAATCGCCCGCCGCGCAGCAGGTCATCGATCCGGCCCAGCAGAGCGCGCATCTCGCGGGCCGTCAGGTGGGAGCGCACTTCCTCAGCCCGTGGATCGTCGCCGATCACCTGCTCACGCAACCCCCGCAACTGCTCGATCTCGTCACCGGTCAAGGCCTCGCCACCCCACCCCCATAGCACCGTCCGCAATTTCGGCTCGGCGTGGAAGGTCACGCCGTGGTCCACGGCATACAGCCGACCGGCGTGACGGAAGGCGTGCGCCCCCTTGCGGTCGGTGTTGTTCAGGACGCAGTCGAGCAGCGCCAGGGTGCGGACGTCGCTCGCCTCCTCATGAGCGACCAGAAGCGGCGCGCCGGTGTCGTCGCTTGCCCGCAGGACCGGCCGCAACCCCCGTGGGTCGCTGCCCACCCGGATGACGTGGACGACGCTCTCGGCCGCGTCGTCCACGTCCCCCACCCACGCCTGCGCCATGCCCAGCCCAGCGGGCCCCTCGCGCAGAATCGTCGGCGGGACCAGGTGCCAGCCCCCGAGTTCGCTCACGAGGTATGCCGCCCGCTCCCGCCCCGCGAGCGTGCCGTCCGGGAAATCCCACAACGGCCGCTCGCCGCGCACGGGTTTGTAGACGACCAGCGGCCCCGCCTCGGGATCCCCGAGGCGGGTCAGCCAGGTGGCATTGGAGGCCTCGGTCAGCCGACCGAGCAGGTGCAGTTCACCCTCGGCCAGGGCACTCTCGGTGATCAGCGGCGGTAGCCATTCGCGCGCGGGCAGATGTGCCCGGTCGGGTCGAGCGGCCCACCGCAGAACGGGCACGGCGGCCGGCCCGCAGACACCAGCGCCTTGCACCGCCGCACGAACTCCGCAGCCATCGGCGGTGGCATCGCGACCCGCATCGACTGGATCTGCGCGGGCAGCCCGGCCTCCTGCGCCTGCTCCATCTCCTCATCGTCATCCGGATCGCGATCGTGGCACTCGATGACGACAACCGAGCGCGCCTCGTCCCAGGACAGCGCCATTGTCGTGACCCGGAACTCGTCCTCGAACGGCGTGTCCAGCGGCCCGTTGTCGCTCGCCGGGACGATGGACGGCACCGACTCGGTGGCTTCCAGCAGGTCGCTGAGCCGGTCGGCGATGGCCTGGATATGGATCTTCTCAACCGAGACCGTCGTCAGCCGACTGCCGCTGCGCGCCTGCAGGAAGAAGGTGCGATTGCCCGGCGGGCCGACGGTGCCGGCGACGAAGCGCTCCGGCGGGTCGTACTGGGCAAGAGTCATGATCCGACCCTATGCCGTCGTCTCCGCCGCGTGGTGGAGGCGGCTGGCGTATGTCAGCCCGGCCCGCCCCCGATGATGCCGTCGTCCGCCGCGATCTTCGCCGTGTCCGACGTATGCGGATCCGCTGGCTGATCGGTCGCAGTTGGCTGCTCGGGCGGGATCAGGCCGTGGAGATCGACCCCCGGGCCGTTGACGCCGAGCACCAGGGGTCGTCCGCCGGCGACATAGCGGATGACGCTCACCGAGGCGGGGTCGATGACGATGCGTTGGAAGGCATCGAGATGCATCCCGAGGGCGTCCGCGACGATGGCCTTGACGACATCTCCGTGGCTGATCGCCATCCAGATGGCGTGTTCGCCATGCTCCGCCGCGACCTCGCGATCGATCCGACGCACCGTCGCGATGCCGCGGGCGGCCATCTCGGCAATGGACTCGTGTTCGAAATCGTCGCTGGGTGGGAAGGTCGCGCTGGAGGGCGCGCGTTGTACCGTGCGCCACAACTCCTCGCCCGCCAACTCCTTGAGCGGGCGACCGGTCCACGCGCCATAGCGGCACTCCCCGATCCCCGGGTCCTCGTCGACGGGCAGCGACCAGCGGCTCGCGAGCGGGGCGGCCGTCTGGAGGGTGCGGGTCAACGGGGAGGCGACCACCCGGCATACGGGCAAATCCGCGAGGCGGTCGGCCAGCCGCTCGGCCTGCTGGACCCCGCGCTCGTCGAGTTCGACCCCGGGGAGCCAACCGGCCAGGATGCCGGTCGCGTTCGCCGACGTGCGGCCATGACGGATCAGCAGCAGCGTGGGCACGAGCTTAAGTATGACAATGGCGCGGTGATCGTGGATCAGGCGAAATATGTGGCCGGTGTGCGGCAGCCGTGCGCGGACCTCAGCGAGGAACTGGCGGCCCTGCGCAGCAATGGTGATCAGCCCGACTTCTTGTGGATTGGGCTGAAGGATCCGACGCCGCAGGAGTTCGACCTCGTCCGGACCGAGCTGGGGCTGCATCCGCTTGCTGTCGAGGATGTGCTCAAGGGCGATCAGCGAGCCAAGATCGAACGCTACGAAGGCATGCTCTTCATCGTGGTGAAGACGCTGCACTATGTCGAGGCCACATCCGATGTGGAGACCGGCGAGATCATGTGCTTCGTCGGCGACCGGTTCCTGCTGACGATTCGCTATGGCGAGATCACCGAATTGCACCAGGTCAGGACCCGTCTGGAACAGGAGCCGAAGGCGTTGGCCGGAGGCCCGCAAACGGCGCTGTACGCAATCATCGACCGCATCGTCGACGGCTACCTGCGCGTCGACGAGGAAGTCGGACGGGATCTGGAGGAGATCGAGGCCAGCGTCTTCGACGAGGCCGACACGGTGCACTCGCAGACGATCTACAACCTCAAGCGCGAGGTCTTGGAGGTCAAGCGGGCGTCGGTTCCGCTGGCCCGCGCCCTGGAGTCAACCTTCGGGCCGAACAGCCCCTTTATCGATGTCGAGACCCGGCTGCGCTATCGCGATGTCATCGACCACCTCGCCCGCGTCAACGACCACAGCGAGGCGTATGACCGGCTGCTCACCGACGTCCTGCACGCCCATCTGGCGCGCGTCGGGGTGCGCCAGAACGAGGACATGCGCAAGATCTCGGCCTGGGTGGCCATCGCGGCCATGCCGACGATGATCGCGGGGATCTATGGCATGAACTTCGAGCACATGCCCGAGCTGGGATGGCGCTTCGGCTATCCGATGGCGCTGGCGCTCATGCTCGTCGTATGCCTGATCCTGCACCGCCTATTCCGCAAGTCGGGCTGGCTTTAGTCCCGGCGGGGTGGGCGCGGGATCGTTAACTCGTTTTTCTCCGGATGCCGGAAGTCTGCGCTTCGGGCTGCTCTAAAGCAGGGGTGAAGCGCAGACTTCCGGCATCCGGAGAGAATTGAGCAACAAGCCTCAGGTGGCCGCGATCCAGCCCATTCCGAGGGCCAGGGCCAGGCCGAGGCCGGCGAGGATGCGGTAGTTGATGAAGGCCATCAGCGAGTTGTTGGCGACGAACTTCAGGAGCCAGGCGATCGAGGCATACGCGACGACGAAGGCCACGACGATCCCGACGACCATCTGCCCCATCCCGAGGCCGGCGAGATCATGACGCTGCTCAACAGCCTGAAACGCGCCAGCGGCGGTCAGGGCCGGAATGGCCATGAAGAAACTCAGCTCGGTCGCGGTCACGCGGTCAATCCCGCGCAGCAAGCCGGCCGAGATCGTCGCCCCGGAGCGGGAGACGCCGGGGATCAGCGAGAAGCACTGCATTAGCCCGATCAGCAGCCCGTCCTTGACCCCGACCTGACCCTCGCCGCGCTGCGCGCCCTGCTTCTCCAAGACGTCATGCCGGCGCTCGGCGACGAACATCACGCCGCTCCAGAGCACCAGAGCAATGGCGACCACCCACAGGCTGCGCAGCGGGCCCTCGATGACATTCCGCGCGAGGAATCCGACGATGCCGACGGGCAACGAGCCAACGATGACGGCCCAGGCCAGGTTGTAGTCGTGCCCGCGAGCCTCGGTATTCGTCAGGCCCCGGACCCACGCCATGAACAAGCGGGCGATCTTCTTGGCGAAGTAGAGGAAGGTCGCCACGATCGCCCCGAACTGGATGATCACGGTGTATGCCGTGACCGCCTTGTCATCGACGCTCAGGCCGAGCACCTTCTCGGCGATCGTGAGGTGGCCGGTGGAGGAAACCGGGAGGAATTCGGTCAAGCCTTCGACGATGCCGAGCACGATGGCATCGAAATAACTGAGCACGGGGCAGCAACCTCAACAGTGGGCGGGGTGGGGGGCAGCGGACATCGTCGGCGCGGCCACAAGGACACCAGGTGTCCCTGAGAGAACACTGAAGTTTATCCGCTCGCGTGGTCGGGTTCCCGGTGCACCGCGGTGGCCAGCTCAGCTGGGGTGGGCTGCGCCATCCTCGGCGTCGATCTCCACCTCGTCGAAGTCTTCGTCATCGAGGCCGAGATAGCGCTGGTCAGCGTCGGAGTCGTCGTCCGCATCGCTGTCCCCCTCCTCGTCATCCTCGTCATCATCTTCGTCGTCATCGTCGGTCGGGCCGGCATAGACGTCAAGGGGCGTCATCTCGCCATAGGCCTCCAGAAGAGCATCGTCATACTCCTCGAAGGCGTCGGCGAGGTCGTCATAGGCGGCGACGACGCTCGGGTCGTCCTCACCACGGCGCGAAGCGCAGGCCTCCAGGTGGCGCTCGAAGGCGGCATTCAGTGCGGCGAGGGCGGCGCGAGGGTCAGCCATGGGTCAACCGTAGCGCCTCAGTAACTGCGCAGGAGACGGTGGAGGACCCGAGCGCCGAAGCGCAGCGATTCGACCGGGACGCGCTCGTCGATGCCGTGGAACATCGGAGCGAAATCCAGGTCCGCCGGCAGTTGCAGCGGCGCGAATCCGTAACCGGTGATCCCGAGCTTGGAGAGCGCTTTGTTGTCGGTCCCGCCGGAGAGGCAATAGGGCAGCACTTCAGCCCCGGGGTCCTCCGCCGCCAGGGCCTCGGCGATCGCCTCGACCAGGCTCCCTGAGAACGGACTTTGCAGCGCGATGTCCTGGTGCAGGATCTCGATGTCGACGTAGTCTCCGGCCAGTTCGTGCAGGCTTTTCAGGACCGTCTCGTCGTGTCCGGGCAGGAAGCGGGCGTCTAGCGACGCGCTGGCGTCTTGCGGGATGACATTGTGCTTGTAACCCGCTTGCAGCATCGTCACATTCGCCGTATCCCGCAGCGTGCCGCGCACGAAACCGGCCGCCCCGCCGAGCTGCGCGAGCAGGGGTTCGAGGTCCCCGGCATACGGAATCCCCGTAATCCGGCTGAGCCCGTCCAGCAGCTCCTGCACCGAGGGGATGAACTCCCGTGGCCACTCATGGGCGTCGATCCGGGCGATCGCCTCGGCGAGCCGGACGATGGGGTTCTCGTCATTGGGGACCGAGCCGTGCCCGGCCCGGCCGTGCGCGGTCAGCCGCAGCCAGAGGATGCCCTTCTCCGCCGTCTGCAGCAGGTATGCCCGGGTGGGCGCCCCGTCGGCGCCGGTGAGGGTGACGCTGTAGCCGCCCACCTCGCTGATCGCCTCGCCGACCCCGGCGAAGATCTCGGGGTGGTTGTCGACGACATAGTGAGAGCCGAGTTCGCCGCCCGCCTCCTCGTCGGCGAAAAAGCCGATGACGAGATCGCGCGGGGGGATGGTGCCGGTGCGGACGAGGTGGCGCACGGTCGCGAGAATCATCGCGTTCATGCCCTTCATGTCGACCGCGCCGCGACCCCAGATGCAACCGTCGCGCTCGATGCCCCCGAAAGGATCGACTTGCCAGTCAGCGGCATTCGCGGGCACGACGTCGAGGTGTCCGTGCACGCAGAGAGCTGGCAGCGATGGGTCCGCACCGGTGAGCCGGGCGAAGACGCTCGGCCGGCCGGGGGCTGACTCGACGACGACGGGCTCGAGGCCGACCTCTCGCAGCATACCCACGACATACGCAGCGGCCTCGGACTCATCGGCCCGGCCGTCGCCATAGTTGCTGGAATCGATCCGGATCAGCTCTTGGCAGATCCGGACGACCTCGTCCTCGGGGCCCCTCGTCGTCTCGCTCATGCACCCAGGCTATGGGAGCGGCTCACCGCGGGATGCAGGCCTTGTCCACGGACTGGGTGAAGGCAGAGACCTCGCTGGTGAACTCCTGGGACTTCTCCAGGGCCGCATCACCTTTCAGGCCGATGAGCCCCTTGCCGGACTCGGCGAGTTTGGCGAAATCGTCCTGCAGATCCTTCGGCAAACTCGCGGCGGCGTCGGCGGGGAAGGCCTTGTCATAGTCCTCCTGAGTGAACTCCCCGGTCAACGTATCCAGGGCCACGGTGGCGATCCCCATGAGGACGCCACCGGCCGCCATACACGCCGCCGCGTCATAGCTCCCCGAGCCACCGGCGCTCGCGCTGGTCGAGCTGCTGGTTGCCGACGTGCTGGACGAACTGGCGGTCGTGCCCCTGGATGTCGTGCTGCCAGCGGCCTTCGTGGTGGTGGACGTGCCGGAGTCGGAGCCGCCGCAGGCGCTCAAGCTCAGGGCAGCGGTGGCGAGCAGCACGGTGGCGCGCAGTCGGATGGTCATCGAAATCCCCCTCGGATCGGTGAGATGTGCGGGCGCGGGAGTGGCCCGCCGACACGACCCTAGACGGGGCGCTCGCGGACGGTTCCCCGCCGCAGCTAGCGCTCGCTCGGGTTCAGGATCTGAGACAGGTCGTAGCGCGCGACCTCTTCGAGCTGGTCGTAGGTGCAGCTTTCCGGGACGCGATCGGGCCGCCACCGCTTGAACTGGGCCGTATGCCGGAAGCGGCGCCCCTCCATGTGATCGTAGCCAACTTCGAGGACGCGCTCGGGGCGCAGCGGGACGAAGCTGAGGTCCTTCCCGGCGCTCCACCGGCTGCCGGTCCCGGGCACGCGGTCGGGATTCGCGATCATCCATTGGGCCCATTCACCCCAGGGGTGGTCCTCGATGTTCTCCTCGAGCGGCTTCAGCTCCTCGAGGAGTGCCTTGCGCTTGGCCTCGGTGAAGGACGCGCTCACGCCGACGTGCGCGAGGTGACCGTCCGCGTCATACAGCCCGAGGAGGAGGGAGCCGAGGAGGGGCGTTTCGGGCGTGCTGTTCTTGTGCAGCCGGTAGCCGGCGACGACGACATCGACGGTGCGGGCCTGCTTGATCTTGATCATCGTGCGGCTGTTCGGGCTGTATGCCGCCCCGAGCGGCTTGGCGATGACGCCATCGAGCCCGGCGCCTTCGAAGGTCTTGAACCACTCCTGCGCCAGCGTCGGATCCGTGGTTGTGCGGGTGACGTGGACGACGTCGCTCGGGGAGGTGAGGACATCGACGAGTCGTGCTCGTCGGTCCGCGAAGGGCGCGCTCATAAGGTCGTTGTCGCCGAGGGCGAGAAGGTCGAAGGCGACATACTGCGCCGGGGTGGTCTCGCTCAGCAGCTTGATCCGGGAGGCGGCCGGGTGGATGCGTTCCTGGAGCACCTCGAACTCCAGCCGGTCGCCCATCGCGACGAAGATTTCGCCGTCGAGGACGACCTTGTCGGGAAGGCAATCCTTAAGAGCGGCAACGACTTCGGGGAAGTACCGCGTGAGCGGCTTAGTGTTGCGCGAGGCGAGTTCGACCTCGTCGCCGTCCTTGAAGACCAGGCACCGAAAGCCATCCCACTTCGGCTCGAAGGACAGGCCACCGTCGAACTTCGCCGGGTCCGGGATGCCGGCCGCGGACTTCGCGAGCATCGGCTGGATGGGCGGCATGACGGGCAGGTCCATGCCGGTCACCTTATGCGGCGGTGACTCGTGGCTCGCCGTTCCGCTGGGTCCGGCTAATCCCAGGGGGCGAGGTCCATCGCCGTGAAAACGGGTTCGCCGGCCTCGTCGGTGGCGGCCAGGTCGAGGGTGGCGGTGAGGCGCCAATCCCGGTCCCCGGCGGGGTCCTCGAGGATCTGGGTGACCGTCCACTCCCCCGGTGCCTCCGCGATCTGGAGGTATCCCGGCCCCCTCGCCTCCGGGCCGGTGCCGAGGTGGTCGTACTCCTCGAAGTAATCCTCGCCGGCGGCCCGCCACTGCGACTCGGTGAGGGTTGAGTCGAGGGCGGCCAGCGCGGCATACCGCTGCAGCGCAAGGAGTTCCACGCGACGGAAGATCGCCCGGCGCACCATGACGCGCAGCGCGCGCGGGTTCGCCGACAGGGCGCGGCTCATTTCGGGGCGGACCTCGTGCGGACTGTCGTCGTCGGGATTGATCAGCGACTCCCACTCATCGACCAGGCTGGAGTCGGTCTGGCGGATCAGCTCGCCGAGCCACTCGATGAGGTCGTCGAGTTCATCATCGCGGTATCCCAGCGGGACGGTTTGGCGCAGCGCACGATAGGCGTCGGAGAGATAGCGCAGCAGAATGCCCTCGGCGCGGCCGAGCTGATAGCGGCCGACATACTCTCCGAAGGTCATCGCGTTCTCGTACATCTCCCGCACGACCGACTTCGGCGACAGGCCCATCTCGTAGACCCATGGGTGGCTCTGCCGATAGATCGCGAAGGCATCGATCAGCATGTCCGCCAGCGGTTTTGGCCAGGTGACATCGTCGAGAAGTTCTAGCCGCTCCTCATACTCCAGCCCGTCGGCCTTCATCTGGGCGACGGCCTCACCGCGAGCAGCGAACTGCTGCGCCATGAGGACTTGGCGCGGGTCCTCCAAGGTCGCCTCGATGACGCTAACGACGTCGAGGGCGTATGCCGACTCGCCCTCGTCGAGGATGTCGAGAACCGCGAGGGCGAAAGCAGAGAGTGGCTGGTTGAGTGCGAAGCCGTCCTGCAGGTCGTCGGTGACGCGGTATGCGGTGGCCAACGTCCCAACGACATCGAGCGGTTCGGCGCTGGTCAGCTCTTCGAGGGCGTCGTCGTCCGTTCCGTCTGCTTCGGCGCGGTCGTGGATGGCCTCCTCTGCGGCGCGTTGCTCCGCGGGTTCGTCCTCGACCTGGTCGGGGTCGGGGACGGCGACGGATACGGCATACCCGGGCTGGCCGGGGACCGGCTCGATGACGTCGGCTTTGGTGAGGGAGGCGAGGATTTGGGCGGCGCGGACGACCAATGTGCTTCGGCTGGAATCACTTTCGTGGTTGTCCTCCAGGACGATCCGCATCGCCTCACCCTGACCCTCGATCTGCGCGAGAAGGTTGAGGATCATCGAGTGGCTGACGCGCATACGGGATCGAAGGGGTTCTGGCGGGGCCGCCACGAGGCGGTCGAAGGTCGCCTCGGTGTAGCTCAACTGGCCCTCAGGTGGTCCCTTGCGGACGACCTTGCGGCGCTTCTTGGGGTCGTCACCGGCCTTGAGGAGGGCGCGGTGGTTGTCGATGACGTACTCGGGCGCCTGGACGACGACAAAGCCCTCGACGTCGAAGCCCGCCCGGCCGGCGCGGCCGGCGATCTGGTGGAACTCTCGGGCGCGCAGGACGCGCTGGCGGCGGCCGTCATACTTCGTGAGCGAGGTCAGCAGGACCGTGCGGATGGGCACATTGATGCCGACGCCGAGGGTGTCGGTGCCGCAGACGACCTTGAGCAGGCCGGCCTGGGCGAGGGTTTCGACGAGGCGGCGGTACTTCGGCAGCATCCCTGCGTGGTGGACGCCAATCCCATGCAGGACAAGGCGTTTCAGCGTCGCACCGAAGCCCTTGCCGAAGCGGAAGCCGCCGACGAGGGTCTTGATGCGCTCCTTGTCCGCGCTGGTGGAGACATTGATCGACATCAGCGCCTGGGCGCGCTCGATGGCGGCTTGTTGGGTGAAGTGCACGATGTAGATCGGGGCGCGCTGATCGTGCAGAAGGTTCTCGATCGTCTCGTGCACGGGCGTGAGGACCCAGTCGTAATGCAGCGGCACGGGTCGCTCGGCGGAGGTGATCGGGATGGTGTCGCGGCCGGTGCGACGGGTCAGGTCCTCTTCGAAGAAGGTGGTGTCGCCGAGGGTCGCGGACATCAAGACGAATTGCGTTCGCGGCAGGAGTAGGAGCGGGACCTGCCATGCCCAGCCTCGGTCCGGCTCCGCATAGAAGTGGAACTCGTCCATGACGACCAGGCCGATCTCGGCCCGATCGCGTTCGCGCAGAGCCTGATTCGCGAGGACTTCGGCGGTGGCGCAGATGATCGGTGCGTCGGGGTTGACTGCGGCGTCGCCGGTGAGCATCCCGACGTTCGCGGCGCCAAAGATGTCGATGAGCGCGAAGAACTTCTCGCTGACAAGGGCCTTGATCGGCGCGGTGTACCAGCTGCGCTCCCCTGCCGCGAGGGCCTTGGCGTGGGCGGCCACCGCGACCAGCGACTTCCCGGATCCGGTGGGGGTCGCCATGATCACATTGGCGCCCGAGAGCAGGGTGAGGATCGCCTCCTCCTGTGCCGGGTAGAGACTGATCCCCTGGCCGGTCGTCCACGCCTCGAAGCGCTCCAGCACCTCATCGGCATCTGCGGCGTTCCCGATCGAAGTCAGGGACACCGGCGACATGCCGCCCATTGCATCACGCCCGCCCGCCCCCGCCGCCCCGCGCGCGACCTGGTCGGTGAGACCACTTTTCCGCCCATTGCCGGAACGTGGACGTACGCAACGGATCATTACCGTTGCGTATGTCCAGGTTCTCTCCCATGAGAGGCGCGCCGATTCGCTCGCTAGGGAGTGCGCTCCCCTGGCTTCGGCTGCGCTTCCTGGGTGAAGCCCTCGGGGCAGGAGATTCGTCGCGGCGCTCGCTCGTCCCTCGCTCGACTCCGCTCCTCGACTGCCCCTCCGGGCTTCCCCCAGTCCGCTCCGAACCGTCAACCCATCGACCGGCAACCCGCAGATGAGGCTCCCGGAAAAGGCAGGGCGCACGGGACCCTTCCGCCTCACCCGACACAGGCTGTCAGACCCCTCTGATAAAGCATCGCGTTCACGAATCATGTTGCGCACCAACGAAGTAGGTGCATCCAGGCGTTGCGCGCGGAGGTCGAACGGGTGTATCATCGACTATGGCGATCACCCCTCACGACAGCACCGGGACAGGCCCCGCCAGGCCGAGTCTCGCGGTCGTGTTGGCGCGGGTCGCGGAATGCCGCGACGCCCTCGCAACCGTGCACGAATGCGTGTCACTCACTGGGCGGGATGAGGTCGAAGAACTCCTCACCGAGATCGGTCGCCTGCTGCTGATGGGTGAAGCGGCGGAAGTCGCGATCGTCTCCGACGCCATGACCCGCGGGTTGCCCGGGTCCGGGCCGGTGGCGTTGACGGCGACAGACTGGGTCGCCGCCCTCTCGCCGCGACACACCGCCCGGACCGCGTCAACGGTCGTCAAACTCGCCGAGGCGGTCGCGCCAGCCACCGTGACGCGCGCGGCAGGACCGCTCGCGGCTGGGCAGCCCGGGGAAGCCCTCGGGGTGGCGGTGCTCACCGGTCAAGCGTCGGTCGCAGCGGCGACCCTGGCACACGCGGAGATGCGGCGCCTCGCCCCGGACCTGCAACCCGACACCCTCGACACCGTGTGGGGCGTGTACGCCGACTACGCGTGCGGCGGTGATCCGCGGGAGATCCGGGCGATCCGGCCCGAACTGTATGCCCGGTTCGGGCGCCCCGACCGACTCGATGACCGCGACGAGCGAGCCCGCGCCCACCGCGCGTTCAGCACCGGCACCCCCGACCCCGTCGACGGGCTCACCGAATACCGGCTACGCCTCGACCCCGCCGGCGCCGCCATCATCGAAGCCGCCCTCGACCCGCTAACGAAACCCGTACCCGGGCCGGACGGGGAAGCGGACACCCGGTCGTATGTGACACGCCGCGCCGACGCCCTGTTGGACCTCGTCAGCCGGGCCGTCCGGGCCGGCGACACCGTCCCGGCTCAGCCCGGCACCCAACTCTCGCTTGTCGTGAAACTCGCCGACCTGCAAACCAGTTCAGGCGGCGGCCAGCCTTCCGGGTGCGGTCAGGCGATCGGTGGCGTGGACGCCGGCCGCTACCTCGCTCTCGCGACCACCCGCACCCTGTCGTGTGGCGCGGACATCGCGCCGATCGTCGTTGACGACGCCGGGAACCCCGTCCTGATCGGAAGAACCAAACGCCTCTTCACCAGAGCGCAGATCCGGGCGTTACACGTCCGCGACGGCGGCTGCAGCTACCCCCGCTGCTCCAAACCCGCCGGCTGGACCGACGCCCACCACCTCAAACATTGGATCGACGGCGGCCCCACCGACCTCGCGAACGCCGCCCTGCTCTGTAGCTACCATCACCACATCGTCCACACCCGACGCCTCGCCGGCCACCTCACCACCAAGCCACCACCCGGCCGCGAAAAAGATTGCGTAGCAACGGAAAACGGCGTCGACACTGATGACGGCGGGGCGCATCCGACGCGCGCCAGAGTCGAATGGGACCTCACCCCCGGCAGCTACGACCACGCCCCGCCCGCGCATCTGACTCATTAGAACGAGCGGCTCCTGCGCGTCCAAGTGACGGGCGGAGCGCACTGGGTGAAGCCCAGAGGGGCAGTCGAGGAGCAGAGCCGAGCGAGGCACGGAGCCGAGCGAGCGCAGCGACGAATCTCCTGCCCCGAGGGCTTCACCCAGAAAGCGCAGCCCGCAACCACGCCCTCAACGGTCTCAATCGGACTCCAGAGCCGCGAAGATGTCGTCGGCGAGATTGAAGTCGTGGAACTGGGCGAACAACCCACGCCCCTTGCGCAACTGCCCCATTGCCAGGGAACGAGCAGCCCCAGCGATGGCCGGGTCGGCAAGAAGAGCCGCGACCTCCTCGAAGGACTCCACCTCCATCGACGTCACCGATCCTGGTGCTAGCGACGAATAGTCCGCGGGCCGCGCCCACTCCGTGAAGGCCTGTGGGATCACGTCCAGCGCAGCGATATTCACAAAGCCGCCAGGCCTCCACGCCCCACCGGTATTGCGCAACTCGCCCAAAACCAGGACCTCAAGGCTGTTGATGGACAGCGCCGTCAACCTCCGCCAATCCGCACGGCGACCGGTGCTTGGCAGGCTCGTGACACTCCAGAATCGATGCTCGGTTTGGTGCGGCCAAGGAATGCACTCTGCGACATAACTCGTGAGCGCCGCCAACACGTCGGGGAAATCGGCACGGGCTGAGAGGACGTCATACTTTTTGCGGGTCCTCTTGCGTTGCAGAGCGATTCGCCCACGGTCGCCCAGCTCCGGGTGGATGGTCCGACCCTGCAACCACTCCTCTTGCACTTGCTGGTCGACCACTTCATCAAGCACTTGCGTCGGCAACGGCAAGGCCATTCCCGCGATATTGCGCAGCTCGTTGCTGACGCGACGCTCGGCGATGAGGGCGTACTCGAGATCACGCAGCGGCTCAGTGGGCTCCGTGAGGAAGCGCACCGCAACGACATCCCCCCATAGCCGCCGGTGTTCCCCAAGGCGACTGGCGAGGTTCACCGTCTGACCGACATACTCCTGGCCGTCGGCGAACTCCAAGATGTAGATACCCCGCATGGGACCGCCGATGGGCAGGACGGCGGAGGTCGCGACACCGTGGGGGAGTTCCCATCGCCGGAAGCGTCGAGAGGTCATCGCACGCATCCGAACATCAGGCGCTGGCTCGGCCGCGGCGGCCGCGAGGGCGTAGGCGGACGGCGGGCAGGGCGGGTGCAGGAATGCGCGGGCGATCCCCGACATACCCCTCGACTCCCCCAAAAGTTTCGCTGCCCGTTTCCCACTCCTCGCGGAAGCGCACGATCTCCTCGTGCGAGCGGCCGACGAAGTTCCACCACATGATGATCTCTTCCTCGAATGGCGGCCCACCCAGCAATAGCAACCGCCCATCGGTCGCACTGGACAGACGCAACTCAGCCGAGCCCGCGTCCCGGCACGCTAATTCCCCCGGCGCAAGCGCCACCCCATCGACCGAGACCTCACCATCGTCGAGCAGGACGCCATGCTCAAAGGACGGATCAACCCTCAGCGTGACATCCGCACCCGCCACCAGATCCAGCTGCGCGCCAAGCAGGGGCGTGAAGGTCTGCACCGGCGACGAGCTGACTTGGGCCAGGTCGCCCAGAAAGACAAAGGCCTGCCCCGCTTGGTCAGGCAGCAGCACCGCTGGTGGCGCGTTGTGTTCGAAGGTGCGCGTCGTGTGCCGTGCCGCCTCCGGAAGCGCCACCCACAGCTGGACTCCGTGCAGCACCGCCGTTTCCGCCGTCGACACCTCCGAGTGAGCGACGCCGCGGCCAGCCGTCATCAGATTGACCTCCCCCGGCCGCACGACGGCATGGAAGCCGCCGCTGTCCCGGTGCTCGATCTCGCCCTGGAAAAGCCAAGACACCGTCTGCAGGCCAGTATGCGGATGGGGCGCGACGTCCATCCGCCCCGAGCCGTCGGCACAGACCGCCGTCGGGCCGTAGTGATCGACGAAACACCAGGCACCGATGAACGAGCGATCCCGATGCGGAAGGGTCCGGCGGACCGTCAGGGCGCGCAGCCCACCGAGTGGCACCTCCCGGGGCTCGATCACCTGCATTCGTGCTCCTTCCCTGGGGCATCCGTGGCCCCCGTCGAGGTGGCGGGCGCTTCCCTGCCGGGGCTCGCCGCCGCTACTGTGCCGCACGCAGGGGATCTCTGGGAAAGGTTATGTCGTGACATCCTCAGCAGCACCCATTCTGGTCCTCGCCCTCGGACTGCTCGCCGGATGCGGCGGCGGCGCGACGACCACCACGCAGTCTGGCGGCGCCGAGTCCATGAGCACGAGGAGTTCCCCCTTGTCCTCCACCGCAGCAAGCGCGTCTGAGACATCGAGCTCGACGTCCGCGACAAGCGGGTCCACGCAGGCGACCTCGTCGACCCCAGCCGCGACGGGCGCGATCGCACCACGGGGGGCAGCCTCAGCCGAATGTCAGTCCGCGAGCACCATCCTCATGAACGCGACGACGATCGGCCTCAGCGCGGCGACCGGCGGGGTGACCAAGGACATGGTCGAGCGGGCCTTCGCGGAAAAGGATGTGGCCGCCTTGCCCGTCGACGCCAAACCGATCTTCACCGCACTCGAAGACGAGGCACGCGCTCTGATCGGCCTCTCGGTCAACGATGCCGGCGATCACCTCGGCCAGTGGAGCGACCGGCTCGACGCCGTGGTGACCGCCACGAGCACGATCTGCGGTTGATCGGCGCGCACGTGCGGGTTTCGGCGCCAGGGACCCGGCGTGCTAACCTCTCCCCTCGGTGCAGCCGCTAGCAAGCAGCCGCACCGCATACCTCGTCCGGGTGGCGGAATTGGCAGACGCGCTAGCTTGAGGTGCTAGTCCCCTCACGGGGATGGGGGTTCAAGTCCCCCCTCGGACACAATGGGTCGTTTGCGTAGAAGCGTGCTTCACGTTTGTACGGAGGACGACCTTGAAGGCCGGATCACTCGGAAGCGAGTGATCCGGCCTTTGTCGTGCGGCGGTAAGCGGCGACAAGGCCAGGACGGGCGTTGAATCGAGGCACCGGCAACCCAGGGGCACCCGCGCTAAGGGCCTGCGCCTGCACGAGGGCAGGCTGAAGAGTTGAGCGATGAACCCACGCCGGGGTCGGAGTTCGGGGTCGTCTACGGGGACGAAGCGACCGTCCTTGATCGACTTGTTGACCGACTCCACGCTCTGGCGACCCGTCGTGTAGTGCTGTTGCCATTCGGGAGAACGGTAGGCGTAGGTCTGCTCGTGCTTGGCCCCGACCGAGGGAGGGAACGTCATCGTCTGCTGCTCGCAGACCCTGGGCGTGGGGTTGACCAGCATGAGCGGCAGGACCCGGGCACGCGGTCGGTCAGCCGCGCGGGGGTGGCTCTCGCGGCGGGGGCAAGACACCGTGGCCGACGCTCCCACGGCAGGGCAGCCGAGGCGGCGGTGGCCCTCGGAGTCGGCTCGCTCCTTGGGCTTCAGGGCGTAGCGCTCGCGCTGGGCGAGCCTCTGGTCGTAGGTCTGCTCGTCAATCCGCTGCGGATCGTCTCGCTCCCGCAGGAAGAAGTCGATTGAGGCGTCCATGAGGGGCTGCGGCATGGAGGGGCAGTACCACCGGCCTTCCACCAGCAGTGCCCCGCCCTGGCTGGCCTGCTGCCCCAGATCGGTCGCCGTCCGGTCGTAGTCGAAGACGACCTGGTAGCCGCGAACACGCAGAGGCAGGGCGAGGTCCACGGGTTTGGTGCCGGGCAGGTAGGCGCGGTCGGAGACGAAGTGACCTGCGGGCATCCCCTGGCTCAGCGGTGCGTCAAGGGCGCGGAGGGCGTTCTCGGCCAGCCGCTTGCCCGGAACATCCAGGGATGCCCCGACGATGACGGCAGGAACACCGTTGCCGTAGAGAACCGCCGTGTGCAGTTCCCGGCCCCAGATGAGGGAGTCCGAGCGTCGCTGATAGGAAGTCGCAGCCCGGGAGGTCTTGTCACCGTCGTGGTTGCCGTCGCGCTTGTACCAACCGGCTTCGGGGTCAGAAGAGCAGTACGGGGACTTGCGCGAGCGTCCTCTCGCCGCAGCCTTGATGATCGTGGCGTCCACGGCCACGTCCCCCCGTGCCTCCCGGCGCACCTTGCGGGGCAGCAGCATCCAGGTGCCCCAGAGAAGGGCGTTGAGGAACGTATGCGCGCGAGCCCGCTTGGTCGCACACTCTGCTTCGTCGCGTGCCTCGATGAGGGCTCGGAGTTCTTCCTTGGCCAGCACGCGGTACAGGGACCCCGGCTCGGGGTTCATCAGCGCGACCAGGCGACGGTAGGAGTTGTAGGCCCGGTGGTACAGAGCAGCGTCCGTGACGCCCTCGGGGACGGCCACGCCAATGGTCGCCAGGGTTTGCGGTGAGGAGTGCCGCAGCAGGTCCCGCAACTCCGTAAACAGTGGCGGGCGGCGGCTGAGGGTCAGGACGAGCATCAAGGCCACGACCTGGGCCTCGCTGAGCCAGGGCTTCGGCCCGGGACGCTTTCCTTTCCGGTCGTGCGAGCGCCACTGCTCGATATGGGTCTCGATCCCCGAGTTCTCCATCACGCGGGCAGCGGTGCGGAAAACCTCGATCTGACCACCGATGGCCGCCCCCTCGGAGGGGAAGAAGTCCATGCTGAACAGACCCGCGAGGGACTCGTTGTCCCTCGGGGTCTTGCTCGGGGAGGACTTCCTGGCCAAGCGAGCCTCAGCCCACGCCCCGCAGCGGACGGCGCATCGAGCGACGCACCTCCGACAGCGATGGCTCGGGGACGAAGCAGAGCAGTTTCTCGAACATCCGGAACGTGTCGAGCCCAGCCGCGACAGACAGCGGACCCAGCGGCGTGCCCGAGACAAGGTGGTGCACGAGCCAGGTGTTGCGGAGGCGGCCCACCTCGGGGCGAAGTCGTTGCTCGGGCTGAGTACGCCTCAGGTAGTCGTTCAGCCAGTTGCTGTTGGTGCCCGTCCGCTGCGTTCCCACGGCCCACTCGTCAGGTTCTCTGACCGCCACCAGGTCGATGAGGGGCTGCTCCCAGGCAGCCAGAACGGGGACATCTCTGCGAGAGGAGGGGCGGTCCACCTGGACCAGGACGCCTAGCGGGTCAACGACGATCTGGGACGTTCGCAGAGACAAGATGTCTGGCGTCGACAGCCCAGCACCGAGACCCAGGGCGAGGATGGCCCGGCAGTTGAAGCGTCGCGACGGGGTGGTCTGCCCCTCGGCCCAGGAACCGAGCGACCGTTGCTCGAACTCGGAGTAGGGCCGCGTCGGAGCATCCTTGTTGAGTGGCTTCAGTCTGGTCACGCGCTCCTCGTCGCCGAGAACTGCCTCGGCCACCCGAAGGAGGAAGGTGCGAGTGTTGGCCCGGCTGTTCGGTGAGCGGGCAGCGCAGCCGTTGGCCACGAAGTCAGCGATCACATCCCGGTGGAAGACCACTCCGCGCTCCAGTGGCAGGCACGCCACGAGAGTGACCCAGCGCGTGTGGTGGGCAACTGCGCCCAGCATGTCCTTGGTGTTGTAGCGGCCTGCGTAGTGCGCCTGCGTCTGTGTGACGGCATCTCAGACGAAGGGAGCGATCCTGTCCCAGTCGGACGGAGGCATCCCGCTAGGGCAGTAGTTGGAGGTGTCCACGGTCACCCTCTCTCTCAGGCGGTGATCGTAACTACGGTTAGAATAGCACCTTGCGGCGACAGAGGTGGGGTGCTGACAAGGGGGACCGTCATTCGTCGGTACGGTGGGACCGTGGGTCGGAGAGAGAGGCTGAGGCCGGTCGAGGTCAGCGCTGCCTGGCCGCGCGAGACTGTCCCCGACCCCGTGCACGAGAGCGTGCGCCGGTACGTTCTCAACCTCACGGTGGCCATCGGGGATGGTTCGATCCGTTCGGCGGCGAAACTCACTCAGGTCAACTACTCCACCTTGCACGCCGTGCTCCGTGGTGAGGCGTGGCCGGACGCGATCACAGTCGCGCGCACAGAGCAGGGGCTCGGGGCGCGCCTTTGGGAGGGGCCGGTCGCTCTGCCGGAAGACTGAGCGGGTCAGGTGGGTGAGATAGGTCAGGGAACTGTCGACTTCCATGACTCCACGTTGGTCCGCCGTCCTCGGCGGTCAGTGCGCTAGTGGTAGTACCGGCCTGGCGGCGGGAAGAAAGAAGGTCAACTAGGGCGGTTCCGCCACTCCGGTGGGGCGAAACTTCCCACCGGCTCCTTGCGCCCTTGGTACGTTGCTGCTATGGCAAAGTTTGGGTGGGTGCCCAAGTCCTTCTTAGTGGAGCCGAAGAACTTCAACCAGTTCAAGGAAGTTGCCTGGCAGGCGGATCGTCCCGGAGCGGCTGGTGGCCAGCGAGCGCCCCTGACAGACCGCCAGCGAGACCAGTTGCAGGCTGCTCAGTGGCAGCACCTCGTCTGCTACTTCGTCCGAGACGCGGCTCAATGGCGTGGCGTGACAATCGACCAGTTGGCTCAGGAGACACGCATGGGCCGGGATCAGTTCTGGAGGCTCATGCGCGGGGACGGCCCCATGCGGCTGGAGGACTTCGCGGCCATGAAGCGCGCCTTGGGGATCAAGTTCGACGTTGTGAGCGACGAGCAGTCACGTGGCGGTACCGACGCCGAGCCCTGAGGCCGGGGGCAAGTGAGATGAGGTTGGGTGGCCGCACTGGGCGTTACTCGCCGGCCCGGCAAGTCTCCGGGTTCTGTCGGTGCCGCTGCCTACGATGACAAAGAGCGAGTTCGAGCACTTGCAGACCTTGAAGGAGACGTAGCGAGTTGTCGCGACTGACTGAACTACTCAGGCAGGCCCGAAAGGCCGACAAACAACTCGGTGACGACCTGGAGAAGGAGTTCGCCGCCCTCATGAAGCGGCGGACGTTCGGCCTGGTCTTCGAGCAGCACCAGCCGGAGGCCGTGGAGTTGCCCGGGCGTGCTGTGCGTCGGGGTGACAAGGTGCGCGTGTTGCCGCCCCGGGGGGAGGTCAAGCAGGGCGACCAGCGGCTGTGGCGGGTGGAGCAGATCGAGCGCGTGGACGGGGGCCGAGTCGCGCACTTGCTGGAACTCGATGCCGAAGAGCCGGAGAACCAGTCCGTCATCGTTGATGACCTGGTGGTGGTCGCAGAGTTCAACGATCGCATCTACCCGGGCTTGGTGGAGACGGGGCGCGTGGAGCGCGGTGGGGACAAGCCGTTCCACACGGTGATCAACGCGGAGAACTACCACGCCTTGGAGATGCTGACCTACACCCATCGGGGCAAGGTCGACGCCATCTACATCGACCCGCCGTACAACACGGGTGCGAAGGACTGGAAGTACAACAACAACTACGTCGAGGGGGACGACGACTACCGGCACTCGAAGTGGCTGGCGTTCATGGAGCGAAGGCTGGAGGTCGCCCGAGAACTGCTGAACCCGGACGACTCGGTTCTGATCGTCACGATTGACGAGAAGGAACATGCACGCTTGGCCATCCTGCTGGAACAGGTCTTCCCCGAAGCCCGCATCCAAATGGTGAGTGTGCTCATCAACCCAAAGGGATCGTCCAGAGTCGGGCAGTTCGCACGATCCGACGAGTACTTGTTCTTCGTGACATTCGGGGCTGCCGCCCCCGTGCCCCAGGTGTTGAGCCCAGAGTGGCTGGGAACGAGGGCAACGACCACGGGGCAGATTCGGTGGGTCAGCATGATCCGCTCCGGAACTGGAGTCGCGCGCCAAGATCGCCCGGGGATGTTCTACCCCATCTTGTTGAATGACACCGATGGAACCTTCGCGGGCGTGGGTGACGCTCTCGCCCCCTCTGCTGATAGGGCACAGGTCTCCGTGCCTCCGGGCACGGTGGCAGTTTGGCCCATGCGAGCAGACGGAACCGAGGGGAGATGGCAGGTCGGACCAGAGACTGCACGAACACTGAGAGACGCAGGCTTCCTGCGCATAGGTCGCTTTCAGGGGCCTCAGACCGCCATCTCGTACTTGAAGTCGGGCGAGCAGGAAAAGGTCCGCAAGGGTGTCTTCGGAGCCGCCACTCTTGGCGAGGACGGCCACATTGAGGTGGACGGCCTTGCCGTGGGGGTTAGTCGTCGGGTGCCCACAACACAGTGGGCACTCTCAGGGCACTCGGCTTCGGAGCACGGAACTCGTCTCCTGAGTCTCCTCCTTCCAGCCCGCCGCTTCCCTTTCCCGAAATCCCTCTACGCGGTGGAGGATGCCCTGCGGTTTTTTGTGTCGCCGAAGCCGGACGCTGTAGTCCTCGACTTCTTCTCCGGCTCCGGCACGACTGCTCACTCCGTGATGCGGCTGAACAAGCAAGACGGTGGCCGCAGACAGTGCATCTCGGTGACGAATAACGAGGTGAGCGCGGATGAGCAGCGCGGGCTCCGCAGCAAGGGCCTACGGCCTGGCGACGATGAATGGGAGTCGCAGGGCATCTGTGACTACATCGCCAAGCCGCGAGTGACTGCCGCGATCACGGGTAGGACCCCCGAAGGTGAGCCGATCAAGGGCGACTACAAGTTCGTGGACGAGTTCCCGATGAGCGAGGGGTTCGAGGAGAACGCCGCGTTCTTCACGCTCACGTACGAGGCACCACTGTCGGTGCGGCACAACAGGGCGTTCGAGCGGATCGCTCCAATGCTCTGGATGCGTGCCGGGTCGCAGGGGCGGATCATCACCGACCTGGGCGAGGACGGCTGGGACGTGGCCGAGACGTACGCGGTCCTGGGGAACCTGGATCAGGCCGGGGACTTCGTGGCCCGGGTGGCTGAGGAGGAGTCGGCGCGCACGGCGTTCATCGTCACGGATGATGACTCGGCGTTCCAGATGGTGTGCCGTGACCTGCCCAGTGCGGTGCTCCCGGTGCGGCTGTACGAGTCGTACTTGCAGAACTTCATGCTGAGGGGTGGTCGCTGATGCGCTACACGTTGAAGGACTACCAGGGCGAGGCCGTCCGGGACGTGCTGCGGAACCTGGAGCAGGCCCGAGACATGTACCACCGCTACGGGTCCAAGACCCAGTTCTCTTTGACGGCGACGACCGGCGCGGGCAAGACCGTGATGGCTGCTGCGGTGATCGAGGCGCTCTTCTTCGGCAACGACGAGTTCGACTTCGAGCCCGACCCCGGGGCGGTCGTGCTGTGGTTCTCCGACGACCCGTCCCTGAACGAGCAGTCCCGGGCCCGGTTGCAGGAGGCCGCGAGCGAACTCGACTCCCGGTTGCGGGTGATCGAGACGACGTTCTCCGAGCCCTCCCTGAGGCCCGGTCACGTGTACTTCCTGAACACCCAGAAGTTGTCCAAGAACTCGCGCCTGGTGCGCGGAGAACCCTCCCCGGCTCTGGGGCAGGTGCGCCTGTTCGAGCCTCGTCCAGATGAGATGCAGTCCTCGATCTACGACGTGATCACCAACACCGTCGAGAACAAGGACCTCATGCTGTACTTCGTGCTGGACGAGGCCCACCGGGGCATGGGGACGACGAGTAGGGACCGCAGCACCATCGTGCAGCGGCTGATCAACGGCCACGGCGCTGTCCCGCCCATGCCGGTGGTGTTCGGTATCTCGGCCACGGTGGAGCGGTTCGAGGCCGCGATGAAGGATGCGAAGGGTCGGACTGCTCTGCCTTCGGTTGAGGTGGACTCGGCTCTGGTGCAGGCGTCAGGGCTGTTGAAGGACGACATCGTGCTCTCGATCCCGACCGAGCAGGGGGTCTTCGACACGGTGCTGCTGCGGCGGGCGGTGGAGAAGGTCCGCGCCTCGACCGCTGCCTGGTTGGCGTATGCCGAGGAGCAGGAGGAGGCCGATCCGGTCATGCCGCTGCTGGTGGTGCAGGTGGGTGACAAGCCCACCCAGGAGACGCTGGTGCGGACGCTGGACACGATCTATGACGCCTGGCCCGAACTCGGCCCCAACGCCGTGGCGAACGTCTTCGGTGAGCACCAGGACCTGCTGGTGGGTCAGCAGGGCGTGCCCTACATCGAGCCCCAGCGGGCGCAGGATGCCACGCACGTGCGGGTGCTGCTGGCGAAGTCTGCGATCTCCACGGGCTGGGACTGCCCGCGCGCCGAGGCGCTGGTCTCGATGCGTCCGGCCAAGGACCGCACCCACATCACCCAGTTGCTCGGGCGGATGATCCGCACCCCCTTGGCACGGCGCATCCCGGGCAACGAGTTGCTGAACTCGGTGGACTGCCTGCTGCCGTTCTTCGACCGCAAGACCGCCACGGGCGTGGCCGAGATGCTCATGAAGGGCGCGACCTCCAAGGACGAGGAAGACAACGACACCGGAGGCGGTGAGGGACGCCGCGTCCTCTTCGACCCGGTGGACCTGCACCCCAATCCCAAGGTGCCTGCGGAGGTCTGGGAGACGTTCTCCGCCCTGCCCTCGGTGACGATCCCGAAGAAGGGCGTCAAGCCGATCCGCAGGCTCACCGCGCTCGCCACGGCACTATCCAAGGACAACTTGGTCGAGGAAGCCGTCGAGAAGGCGCACAAGCACCTCCACGCCGTCCTCGATGGGCGAGCCGTGCAGCACAAGGAGAAGGTCGACCAAGCGCGCGAGGACGTGCTCACCATGAGCGGTGAGGAGGCCCGAGGCCGGATCGGCGGCGGGTTCTCCTACAAGTCGTTCCAGGAGTCGGCGGACCCTCGGGCCATCGAGGACTCCTACCGGGCCGCTGCGCGCGTCCTGAGCCCTGCCCTGTGCTCGTCCTACGTCAACCACCTGGTCGGCCCGGACGGCGACGATGACGACCTCCTGGAGGCCAACATCACCGTCGCTGCTCTCGGACGGGTGCCTGAGGTCGCAGAGGCCGTGGAGTCCGAGGCCGACGACCTGGCGAGGACGTGGCTCAATCAAACCCGGGTCGCTCGCAAGGGACTTTCGGATGAACGGCAGGCGGAGTACGACCGGCTGGAGGGCATGTCCACCCAACCTGAACGGATCTCCCTCACCGTGCCCAAGGCAGCCCAGGCCGAGACGATGGTGCGGGATAAGGACGGGACCGAGAGCCCGTTGGAGACCCGCCTCATGCACCTCATGGCGGCTGAGGACGGCTCCTACCCGATCTCGCTCAACGAGTGGGAGCGCAAGGTCCTGGACTCCGAGGCCAAGCAGCCCGGCTTCAAGGGCTGGTACCGTAACCCCGCCCGCGCCACCAAGGAGTCCCTGGCCATCGCTTACCGCGAGGACTCCGGCACCTGGAAGGCCGTCCGGCCCGACTTCATCTTCTTCGGCACCGATCACACCGGCCAAGTCGTCGCGGACCTCGTGGACCCCCACGGCCACCACCTCTCCGACGCCCTGCCCAAGTTGCGCGGGTTGGCAGCGTTCGCGGAGAAGTACCAAGGCGAGTTCCGCCGCATCGAGTCCGTGGCCGAAACCGGAGGAACCATGCGTGTCCTGGACCTGACCAAGCACCACGTCCGACAGGCCATCCGGGACGCCAAGACCGCTAAGGGACTCTACGAGTCCGGCGTGGCAAGCGACTACTGAGATGGTCGACGAGCCGGACGAATCAGCCGAGGACTCGGAAGAGTGCAGTGACCACGGCTTCGAGACCGATGCAGCCTCTTCATTTGCAGCGGGGCTAGGCAGGGATTATGCGGCAAGGATGATCCCGTCCTTTGACTTCCAAGGAGTCATGCCCAACATCGACTTCCGGGGAATCATGCCGAATCTCGACTTCTCTGGGATTCTGGCCCCGCACCTGGGGAGCCTTCACCGGCTTGTGTCCACGGACTTCACAGCGGCCATGGCTCCGGCGATGCAGAACCTCCAACGTGGTTGGGTGACATCGGGAGTGCTCGACAACATCCGGTCGGCCACGGAGGGTCTCGGCGCGGATTACAAGGCACTCCTGGCAGGGCTACGGATAAATCTGAAACCGCTTGTCGACCCGGGGTTGTTCGACAGGTTCAACAGGTGGATGCTCCCGCCGAACCTGCGTTCAGCGAGCGACAAGATCACCATGGTGGAGGTCCGTGACTTCGTAGAGTCAGAAGGCATCCCGCTTTATCTGGTACCTCGTGCGGACATCGGTGTCAGGCTCGTAAAGGCACCCACCCGGGCTGCTCGAAGGCAGGTGCTGAGCGACCGATTCGACGCCATCGTCCAGGACTGCACCACCGTCATCGACGGCTGTGATGACCCCATGGTGGCGACGGCGGTTCACTTCGTCCGCGACGGGCTTGGAGCACTAGGTGGGGGCCATCACGCCTCGGCCCAGGCGATCTTTACGCTCGTGCTCGACACCCTGATCATGGAGTTCTATCCAGACCGCGAGCAGAGAAGGAAGATCACCAATCGCAAGCCAAGCGATGACGTGCCGGAGATCATTGCGGAGATGGGACTACACAGGGCGTACGTCTGGCTGCCCATTTGGCACGCCCACGAACAGTTCTGGAAGGACAAGGGCGATACCGTTCCTCGCACCTTTTCAGGCTCTTCGAACTTGACCGGGCACGGGTGCCCTGCGTGGTGACGCGGTAGGGCCCGTGACCTCGGTG